>CAZFGJ010000134.1:0-8154 GCA_964518445.1 uncultured Solirubrobacteraceae bacterium
CGCGGTGCAACCCTCGATGTAGTTCACCTCGGAACCCTCGTCGGCCACGATCAGGGTGTGCTCGAAGGTGCCCTCGCCTGCGCCCTCCATGCGGAAGTAGGACTGTAGGGGCAGGTCGCACTTGACGCCCTTGGGGATGTAACAGAAGGCTCCACCGGACCAGACGGCGCCGTGAAGGGCCGAGAACTTGTTGTCCTGCGGCGGGACGCACTTCTTCATGAAGTACTTCTGCACCAGCTCGGGGTACTCGGTGATCGCCGTGTCCATCGAGCAGAACAGGATCCCCTGCTTTGCGTACTCCTCCTTGAGGCCCTCGTAGACCGGCTCCTGGCGCCAGACGCCGACGACACCGGCGAGGTGCTCGCGCTCGGCCTGCGGGATCCCCAGATCCTCATAGGTCTGCTTCATCTCGGCTGGGACTTCGTCCCAGCTGTTGAAGCGCCCGGCCGTCGGGGGGGAGTAGAGGACCAGGTCGTCCAGGTTGAGGCCGCTCAGGTCGGGGCCCCAGTTGGGAAGGGGCTTGCGTTCGAAGATTTCCAGCGACTCGATCCGTTTCTCGGCCATCCAGTCGGGCTCGCCCTTGATCTTGGAGAGCTCGCTGACCACCTCGCGCGAAATGCCCTGGCGAGCGTGCAGCTGACCCTGCTCGTCTTCGACGATCGGGCTGGGTTTTGCGATGCGGTCAATCGTGGCCATGTGTGTCCTCGCTGAGGTTGTCCTTGCGAATCCTGTCCTGGTAGGTAGGAATTGTATCGTGCCCCTCAGAAGGGCCCGAGCCGGCCGTCCGCAGACTGACCGGCGAGCCCCTCACCAGCCCTTCCAGCTCCTGGTCAACTCGACCGGGAGCTCCTCCGTATCGAGCGGAAGCCGGTACTTGTCGGGGTTGGCGTGGTCGTATGGGATCGTCGGGAAGTTGACGAACATGACGTCCCTGTTGCCGATGTTGCGCTCGGCGTGCCAGACGCCGGGGGGGATCGTCAGCAGCCGGCGGCGGTGCTCGCTCAGGACGATCGTGCTGATCAGTCCCGAGGTCGATGATTCCTCGCGCTCGTCATAGAGGGCGATCTCGAGCTCCCCGGCGATGAAGGCGTAGCGGTCGTGGTGCTCTCGATGGATTCCCCAGCCCTTCGCGAAGCCGGGACGGATGGTGCAGAGGTAGGAGAAGACCACCGGGTCGGGCTGGACGCCCCAGCGGAGGTCGTAGAGCTCGCAGATGGTCCCCCGCTCGTCCGGGTGGGTCATCAGGTCGCGGAGCTCCACGCCCTCGGGCAGCGCCTGGAGGCTCTCCCCGTCGGCGGTAACCGTCCTTGAATCGCGGGTCACAGCCATGGCCGTCGAGGGTATCGGACCACCGGTCTATGTTTCCTCCGTGGCGGGCTCATTCACGATCGCGATCCCGACCCACGATCGGCGCGAGACGGTGCTGTTGGCAATTCAAAGCGCCCTGGCTCAGAGCGAGCCGCCCGGGCAGGTGCTGGTTCTCTGCGACGGCTGCACCGACGGGACTGCCGAGGCGGTCCGCGGCCTTGGAGATGAGCGTGTCGAGGCGCTGGAGCTCGAAAAGCTCGCGGGCTACGCCTATGAGCACCGAAACCGCTCCCTGGAGCTGGCGCGAGGCGAGATGATCATGTGGCTCGGTGATGACGACCTGCTCCTCCCCGACCATCTGGAGCGCCTTGCCGAGACATTTGCGCGAACTGGCGCCGAGGTGCTTCAGGCCCCGGCGATTGCCGTCTGGCCGGATGACTCGCTGAGCTGGGCCGGCGGGCTGGACTGGGGGATCCCCGTGATGGCGGAGCGCCTCGCCCGGGCCAACACGACCGTCATGTCGGCCGTCTGCGTCCGTGTTGAGACTGCCAGGGCCGCCGGCGGCTGGAACGGCGCGCTCGAGCGCGAAGCCGACTGGGACCTCTGGAAGCGCCTGATCGCCGGCGGCGCCCCCGCGGCCATGAGCTACGAGCCGACGGTCCTCCACTTCCGCGCCACCGGCCGCCGGCAGGCCTGGAGCGATCGGGTCCGCCAGAACGAGCGATGGTTCGCCCAGATCTCCGACGCGAAAGCCCTGGCCGTGCTGCGGCCCCGTCTGCGGGCCCTGCGCGACGAGCGGGACGCTCAGTGGCTGGCGGAGCTTGCCGCGGCGAACTCGCGGGTCGTGGAGCTCGATCGGCATCTCGACGAGGCTGGGGGCGAGCTCGAGCGCTTGGGGGGCCGCCTGGCGCGGGCCGAAGCCGAGGTGGCCCGCCTGAGCGACGTCGAGCGGACCCTGCAGCAGGTCTACGCCGGCCGGTGGTGGCGGCTGCGCCTGAGGCTTCTAGCGTTGCGCCGCCGGGCCTCGCGGCTGCTCAGCCGCGGACCCTGATCACTCGGGCCAGGCGTTGTCGCCCGTGACGGCGCCTTTGACGACCTTCAGGTTCAGCAGTGCGCACTTGCGCCTTGTCGCCGAGACGGGGATCCCCAGCAGCTCGATCATCCAGTCGGCATCGAGCTCGCCGACCTCCGCCAGGCTCATGCCCTTGAGCTCTTCCGAGGCGATCGAGGCGGACGCCTGTGAGATGGCGCAGCCATGGCCGTGGAAGCGGAGGTCCTCGATCCTGTCGTCCTTGACCCGGATGTGAACGCCCAGCTCGTCGCCGCAGAGCGGGTTGTGCTCGAGGCCCTCGAGGTCGTGGGGGTCGAGCTCGCCGAAGTTCTGGGGGCGCTTGTAGTGCTCGAGGATGTAGTCGCGATAGAGGTCGTCCATGTCAGAGCCCGAAGATCTCACGGCTGTGGTGGAGGGCAGCGACGAGCGCGTCGATGTCGGCTCGCTCGTTGTAGACGCCCAGGCTGGCCCGTGCCGTCGCGCCGACGCCGAGGCAGCGCATCAGGGGCTGGGCGCAGTGGTGCCCCGCGCGGACGCAGACGCCCTCGCGGCCCAGCAGCTCGGCGATGTCGTGGGGGTGAAGGCCCTCGAGGGTGAACGAGGCAAGCGCGCCCCGGGAGGCGGCCTCGGGAGGGCCGACGACCTTCAGCCCCGGGACCCCCGCCAGGCCCTCGAGCATGTACTCGGTCAGGGCCAGCTCGTGGGCACGGACGTGCTCCATCCCCAGTGTGCTCAGGTAGTCGACCGCCGCCGCCAGGCCGACGGCCTCCGCGACGGCAGGGGTTCCCGCTTCGAACTTCCAGGGGAGCTCGTTCCAGGTCGAGCCCTCCAGGTCGACCGAGGCGATCATGTCGCCGCCGGTCAGGAAGGGAGGCATCTGATCGAGCAGCTCGACACGACCGTGGAGGACCCCGATCCCCGTCGGCCCGAGCGCCTTGTGGCCTGTCCAGACGTAGAAGTCCGCTCCGATCTGAGCCAGGTCGACCGGCATCTGCGGGACGGCCTGGGCGCCGTCGATGAGCGAGATGGCACCTGCCTCACGCACCCGGGCGGTCATCTCTGCCACCGGGTTGATCGTCCCCAGCACGTTCGAGACGTGGGCGAAGGCGACCAGCCGGACGTCTCCACGGGCAAGCTCCTGCTCGAGTGCCTCGAGCGAGAGTTCGCCCCGCTCGTCCAGCTCCAGGTAGCGGAGCTCGGCACCCCGCTCGGCGCAGAGGATCTGCCAGGGAACGATGTTGGCGTGGTGCTCCATCTGGGTGATCAGGACGGCGTCGCCGGGGCCGATGTTGGCCCGTCCCCAGGCATAGGCGACGAGGTTGATCGCCTCGGTCGCGTTCTTGGTGAAGATCGTGCCGCGCTGCTCGGCCCCCGTGAAGTCGGCGATCCGCCGGCGGGCGCCCTCGAAGGCCGCGTCGGCCTCCTGGGCCAGCGGATAGACGCCCCTGTGCACGTTGGCGTTGTGGCGGCGCAGGTGATCCGCCTGGGCCTCGATGACCAGCCCGGGCTTCTGCGAGGTCGCCCCCGAGTCCAGGTAGATCAGCGGATCCTGCCCGGGTTCGCGGGCCAGGATCGGGAAATCGGCCCTTACATCCAGGGTGCGCTCAGCGACTGGTGGCATAGGCTTCGATGTCCTCGCGCGCCGATGCCAGTTTGCGGGTGATCCGCTCGCGGACGACCTCTTCCAGAGTCTCGTCCTGCAGCTCTGAGATCAGCGGCTCGAAGAAGCCCTCGACGATCACCCTGACGGCACTCGCGCGATCCAGGCCGCGGGTCTGCATGTAGAAGATGACCGCCTCGTCGAGCTCGCCGACCGTTCCGCCGTGCGAGGCCGAGACGTCGTCTGATGACACGAGGACCGAGGGGATCGCGTCGATCCGGGCTTTGGGGGAGAGCATCATCGAGTGGATCTGCAGGTAGGTGTGGGTCTGCTGGGCGCCCGGGTCGATCTGGATCAGGCCCTCGAAGCTGGCCCGGCTCTCGCCCGTGGCGGCGCCTCGCCAGTGCACGTCGCCGCCCGAGGGGCCGGTCTCGTGGAGGTCCGCCGCGAACACGTCCAGGTGCTCCTGGCCCTCGGCGAAGAAGATCCCCCGGAAGGCCATGTCGCCGCCGGGCTCAGAGACCGCAAGCTCGAGGTGCTGGCGGATCAGGTGCCCGCCAACGAGGGCCGGCAGCCAGTGGCAGTAGGCGTCGCGGCCGATTCCCACGAACCGTGTGGAGACGTCATAGACCTCGCCCTGGCCCCAGTCCTGGACCTGGGCCAGCCGGCAGCGGGCCCCGTCCTGGAGGTAGAGCTCGAAGGCTCCGGCGTGCAGGGCCTGGCCGTCGAAGTCCTCTGCCAGGTCGTACTCGTGGACCTTGAAGTCGCTGTTGGGGGCTCCCACGACGAGCGTCCGGCCGTACTGGGCGATCCCGGAGCGGTCGATCGCGTAGATCAGCTCGAAGGGGTCCTCGATCACGATCCCCTGGGGAACATGCAGGAAGATCCCGCCCGTCCAGAAGGCGGCGTTGGCGGCCTCGAGCTTGTGCCGGTCGATCAAGAGGCGCTTCGAGTACCAGGCTGATACGAGGCCCGAATGCTCGGCGAATGCCTGCTCCAGCGAGCAGAGAATGACGCCCTTCTCGGCCAGGGCCGGGTCGAGCTCGACCTGGACGACAGATCCGGCGCTCTGAACGATCCGCCCGGCGCGCGGGCGGTCGGGGATGGTCCTCGTGACCACCTCGGGAACGGCGCTCTCCTGGACGCTGTTCTCCAGCGCATCGAAGTCCAGGCTCTCGAGGCTGGTGGTCCAGAAGCCCGAGCGGCGCCAGACGGGCAGCTCGGATGCCTCGAAGGCCTTCAGCGCGGTTTCGCGAAGCTCGGAGAGGGAGCGCGAGCCATCGCCCGCGCCGGCGCCCGCCAGCGCCTCGTAGAGGGTCGCTGCACGGTGTCGGCCGGCCTTTTCGCTGATCGGTGCGGCGCCGTTCGGGGCGGCGCTCATACGGCCAGCTCTCCCACGCCGCCGAATTCCTGGCGAATCTGGTCGTAGCCTTCCCGCTCGAGGCGCTCGACCAGCTCGACGCCGCCCTCGAGGACGATCCGGCCATCCATCAGGATGTGGACGAACTCGGGCTTCACGTAGTGCAGGATCCGCTGGTAGTGGGTGATGATCAGGGCGCCCAGGCCCTGCTCGTCGTGCAGGCGCTGAACGCCCTCCGCGACCGTTCGCAGAGCGTCGATGTCGAGTCCAGAGTCGGTCTCGTCGAGGATCGCCACGTCAGGAGCCAGCATCGCCATCTGGAGGATCTCGGCGCGCTTCTTCTCGCCGCCGGAGAAGCCGTCGTTGAGGTGGCGCGAGGTGAACGCGCGGTCCACGTCGAGCAGGTCGATCGCGTGCTGCAGTTGCGTGCGGAACTCCTTCACCTGGATCGGCGTCTCGCGCTTGGCGTTGATCGCCATGCGCAGGAAGTTCGCCACCGACACGCCCGGGATCGACACGGGGTACTGGAACGCGAGGAACAGGCCCGCCTTGGCGCGCTCGTGCGGCGCCGCCTCGGTGATGTCCTCGCCCTTGAACGCGATCGAGCCGGCGGTGATCTCGTAGGAGGGGTGGCCGAGCAGGGTGTTCGCGAGCGTCGACTTGCCCGAGCCGTTCGGGCCCATCAGCGCGTGGATCTCGCCGCGGTTGATCTCCAGGTCCACTCCGCGCAGGATCTCGCGGTCCTCGGTGCGCACGTGCAGGTCTTTGATCTCTAGGTCGGCCATGTTCTGTGTTCAGGCTCCGGTTGTGAGTGGTTCGATTTGCAAGGGGGGTACGAGCGCCGCGCCGGGCATCGTCGGTGCGAGCAGGTCCGCGAGCGTGGTCTCGCGCAGGGTGTTCACAATCGACATCCGCACGCGCGTCCACAGCAGCTTCGTGGGGCACACGTGGTCCGGATTGGACTCGCGCGAGCACACGATCGAGCCGTCGGCTGCCTCGGAGATGCACTCGATCGGCGCGATCGAGCCCTCCAGCGCCTTCACCACCTCCGCCATCGTGATCTCGCCGGCGGGGCGCGCGAGCATGTAGCCGCCGCGCGAGCCGCGACGGGAATCGACGAGTCCGGCCTTGCGCAGGCGTGCCACCAGGTGCTCGAGATACGCGAGCGGCAGGCCGTCGTGGGCGGCGATCTCAGCGAGCGGGATCGGATCCTCGCCAGCGCGCCGAGCAAGCTCGACCATCACGCGTACGCCGTACTCGGCCTTGGTTGAGAACATCATCTTGATTTCCTACCTGGCAGCTAGGGTATCAGCCGCTCTGAAGCTTCCGGATGTCATGGGAGAGGGCTTCGGGCGTCAGCTGTTCGGGCCCGTAGAGGACCCGCTCCTGTCCGGCGGAGTCGATCAGCAGCACGGTGGCGTACTTCCCATAGGCCGCAGAACCTGCAGATGAGGGGGTGACGCGGTAGGCGCGCCAGACCCTCTCGAGCTGGGATGCCGTCCCGGTGAGATAGCTGGCCCGCCCCGCCAGTGAGACGCGGCCGAGGAAGCTGCGGATTCGCGCCGGCGTGTCCCCGGCGGGGTCGGCGCTGACCAGCAGTACCGCCGGTGGCGAGGAGAGTTCATCCAGGGCCCCGCGGATCTGCTGGGCGATGAGGATGCAGCTGTTCCGGCAGTGCGTGTAGGGAAAGGCGATCAGGACGGGCCGGCCTCGAAGCGATCGGAGGCTGACCCTGTGGCCGGATGGATCGGTCAGCGTGAACGGGGGTGCTGCGACGCCCCCAGGGAGCGCCGCGCCGTCGAAGCCGCTGCCCGCGGCGGTGCCAGGGCTCCGGCTTCCGCCGGAGCTGTTCCCGCTCGAACCGGCCAGGATCGCGAAGATCACGGCGGCCAGCAGGAGCAGCCCCGAGATCGCGGGTATGAGCAGTCTGGGACGGTGATCCATCGAGGCCAGCCTAGGGGAGGGATGTCCCGCCTGCATGCGCCCCCGGAAGGCCCAATTCAGTCGCTATACTTTTTGAAGTCTATGAATCCCGACCGTGGTTTAGGAGTTTCCAGATGAGTCCGTCCGGTCCAGAGCTGCTTCGCCAAGTCAAGAGCCAGATCGAGGAGGTCGACCCGTCCGAGGTCAAGGAGTTGATCGACGAGGGCGTGGCGATCATCGACGTACGCGAGACGGAGGAGTTCGCCGCCGGGCACCTGCCGGGAGCGAAACATGTCCCCCGCAGCTATCTGGAGACGAGGATCGAGGGAGTCGTCCCCGACCGGGCGACCCAGATCATCCTCTACTGCGCATCGGGAAACCGCTCGGCCTACGGGACCAGGACGCTCGTGCAGGAGATGGGCTACGAGCACGTCCGCTCGATGACCGGCGGGATCACGCTGTGGAAGGACCGCGGCTACGAGGTCGATGTGCCCCGCTCGCTGACGGCTGAGCAGCGCGACCGCTACTCCCGGCACCTGCTGATCCCCGAGATCGGCACCGAGGGCCAGCAGAAGCTTCTGGACGCCAAGGTCCTCCTGCTGGGCGCCGGTGGGCTGGGCTCGCCGACGGCCCTCTACCTGGCGGCCGCCGGGGTGGGAACGCTGGGGATCGTCGATGACGACGTGGTCGACCTGTCGAACCTTCAGCGCCAGGTGATCCACTCGACCCAGCGGGTCGGCATTCCCAAGGTCGACTCGGCCGAGGAGTCGATCCACGCGCTGAACCCCGACGTGAACGTCGTCAAGTACGAGACGCGGATCGACGCCTCGAACATCATGGAGATCATCGAGGGCTGGGACGTGATCGTCGACGGGCTCGACAACTTCCCGACGCGCTACCTGCTCAACGACG
>CAZFGJ010000135.1:0-8106 GCA_964518445.1 uncultured Solirubrobacteraceae bacterium
GCTTGCTGCCAGCCTCGGTGCCCGCGTCACGAAGGGCCCGCGTCCGGAGCTCGGCGTGATGCCCGTCCGCCTCTGCGACGCCGCGGCGACCGATCCGGTGTTCGCCGGCGCTCCCGGTGAGTTTCAGACGTTGCAATGGCACGGTGACACCTACGAGCTTCCCGCCGGCGCCGTTCGGCTCGCCGAGTCGGATCTCTATGAGCAGCAGGCATTTGCGATCGGCCGCGCCTATGCGCTCCAGTTCCATCTGGAGGTCGACTCGGAGCTCGCCCGGGAGTGGATGGAGATCCCCGCCTATGTCGAGGAACTGGAGCTCCTGGGCGGGGCCGGCACTCCGCAGCAGATGCTCGCCGAGGTCCAGCAGATCGAGGCTCAGTCGGTGCCCCTGGCCCGCGGCCTGTTCTCGCGCTGGCTGCGAGACGTCGCCGGCCTCGGCGGGAGCTAGCCCGTCTCGGCCACGACGCGGACCGTCCGCAGCAGGCGGTCGCTGGCTCCGCGGACGCTGCCGCCGAGCTCGAGCGTCCCCTGGATGTAGGCGAGCGTCTCGGCTGTCAGGCGCTCCCCGGGCAGCACGTTGGGGATCCCCGGCGGGTAGGTCGCCAGCGACTCGGCGGCGATCCTGCCGACGGCCTGCGCGGCGGGCACGATCTCCTGCGCGCCCAGGTATGCCTCGCGGGGCGTCATCGCGAGCTCGCCCCAGGGTGGTGCGGCGGCAAAGGAGGCCTGCTCTCCACCGGGGTCGGGGCCGACCCTCCCGGCGGCCTCGCGCAGAGCCCCGACAAAGCGTTTCGCCTCGGGCAGCCGGCGCTCGCCCATGCCGAAGACGGCGACGATCACATGCTGGCCGTAGAGCTCGAGGTTGATGTCGTCGATCTCGCGCAGGAGCGCCGCGAGCTCGTAGCCGCTGGCGGCGATGCCGCGGACATCCACGGCCAGGCGCAGGGGGTCATAGCCGTGGACGCCGGCCCGTCCGACCATCCGCTCGTCGAGCACGTCCAGTCCGTCGATCGCCTTGATCTGCCCCCGCGCCTCGCCCAGCGCGGCCATCGTGTGCTCGAGCAGTTCCTGGCCATGCACGGCGGCCTGGCGACGGGCTGCGTCCAGCGAGCCGTAGAGCATCGCGTTGGGACTGGTCGACTCGGTCAGCGTCACCGCGCGGTCGACCACGTCGGCGCCGATCCGGCTGTCGTGGCCCAGGTGGAGCATCGCCGACTGCGTCAGGCTCCCAACGATCTTGTGGGTGCTCGAGATGACCAGGTCGGCGCCCGCCGCGAGCGCGTGCTCGGGCAGGTCCTCGTGGAAGGCCAGGTGGGCTCCCCAGGCCTCGTCGACGACGAGGGCCACCCCGCGCGCATGCGCCACGTCGGCGAGCGAGCGCACGTCGGCGCATGCGCCGAAGTAGGTCGGGGAGATCACAAGCGCCCCGACCGCCGCGGGCGTTTCCTCGAGCGCCCGGTCGAGCGCCTCGGGGGTCAGGCAGTGTGCGATGCCCAGCTCCGGGTCGACCTCGGGCGCGACGAAGGTCGGGCGCATGCCCGACATCACCAGCGCGTCGATGGTGCTCGAGTGGGCGTTGCGCTGGACGACCAGCTCACGGCCCTTGTGGGCCAGGGCGAGGCCGGCCGAGAGGTTCCCCTGCGAGGCGCCGTTGATCAGAAACCAGGCGCGCGCGGCCCCCCAGGCCTCGGCGGCAAGCGCCTGAGCTTCTTCGAAGGGAGTCGGGTCCACCCCCACGTCGATCCCATAGGTGAGCGCCGGGATGTCCATCGCCAGGGCCCGCTCGCCGATTGCTCCCATCAGGCCCGGGTCGGCGCCGGGGCCGCCCTTGTGCCCGGGCACGTGAAGACGGGCCGGGATCCGGTCGGCGTAGTCGTTGAGTGCGTCCAGATACGGGGTTCGGCGCTGGTCCAGGCTCCCGACGGTATCGCTCATGCGGCGTCCTCCCGGGCCCCAGCCGGGCGGCGGAGCATGCCCGTGTCACGCGTCAGGCGCTGGGCCAGAGCGACCGGGATGATGCTCAGGACGATCACGAACAGCACCACCACGTTGACCTGCGGGAGCTGCTGGCCGAGGCGGATGTTGCCGAAGATCCAGATCGGAAGCGTGTTCTGAACGCCCGCCGTGAAGATCGTCACGACGATCTCATCAAAGGACAGGGCGAAGGCGAGCAGTCCCCCGGCGACCAGTGCCGTCGCGATCACCGGAAGGGTGACGAGGCGGAACGTCTGCCAGCCGTCGGCGCCGAGATCCATCGACGCCTCGATCAGCGACGTCGGCGTCCGTCGCAGGCGCGCCAGAACGTTGTTGTAGACGACCACGATGCAGAAGGTCGCATGGCCGACGATGATCGTCATGAGTGAGAATTCGACTCCGGCGAAGGTGATGGCCGAGTTGAGGGCCATTCCGGTGATGATCCCCGGCAGAGCGATCGGCAGGACGAAAACGAACGAGATGGCTTCACGCCCGAAGAAGCGGAAGCGGTGGACCGCGAAGGCGGCCATCGAGCCGAGGAGCAGCGCGATCCCGGTGGAGAAGAAGCCGGCCCTGAGCGACAACCACAGCGCATGGCGCATTTCTTCGTTGTGCCATGTCGAGGAGAACCACTTCGTCGACAGGCCTTCCAGCGGCCAGCTCTGCACATTCGAGGGATTGAACGCGTAGAGGATGATGATCACGATCGGCACGAACAGGAACAGCAGTATCAGCGCCGTCCAGACGGCGAAGCCGATGCGTCCGAGGCGACCCGTGCCGATCACAGCGCCTCGAAGGCTCCGAGCCGCCGTGCCAGCAGCAGATAGAAGCCCATGATCACCAGGGGCACAGTCGCGAACGCGGCCGCGAACGGGATGTTGTTGGCGACACCCACGTTCGCGTAGACCACATTGCCGATGAAGGTGGAGCCTGTCCCGCCGACAAGGGAGGGCGTGATGAAGTCGCCCAGGGTCAGCGCGAACGTGAAGATCGAGCCGGCCGCGATCCCCGGCAGGATCTGCGGGAAGACAACCGAGCGGAAGGTCCGCCAGCTGCGCGCGCCCAGGTCCGCCGAAGCCTCGATGTAGGAGTCCGGAAGCCGTTCGAAGGCCGACCAGATCGGCAGGATCATGAAGGGCAGCCAGATGTAGCTGAAGACGATCCAAACGGCCCAGTTGGTGTAGCCCAGATTCGACGGGCCGAGGCCGATCTGCTCAAGCGTCCAGTTGAGGACGCCGTCCTTGGCGAGTATCAGCCGCCATACGTAGACCCTGACCAGGTAGCTCGACCAGAGCGGGAGAAGCACCGCCACGAACAGAACGCTCTGCAGGCGCCTGGGCGCGAGCCGCACGGCGAAGAAGGCGAACGGCACCGCCAGGATGGCATCGGTCAATGTGACCGCCGCGGCGATCCCGATCGTCCGCAGCGCGATCGTGCGGTAGGCCGGGACTTTGACGAGGGTTTCGAAGTTCTGGAGCGTCCAGGTGTGGACCAGCTTGCCCGTGAACGAGTCGACCGTCCAGAGCGCCGAGATGAACAGCAGCACCAGCGCCGCCAGATAGATCAGCACGAACCACGCCCCAGGGGCAGAGAGCAGCAGGACGGCCCGCAGCCACGGCCGGCGAAACAGGCTCGCCGAGACGCGGTTGCGGACCGTCGGTGCGGCGGCGTGGCTCGACGCCACGCTCACCGCCTGCCTTCAGCTATCCGGTTGCTTCTGTCCACTTCTGCTGCCAGGCGCTGTAGTCCATGCAGTTGGTCTGGCCGTTCCCGCACTCGGGCACGGGGGTCTTCCAGAACTTGATCGAGTCGAAGTAGGCCGCCGGCGCGTTCGCGTGGTACGTGGCGCAGGAGCCCTTCTGGATTTCTTCCATGTAGGCGCAGGCCTTGGTGTTTGCCGGCGTCTCACCGTAGGAGATCGCCTGCTGTGCCTGGACCTGGGGCTTTGAGACCCAGTTCACCCACTTGTAGGCGCAGTTGGGGTGCTTGGCGTGAGCCGAGAGCATCCACGTGTCCGCCCACCCGGTCGCACCCTCCTTGGGAATGAGGCTCTTGACCGGGACCTTGTCGGCCTCCAGCGTGCTCTGCTGGTAGGGCCAGGCCGCTCCGATCGACGAGTCCCCGCTCTTGAACAGTTCGATCTGATCCGAGGCGAGAGCCCAGTACTTCTTGATCAGCGGCTTCTGTTCTTTGAGCAGCTTCCCGGCCGCGTTGAGCTGTGCTTCG
This sequence comes from uncultured Solirubrobacteraceae bacterium, assembly GCA_964518445.1. Lineage (GTDB taxonomy): Bacteria > Actinomycetota > Thermoleophilia > Solirubrobacterales > Solirubrobacteraceae > Palsa-744. The sequence continues at coordinate 4,198 of CAZFGJ010000135.1, forward strand.
GTGAGCTCATAGGGGTCGGTGATCCCTAGATTCGGTTGGGTCTTTGAGAGGTAGAGCGCCACATCCGCGATCTGGATGGGGTTGTTGGGGATCGTGATCTGGCCTTTGTACTGCGGGCCGTAGATCGAGGACCAGCTCGTCGGTGCCGGGCTGACGGTCTTCGAGTTGTAGAGCAGGATGTTCGGGCCCCACTGCAGCGAGATGCCGTAGTGCTTGCCGTCGACCGTGTTGTGCGGCGGCGACTGCAGCTGGGGAATGAAGTTCTTCCATTCAGGGACGAGGTTGACGTTCATCTCGGCCACGTCGCCACCGCGGATCAGCCGGAGGCTCGCGTCGCCGGAGGCCGAGACCATGTCGTACTGGCTGCCTCCGCCCTGACGCATCAGGGTGACCATTTCGTCAGAGGAGCCGGCGTACTTGGCATGCACGACGCAGCCTGTCGACTTTTCGAAGGGCTTCACCCATTCGGGCTGGGCATAGCCTTCCCAGGCCACCAGGTTCAGCTGTCCCTCGCCGGCGCCGATGCTGGTCGGCAGATTCGAGGACGCCGTACTGCTCGAGGAGCTGCCGCAGGCGCTCACGCCGACGGCCATCACCACCAGTACCGCCCCCAGGGCCCAATCGATTCTCGCAAGCCTCATCGGTTCACTTCCTCCTGTTGGTTTGTGCCGAGCACCGACGCATCCGCCTCCTGCCAGGCGACACGGACGGGACGCCCCCGTTCCGCGAGCGCCCCAGCGGCTGACTGATCGAAGTTCTGTTTCAAGACGACGAGCGAGTCGCCTGCCTCGGACTCGACCATGTATCGCGTGACCGAGCCCAGATAGGCGACCTCCCGAATGACTCCGGCGACGGCTCCGGGACTCTCCTCGCCCGGAGCCAGCAGGCGCATCTTCTCGGGGCGCACGAGGTAGCGGCGGCCGCCCCGCTCGATGATGTTGGAGGTGCCGACGAACGCGGCGACGAACTCGTTGACCGGCCGCTCGTAGATCTCGCCGGGAGTCCCGATCTGCTCGATCCTGCCGTGCGAGAAGACCGCGATCCGGTCGCTCATCGTCAGCGCCTCGTCCTGGTCGTGGGTCACGTAGATGAAGGTGATCTGCTGGCTCAGCTCCCGTTGGATCGACTTGAGCTCGAGCTGCATCTCCTCGCGGAGCTTGAGGTCCAGCGCGCCGAGCGGCTCATCAAGGAGCAGGACCCGGGGCCGGTTGACGATCGCCCTGGCCAATGCCACCCGCTGGCGCTGGCCGCCCGAGAGCTGGATCGGGCGGCGCTCGGCAACACCGGGCAAGCGCACCATGTCGAGCGCCTGCGCCGCGCGCTCTCCCCGCTCGCGCTTTCCGACCCCCTTGACCCGAAGTCCGTAGGCCACATTGTCCAAGACACTCATGTGGGGGAACAGCGCGTAGTCCTGGAAGACCGTGTTGACGGCACGGTCATAGGGCGGGCTGGTGGTCACGTCGAGGCCGTGAAGCTCCACGTGCCCGGCGTCTGCCGTCTCGAAGCCGGCGATCACCCGCAGCGTTGTCGTCTTCCCGGACCCCGACGGCCCGAGCATCGTGAAGAACTCCCCAGAGCGCACCTCGAGCGAGAGGTTCTCGATCGCCACCACGTCGCCGTAGCTCTTGCGGATCCCCTGGAGCCGCACCGCGGTGGCCGTCCCGTCGTCCTCGGGCGGCGAGGGATGCCCGTCTGGGACATCAGTCGTCGTACCGCCACCGGTCACCATCCGTCGCGAGTCTATTGCGGGTGCCAGACACGGGCAACTGGCCGAAACGGCCAAGATGGGAGCCGGGACTGCTACGTCCGGTGTTCGCTGAGACGCAGCGCATAGGCGCCGGCCGGGTGTTCCCTGCCGCGCCGGAGGATCGCCGCGGTCGGAGCGTCGAGCTCGTCGAGCGAAGGCAGCGGGCAACCGTAGACGCGTGGCATCACGACGGGCGCGGCCAGCGCGGCGAAGGTGAGGTCGGCGGCCGTGAAGCGCTCCCCCAGAAGATGTGGGCGCCCGTCGTCCAGCAACCCCGCGACGAAGTCCAGCTCGCGCCAGACGAGCTCCTCGTCGGCCACCTCGACCCCCGGCTTGATCCCCAGCAACCGGCCGATGAGGAGCCTGGCCAACGGGAGGCCGTGACGGAGCAGGCGATCCTCCCAGTGAGGGACTCCCTGATTGTTGTACCTCAGCAGCAGCTCCGGCTGAGCGAACATCCGCACGTAGATCAACCGCCGCCCTGCGGGCCCCAGGCCGGCATCAAAGCGCCGTGCCAGCGCCAGCGCCTCGCGCCGCAGCCGCGGATCCGCGGGGAGCAGCCTGCGGGAATCGGGAAGCCCGCGGTCGCAGTACTCGAGGATCTGCTCCGACTCGCCGATCGCCCCCTCGGGGGTCACGAGCACGGGCACCGTGCCCGTTCCGCCCGCACGCCTCGCATAGATCTGGTGCAGGCCCTGGATGTGAGGCTCCTCGCGATATTCCAGTCCCGCCCGCTGCAGCGCCCAGCGGGCCTTCTCGCAGTAGTGGCTGATCGGAATCGTGACGAGCCGGAGCATCGCCGGGGCAGTATCTCGCTTTGCTAGCGTCAGACCGCGTGGCGGAGTTCGAGGAGTGGGAGATCCACCTTCACGGACGCAGGGTGATCTACCGCATCACCGGCAGCGGCCCTCCCGTGGTCCTGATCCACGGCATGCTCAACTCCTCGCGACACTGGCAGGCCGTCGCCGAGCGGCTCGCCGGCCGGTACACGGTCGTCGCACCCGACCTGATCGGCCACGGCGACTCGGCGGCACCTCGGGGGGACTACTCGCTGGGCGCCCATGCCGCCAGCATCCGCGACCTGCTCGCGGCAATCGGGATCGAGCGGGCCAACATCGTGGGGCACTCCCTGGGCGGCGGGGTGGCCATGCAGTTCTTCTACCAGTTCCCTCAGCGCGTCGAGCGGCTCGTGCTGGTTTCGAGCGGCGGCCTCGGACGTGAGGTCTCGCCGATTCTGCGGACGGCTGCTCTGCCTGGCATGTCGAATCTGCTCGCCGCGACCATCCACCCGCGGCTGCTCGGCGGGATCTGGGAGGCCGGTGCCCGCATGCGCCGGCGCGGCATGAGTGGCGGCGCCTACCTGCAGGCCGTCGCGAGGGCGCTCAGACCGCTCGAGAACGCGGATGCTCGCGAGGCCTTCCTGCAGACGCTGCGCGCGGTCATCGACGCTCGCGGCCAACGGGTGAGCGCCACGGACAGGCTCTACCTGCTGGAGATGCTCCCGACGCTGATCGTCTGGGGAGAGCGCGACCACACGATCCCGCTAGAGCATGGCCGCGCGGGCGATACCGGGCAGCCGCATGGCCACCCTCCCGGCCGCCGCCCACTTCCCCAATCTCGAAGACCCCGCGGGGCTGGCCGGCGCGCTGCTCGAGTTCTTCGCCACGACGGAGCCCGCCTCGACCGAGGCGACATCCGATTGGGGCGCCGTGCTGGCGGGGCGCTCGCCCCGCTCTCGCAGGGACAGCACCGCAGCCGTCTAGCGCGAGCCGAGCGTCTCAGAGGTCGCGGATTGGATCTGCGACTCGCTCTGATGCTCGAGCAGCTCGAGCAGCGCATCGACGCAGACCGGGTCGAACTGAGTCCCGGAGCCTTCGCGCAGCTCCTCGCAGGCATGCTCGATCGAGAGCGCCTGCCGGTAGGGGCGAGAGCTCGTGATCGCATCGAAGGCGTCTGCCACCAGCATGATCCGCGAGGCCTGCGGGATCGCCTCTCCGCCCAGGCCGTCGGGGTAGCCCGAGCCGTCGAAGCTCTCGTGCGAGTGACGGATCCAGGGCACGACCATGCCCAGTCCCTCGACCCGTGAGACCAGTTCGGCGCCGGCCAGGCTGTGGCCCTTGATCTGCTCGAACTCCTCATCGGTCAGGCGTCCCGGCTTGCAG
>CAZFGJ010000136.1:0-7930 GCA_964518445.1 uncultured Solirubrobacteraceae bacterium
GCGCTCAGAGAGCGCCGCGATCCTGCCGAGCTCGGTGTTCATCCCTGTGGCGAACACGACACCCCGTGCCTGACCGGCGGTGGCACTCGTGCCGCTGAAGATCAGGTCCCTGGCTCGGATGCGCGGGACATCCGGGTCATCCAGCTCCGCCGAGCGAAGCACCGGGGCGGACTCGCCGTTGAGTGTCGAGAGATCGACCTCGATCGCACCGTCGACGATTCGCATGTCCGCCGCTATCCGGTCGCCCTCGGTAACCAGAACGACATCACCCGGGACGATCTCCGCCGCTACGATTTCCTGAGCTGCACAGTCCCGAAGGACATTCACCCTGAGGGGCAGGAACTCGGCCAGCGCCTCGACGGCGCGCTCGGCCTGCAGCTCCTGCATCAGAGCGAAAACGGCGTTGAGGGCGATCACCAGCAGGACAGCGATCGCCACACCGCGATTTCCCACGGCGAACGACATGCTCGCCGCCAGCCAAAGCAGCAGCGCCAGCGGGTGCGTCAGCTGCCGTCCCAGCTCGCGAGGCCACCTGATCCCCCCGCGGCGGCGCAACTCGTTGGGCCCGTGCTGCAGCAGCCTGCGGGCCGCCTCTGCGGAGGAGAGCCCCTCCGGAGAGCTGCGCAGATCGCGCATCAGCAGGTCGAGGAGCTCGGTCGGCTCGACCTGCTCGGCCGGCTCGGACTGAGCTGCGACTGCCGCCTGTTCGAGCGCGGACGCCATTGCAGAGACGCTAGATCCCCCGGCCCTCGAGCCCATCGGGCGTGAGCCGCGCGCTCACTACGTATAAATCCCCCCAACCTCGAACGCCCGGGGGACGCCGGTCAGTAGACGAACGCCGACAACGCCTGAGCGATGCTGGCGGCGGGAAGCGGCCCGAAGCGGAGAGTCCAGGCGCCGTCGAGCTCCTGACGGAAAGTGTGCGGCACCGAGGCTCGCTCGAGCTCACGCTGATGCACCTGTGCGCGTTCGTATCCCGTCTCGCCCTGGAACGAAGCGTCGAGCCCGTACCGGCCGTCGTCCACCGGCCAGATGGTCAGGCGATCGGGTACCGGGCCGGCCTTCGCGGGTAAGTAGTCACCGTCTGCCATGCCGTTGCATCGGTCACCCGGCTCTAGTGCTTGATCGTCACGCGAGCTCTCACACCCCTGGCCGGAGGAGCGGGCTAGGCTGGAGACACCAGTCATGGTCGAGCCCGTTTGGGCTCCCGGCCGCAACGCGACCCAAGGAGGCACCAATGCCCACAGTCCGCGATCAGGCCCATCTCCCAAGCCTCGGCTCACATGAGCGCGCCGAGGTCGGCAACCAGCTGCAGGAGGAGCTCGTCGAGCTCGTTGACCTCTCGCTGCTCGGAAAGCAGCTTCACTGGAGCATCGTCGGACCGCAGTTCCGCGAGCTCCACCTCTACCTGGACGAGCTTGTCGACTCCTGGCGCGAACTGGCGGACACCGTCGCCGAGCGCGCTGTTGCGATCGGAGCATGGCCCGACGGCCAGGCCGCGACGATCGCCGCCGGCAGCGCCCTCGAGGGCGTCGAGCGGGGAGCAATCGTCGACGTCGAGCTCGTCCGGCTGCTCTCGAGCCGCCTGGCCGAGGTGGCCGAGCGCACGCGGGAGCGGGCGAAGCGCATCAGCGAGCTCGACCCCGCCAGCGAAGATGTCCTGATCGAAGTCACCCGTGCGATCGAGGAGCAGCTCTGGATGGTCCGCGCCTCGGCGCCCGCTGAGGACGACTGAGCCGTCGGGGCGGCCTACGCGGCCTCCTGAATCCTCATAGGAGCGGTCTCACACACCCCATAGGAAGGCGTTAGTGCTCCCCGTTGGAGTGGGTCCCTGTAAGGACCCCCACCCGGCCAAACGGCCTGAGTCAGGAGCACCATCAATGCACCATGCAATTCGCTGGACGAGTACGACAGCGGCGATGCTCGCCGCGGTGATGCTGGTTGCGGCATGCGGCAGCAGCTCGAGCGCCACGACCTCAGCCAAGTCCAAGGCCACGACGGCTGCCGCCACTACCGCAGCTGCAGCGACGACCGCGAACGCCGCCACGACGACACCCGCGTCGGGCGTCACCACCACCTCGATCGGCACCCTGAAGACCCAGGACGGTGTCCTCATCACCGGGACCGGCAACCGGACGCTCTACTGGTTCAAGCCCGACAAGGCCACGACGAGCGCTCACGCCAAGTCGAGCACCTGTTACGGGCCCTGCGCAAACGTCTGGCCGCCGGTGATCGTGACCTCGACCCCGTCCACCTCGGGGCAGGCCAAGGCTGCTCTGATCGGCGTGGTCAAACGCAAGGACGGCACCACGCAGCTGACATACAACGGTCTGCCGCTCTACTACTACGCCGCCGACACGAAGGCGGGCCAGGTGACCGGAAACCACCTCAAGGACGGCTTCGGGTTCTGGGGCGCCCTGCTGGCCAACGGCCAGGACACCCCCTCGAGCTGAGCTGCCTGTGAGCCCCCGCCCGGCGTTGGACGGCCGGGCGGGGACTCACGCCCTCGGCGCCGGCTGGGCGCCCGCTAGTCGCCGGTGGCTGAGAAGTGCTCGGGATCCACCGGGCCGAGCACGCCGCCTACGAGCTTCAGCCGCCCGGGGTAGCGGCGCAGCACTTCGATCAGCTGCCCTGGAGCGGTCACATCGACCGCCCCACCGGGATATGCGCTCGTCTCGTGGTTGCTCAGCCCGGCTGGAGCGCTGAAGGCCCCCGCGGCGTTCAGCTGCACCTGTTCGTAATAGGTGCGATAGCCGCTGGTCACCGTTCCGCCCCAACCATGGGTGGAGGCCCATTCGAGGATCGGGACGATCCAGGACGCGATCGGCTTTGAGCGCGGGTTCCAGTTTGTCACGGGCGTCTCGATCTGGGCGGTCGAGGTGTATCTCGAGCCGGCTTCGAAGGACGCCGCCGATTCCCCGGAGGGAAGGATGATCCCGGCCTTCTTGGCGGCCTTGATCTCGCGTCTTATTTCCGCGTCCGAAGGAGCCCCTGAAGCGATGTGAAGCTTTCCTTCGGCGATGATTTTGTCCGAGCTCACATCGATCTTCGCGACGACGCTGTGGAGCTGCGCCGGTGGCTTCAGGGCTGTCGTCGTGGCGGTCTTCGGCGGATCGGTCCGAGTGCTCCGAGGAGCCGTCGCGCCTCCTCCACAGCCGGCGAGCGCAAGCGCCAACGCGAGCATGCCCGGCGCAGCGCTTCCTCGGATCGATCGCATCCCGCTCAAGATAGGCGCAGTCTCCCAGGACGCCCGCCCCCATCCGGCAGTCCCGCGGCATGGAGCGCTTTTGGAGCGTCGTTTCGAGAGGCTATCTTTGCGCACTCACCTCCAGGATCCCTCCCCGTGAGCGCTCCCGACACCCCCGCGAACAAGAACCTCGTCCTGGCCGCGATGGTCTTCGCGGTGGCGATGACGTTCATCGATCAGACGATCGTGGCGATCGCGATCCCCAGCATCCAGAAGAACCTCTCGCTCTCCCCCACCGGGTCGCAGTGGGTGATCAACGGCTACCTGCTGGCCCTCTCCGCCCTGTTCGCGTTCGGCGGCCGGCTCGCCGACATCGCCGGGCGCAGGAGGGTCCTCGTGATCGGCGTGAGCGGCTTCGCGCTCACCTCGGCGCTCTGCGGCGCCACGCCGACGGGCTCGATCGCGGAGGCCTGGATCGTGACCTTCCGGATCCTCCAGGGGGCGACCGCCGCACTCCTGTTCCCCGCCGCGGTCGGCATCGTGGTCGCCTCCTTCCCGCTCCGCGAGCGCGGCCGGGCGATGTCGATCTTCTTCGGGATCGCCGGCGGCCTCACGGCGATCGGCCCGATCGCCGGTGGCTACCTCACCCAGTGGACCTGGCGGGCGATCTTCTGGATCAACATCCCCGTGTCGGTGGTCGCGCTGGTGTTGATCTGGCGATAGAAACTCGACGAGGAGCGCCACCCCGCGCCGATCGACTGGCGTGGAACGGTGCTGATCACCTCTTCGATGGGCCTGATCGTCCTCGGGCTGCAACAGTCCGGCGTCTGGGGATGGGGCAGCGCCGCAACCTGGGGCTGCATCTTTGTCGGGTTCGTCCTGATGGCCGTCTTCGTCGGCTGGGAGCTCAGAGCCCTGCACCCCCTTCTCCGGCTGGAGATATTTCGCGATCGTGGATTCTCTGTCGACACGGCGGCCCTGGGCCTGATGTCCGTCGTGTTCGTCCCGTTCTTCTTCTTCGCGAGCGTCTACTCCCAGGTCTCGCTCGGCGAATCGGCCAGCGACGCGGGCCTCTACATCATGTATTTCTTCCTTGGCTTTGTGACCGGCTCGCTCGTCGGAGGCCGGATCCTCGACCAGCGGGGGGCCCGTCTCGCGGTCGTGCTCGGGGGAGCGCTGGGCGCCGTCGGCTTCTATCTGCTGGCCGGGAAACTGACGGACCTCTCGATGAACAAGCAGATCGTCGACCTGATGCTGGCCGGCGCCGGGCTCGGGCTGATGACCACCCCCGCCAGCACCGACGCGGTCAGCCGCGCGCCCCGCGCCAGCTACAGCGAGGTGACCGGGATTACCCAGACAGCGAGGAACTTCGGAGCCAGCCTCGGCCTGGCGATCCTCGGTGCGGTGCTGATCGGCCAGACGAAGACGAAGGTCACGGCCGCCCTGACAAGCCATGGAGTGCCCCGGGCGGCTGCCCAGAGCGCCGCATCGTCATTCGGGCCGGGATCCGCCGGCGGCCACAGCTCGGGCGCGTCCCCTGCCCTGTTGCATGACGTCCAACTCGCCTTCGCCCATTCCGTCCAGCCGGTCTTCTACGCGATGTCCGGCGTTCTGGCGGTGACCTTCCTGATCACCTTCGCGTGGCTCCCCCGTGGTCGCCTCGAGCAGTCGCCCGATGGTTCTCTGGAAGGCCAGACAGCGTGCGCCGAGGAGGCTTGACCCCGTAGTTGGCGCCGGGCCCTGAGCGCTCAGGCGACTACGAAGCTTCCGGCGCTTTTCACTGTCCCCACGGGCGCCGCGGTGTTGCTCACCGTGATCAGACCGGTGCTCGCCCCGCTGGGGACCTTGACCTTGATCGTGGTTGAGGACACGACGCTTGCCCCTGAGGCCTGCGTCCCGTTGAAGCTGACGACCGAGCTTTCGTTGAAGCCCGCTCCGGTGATCGTGATCAGAGTCCCGGCCGCCGCACGGCTGGGTGCCTCCTTGACGACCGACAGGGTCGGCGTGAACTTCGCGGCACTCGCAACCGTTTTGACGGGTGTCGTGACACTTATCGTCGCCGCGACGGCACCGCTGGGGATGGTCGCTTCTATCTGAGTTCCCGAGAGCGCCGTGAACGTCGCGGCAAGCGCCCCGAAGTGGACCCCACTGGCCGCTTTGAGCCCACTCCCGGTGATGAGGACCGTGGACCCCGTGATCCCTGATGCCGGCGTGAAGCTTGAGATCGCCGGCTGGTTGGAGGCGACCGTCGTGCTGGCCGGCGAGGCGGTCGGTGCACTTGACCCCGAGGCGTTGCCGGCGGTGACGACGACCCGGACCGTGGCGCCGACGGTGGTGGCCCCAAGCGTGAGCGTGTGGCTCGTTGCCCCGGCGATCACCGAGCACAGCGCCCCCGAGGCGTTGCAGAGCTGCCATTGGTAGGTGGTCGAGGTCGGGCTGGCACTCCAGGTGCCGGGCGTCGCCGTCAGCGTCTGCCCGGCTTCGGCCGTGCCGGAGATGCTGGGAGCCGACAGGTTGGCGGGCGCCCCGGCGACCGTGAAGGCGCCCGTCCCCAGCGGGCTGCCGACACCGGTCGGGCCGTCATAGCCCGCGGCGGCCTTGCAGGCCGTCGCGCCGGAGCACGAGCCGTTCGTGCCGGAGACGACGTCGTATAGCGACGCCGATTCGCCGACGTGTGAGTAGATCGTGGCGCTTGGATAGCCGACACTGCGGGCGCCACCACCGAGAGCGAACTCGGCGGCGACGATCGGCGATGCGGCGGATGTGCCGCCCCAGACGCCCCATCCGGTCGACGCCCCGCTTCCCGCGGGGGTGCTGTCGTAGACGTCCACGCCCGTGTAGGGGTCCCCGACCGCCGCGATGTCGGCGACGGACCTTCCCGTGCCGCATCCCGAAGCTGAGAAGTTTTCCGCGGTGCTCTGCCAGAGGCGAGCCGTGAAGACATGGCTGCAACCGCTCCCGCCGTTGTTCCAGACGGTGCTCGTCCAGCCGCCCGAGCCCTTGCTGAGGGATGTTCCCCCGACCGCCACGACATTCGGAGCCGATGCCGGGAAGTCGGCCGCAGCGGACCCTTCACATCCCTGGTTGTAGTAGCCGCAATCGCCTGAGGAAACCGTCACCACGACGCCGGGATGGTCGTAGTAGGGCGTGCTCAGACCCGAGTAGCTCCCCGACTCGGCTCCGCCGTAGGAGTTGCTGACCTCGGTCGCACCCGCGGAGACGGCCGCGTTGACGGCCGCACCGAGGTTCCCCCAGGTCTCGCTCGTCGCCTCGACCAGCAGGATCTTGCAGGTCTGACAGATCGCGTGCGCCATCTGCACGTCCAGCGAGATCTCCGTCGCCCATTCGCCGTTGCGCGGGGGCTTCGGGCTCGCCTTGCCCGACTGGTTGATCTTGCGGAAGCATCCGTTGGCCGACGTGCATTCGGGCAGCCCGAAGGCCCTGTCGTAGACCGCCAGGTCCGCTTCGGCTGTCGGGTCGTCATAGGCATCAACGATTCCGATCGTCTGCGACGCGGACGCGGCCGTCTCGCTCGGCAGCCCATAGGCTTCGTGCAGGGCAGCCGGAGTCAGTCCGCCGGGCACCGACTTCGAGCTGACGTGGGGCTTGACACCCGCAGCCACTTCGCGCGCCTGGCGGCGGGCGCTGGCGCGAAGCTCTTCTTTGCTGAGCGACTTTGCGATCAACCTCATGCCCAGGCACTCGGCACTCCCGGGACGAGGTGCGGCACACAGGCGCTGAGCCCGGTAGAGAGCCCGTGACGGCGCAGCCTCGGCCCCCGAGGTGACACAGGCGATCAGCAGCATCGCCGCCAGCAGCCCGGCGAGCACTGCGATCACCTGGCAGGCGGGGTTGGGGAGCTCGCGGGAGATCCTGCGGCTCACGGGGGTTGACTTTGCGGAATGCATGCCGCCCCATTCGTCGGACGATCAGCATTCGCCCGTAAGCACCCGAGCGACTCTCTGGACGGCTGGGCCGATTCCGGCGAACCTGCTCAGATCTCCACAGAGGGGAGCGTCTCTGCCTCTGTCTCCGGGGCCGGTGACCCCGAAGCCCCGCCCTCCTGGGCGGGGGCCGGGCGGCGCTCGGGACGGCGGCGCGGCCGGTTTGCGGCGGAGCGGGCGGCCGCGGCTGCCTGCAGGCGCGGGACGAAGATCCTGACGTAGGCGACCGAGATCAGGCTGAGGATCGCGATCACCGCGATCGGGGCGACCGAGAAGCGGTTGGCATTGCGCGGGTCGGAGAAGCCCGTCGCGAGAAAGAGGATGCTGAACAACACGACACCGAAGGCCGCCAGGGGGCGACCCGCGATCAGGCGGAAGGGCCGCTCGCGGGTCTCACGGCTGCGCAGGATCAGCAGGCAGAGCGAACCGAGGGCGTAGATCCCCGCCTCGATCGCGGCGCCGACGGCAACCAGCAGCAGCCACTCCCCGGTCGCGAACACGACGGCCGCCACGATCGCCGAGACGCCTGCCAGCGTCGTGACCGCAAGCCACGGGACGGCGTTGATGTTCAACAGCGCGAACTGCCGCGGGAGATTGCCCTCCCGGGCGGCCGCATAGATGAACCGCGAGGCGACCAGGAACCCGCCGTTGAACGTGTTCAGGGCCGTCAGCACGGTGAGCGCCAGCATCCAAATCTCGCCGACCGTCCCGAGCGCCGCCTTGCCCATCAGGAGCTGCGGAATTGTGCTGTGGTGAAGCTCCGAGAATGGCACCAGGTGCGTGACCGCGAGCGCGAACA
>CAZFGJ010000137.1:0-7883 GCA_964518445.1 uncultured Solirubrobacteraceae bacterium
GCTGATTCGGACGGCCGTCCGCCACGAGCTGCTCGGCGCACCCGCAGATCAGCAGGAACGCGCTCAGCGCCGCGCCCGCCTGCTCGCGGCGGTGGGCCAGCTCGACAGCGCCGCATACCCCGCCGGCTATCTCGACGAGCTCCGCGCCCAGTGGCGCGCCTGATCGTTCTCGACGCGAGCGTCGCAATCGCCGCGCTGGCTGTCGACGACGCACACCACGCAGCGGCGGCAGGCTCACTCGCAAGTGCAAGCGAGGACGAGCTCGTGCTCGCTGCCACCACGAGGGCGGAGATCCTCGTCGGCCCCGCTCGCCTTGGCGGCAAGGTACTCGCGGCGGCCCGAGACTTCGCCAACGGCTGCGAGACCGTTCCTGTGAGCGCTGCCATCGCCGACGACGCAGCGGAGCTGAAGGCTCGCCACCGCGGACTCAGCCTGCCGGATGCGATCGCCCTGGTTGTCGCAGAGCTGATCGAGGCCGACGCCGTATGGACATTCGATCGACGATGGCGTGACGTCCATCCTCGAGTGATGATCCCGCCTGAGTAGCGCCGTCAGCCCGTCAAGGACCGGACGGGCGATCTCCGCGTCGACCTGGACCGCACCGTGGCGTCCCCGCCCGGTTGCCCGGACGGGGACGCGGCAGTCGTGGCGTCGTCCCGCTCGTTACAGGCCGAGCCCGTATTTCGAGCAGGTGGCCGAGAACGAGCTGTTGGGGCTCGAGCCGAGCTGGTTCAGGACGTTCTGGAGCGCGGGGGAGTCCTCGAACATTCCGATATGCCCGACAGGATCCCCGGGGCACTGATTCTGGATCGTGATGTTCGTCACGGCTGAGCCGTTGAGGAACGCGTTGGCGTAGGGCGTGACGACCTCGTCGTGTGTGGTCTGGATGACGACGTAACGTGGCCCTGCGACGGTGTCCCCGCCGGAGAACAGTTTTTTCTGGAACGCAGAGACGGACTCCTGCTGCGGCAGCGCGGGCGCTCCGATCACTTCCAGGAAGACCGGCACCAGCAGCGATGCGAACGGGAACTTTTCGATCAGCGTTGTGAGCCCGCTGACGGTGGTTCCGTGGTTGCTGGGTGACAGCCCGATGAGGGTGTGGACCTTGCTCGCTCCGCCCAGGAACTTGAGGTAGTAGTTGGGCATCATCCCGCCCTGGGAGTGACCGACCATGTCGACCTGTTTGGCTCCTGTTTTGCTGAGCACTTTGTTGACGAATGAGCTCAGTTCTTCGCCCGAGCGTTCGATGTTGCCAAGGCCGTCGATGCTTCCCAGCAGGCCCGAGAGGATGGTCTGCCCGTAGTTGAAGCCGTAGACTCAGTAGCCGGCGTTGTAGAGCAGCGGTGCCAGCGTGACCCAATTGGATCCCTCGTCGGCGAAGGTGGCATGAACCAGCACGACCGGGTAAGGGTGGGCGGCGCTGGGTTTGCAGTTGTTGTTCCCGCCATTCAGGGCGGTGGGGAACCAGGTCTCGTTCCAGGCCCCTTCAGCGAGAGCTTCGCTTCCGTACGGCACGTAGAGGCTGGCACCGGCGTTGGCGCTGACGGCGAACAGCATTGCCGCTGTGATTGCGGCGAGCAGCATCAATCTGATCCTCGACATCGAGTCCCCTGTCTGCGTGGCTTGCGGCGGCGAGGCCGTGGACCAACTCGGCCCCCGGCTCGGCACCCTCTCGAGGCGAACGTATCCGAGCGGGAGCAGGCATGTCAACGATGGCCCACTGCGGCGCTTCGGGCGCGCCGTTTGGGACAAGACCGATCAGACGGGTTTCTCGTCGAAGGTGACCTCGACGTTCTCCTCCTGGATGCGCTCCTCGACCTCCGCCGAGGAGGTCAGGGCACGCCTGTCGGCCTCGAGCAGGGGGCTCGAGAAGAAGCTGCGCGGCCACAGCCGTCTGGCTTTGACGACATTGACCTCGGCGGCGATGATCACGATCTGCGCGCCGAGGAACAGCCAGGCCAACAGGCCCAGGACCAGGGCGAAGACACCGTAGAGAGGGGCCGTCCGCTTGAGAACGTGGTCGAGGTAGAAGCCGCCCAGGTGCTGCAGGAGCTGCCATCCGACCGCCGCCACCAGGACTCCAGGGGCGAGATCACGGACGCTCAGCTCCACGGCCGTGAGGAGTTTGAAGGCGAGCAGGAAGAGCGCCAGGTTGAAGGCGAAGGCGACCAGAATCCCGGCGGCCACGGCGACTGCTGAATGGCTGGTGGCTCCGACGAATCCAGCGGCGACAGTCGAGATGACCGAAAGGGTGCCCAGGAGGGCGATCATCCCCAGCCCGCGCAGGCGGGCAAAGATGAAGTTGGGCCTGTCCTTGATCGGCACACTCCAGATCCGGTTGAAGGCAGCCTGCGTGGCGCCGGTGATTCCCAGGCCGGCGAGAAGCGCGCCGACGAGCCCGATCGCCAATGCCGTGTTGCTGCCTTCCAGCCCATGGAGTTTGAGCTGGTCGCTGATGATCGGAAACTGGCCGAGCGCGCCGTCGAGGAGTTCCTTCTGTGTCTTGGGGTCGCCCTGCAGGACGAAGCCGAGGATGCTGACGAAGACCAGCAGCAGGGGGAAGAGTGAGACAAAGCCGTAGTAGGAGATCAGCGCTGCCAGCTCGCCGCCCTGGTCATCGCCGAACTTCTTGATCACGGCAGCGACGAAGCTGGCCCTCGGGCCGGACTGCTGGCGCCGGTCCAGGGCGTGGAGGCGGTCGGTGATGCTCATATCGATCCTTTGGCTGCCTTGCGCTGAGGCAGGGGGGTTGCGGGAAATTGGGAGGGGTGGCTTGAGGGCCCTCGGCTCGACATACCCGTGTGTCTACCCGATCCAACGGCCAGAGCGGTGCCGAGAGGCCACTTGCCCATCGTGTGCCCCGGCCCAACGCCGGCGAGGAAGTCGCGCAGGTGGCCGATGCCAGACGCGAGCTGATGCTCGGAGTGCATCGATTTCGCCTGCGCAGGGAGGATCTGGAGGATTGCTTCAGTCAGTCAACGCTGGAGCTCTTCCTCGCCGCAAAGGGTGGACGGGAGTTCGCCAGTCGCTCGCACATCGAGAATGCCATCGAGCTCAGATTTCTCTCGAGGGTACGCGATCGGCGACGGGCAATCTCGGGCCGGAGCCCGATGCAAGCAGCGATGGAGGGCGCCGTCGCACTGGAGGGCGAAGAGATGACGATCGAAATCGAGGATCGTCGCTCGGAACCGGACAGGGTCGTAATCCAGCGCCAGGAACTAGAGCGTCTTCGGATCAGTGCGCTGCAGCTGACGCCTGACCAGCGTCTGGTACTCGCCTCACAGGTCGCTCTTGGAATCAGCTGCGATGAGTTCTGCCCGCTTCATGGCTGGTCGCCCGAGAAGTACCGGAAGGTGGCCCAACGAGGGCGCGCTCGGCTCCGGCAGCTGATGTCCGCCGAAGACTCTGTCCCGTCTCCGGCTCCGGGTCGGACCAGGAAAACAGAGACCCGCCTGTGACCAGTTCTCCCCCCACTCACAGGCTCGTCTCCCGGTGCGCCGGCGATCGGTCTGATGCACGACCGCCATGCGCAACCGATCCGCACGACGGCGGTCGACACCCGGGTTGTGATGTGACCGCGGTGTCGGCCGCCCGTGCGAAACGGGGCACCTGGACATGAGGTGGCCGCGACGAGCGCGCCGAGAGGTCTACAGGGTGTTCGATGAGCAGGATTTCCTGAACGCCGACCCGCTCGATGAGCCGGTTCCGAGCGACGAGCCGGGTGTGCATCCCCTCGAGGAGCCCTCGCAGCGGGCGAGCAGACGCGATGCACCGCCTCGCGTCTCGTCGCGCCAGGGCTCTGAGGACCATCCGGATCATCTACCGAGCGCAGGGCTCGGGCCTCTGGCGTGAACGCTTCGGGGAGTAGGCTCCGGCCATGGCTGATCGAGCGGTCGACTACCTGCTGATCGGCGGAGGCCTGGCCTCTGCCAACTGCGCCCGCTGGTTGCGCGAGGGTGGGGCGGAGGGCGACATCCTCTTGGTGGGACGAGAGCCGGACGCTCCCTACAACCGCCCGGACTGCTCCAAGGGCTACCTCAGGGGCGAGGAGTCCCGCGAGGAGCCCCTGTTCCGCCCAGGCTCGTTCTGGGAGGAGCAGCGAATCGAGCTGATGACCCGGACCAGCGTCACGGCCCTGAATGCCGGGGAGCGCACGGCGAAGCTCTCGACCAAGGAGGAGGTCTCCTTCGGGAAGGCCCTGATCGCCACGGGGGCGAACGTGAGGCGGCTCAACGTCGAGGGCTGCGAGTTGGAGCAGATCCACTACCTGCGGACCCTGGGAAACGCCGACGCGATCCGTGAGGGGGTGGCCGGCGCTGAGGATGTCGTTCTGATCGGTGGCTCCTTCATCGGCTGTGAGGTCGCAGCCTCGCTGACGATGATGGGCAAGCGCTGCACGATCGTCATGCAGGAGGAGGTGACCTTCGAACGGAACTTCGGCAAAGACGCCGGGAGGTTCTTCCAGGATCTCCTGGAGGAGCACGGTGTGACGGTCTATGCGAGCGATGAGCTCGAGCGCTTCGAGGGAGCAGATGGAACCGTCGCCAGGGTCATCACCCGCGGCGGACTCGAGCTTGATGCACAGGCGGTCGTTGTGGGGGCAGGGGTGACCCCCGACGTCAGCCTCGCCCAGCGTGCCGGCCTTGTGATCGGGGAGCGGGGTGGCGTCCTGTGCAGCTCTCGCCTGGAGAGCTCCGTCGGAGGTATCTACACGGCCGGGGATATCTGCGAGTACGACTCCGCGATCCACGGCGGGCACGTGCGGATCGAGCACTGGGATGTCGCCTTCAACCAGGGCAGGACGGCGGCACGGAACATGCTCGGAGAGGACGTTCCCCATGAGGAGGTGCCCTACTTCTTCTCCGTCCTGGGCGACTGGGGGGAACTGGAGTACGTCGGCCCGGCCTATGGATGGGATGAGGAGATCCTCCGGGGTTCGAGGGAGGAGAAGAGCTTCACCACCTGGTACCTCCAGGAGGGTGCCGTGAAGGCGGCGCTCACCTTCGGGCGCTCGGACGATCTGGATCATGCGCGCAGGCTGATCTCTCAGGGCAGTGCCCTGGGGGAGGAGCACCGCGCCCGCCTCGGCGACGTCGACGCGGACCTGACCACGGTCGGCGCCTAGCCGCCCCCACCAGCCGCTCCGATGGCAGACGTCACACCCTTCACCCGTGAAGCGCAACACCTGCTGCGTCATCCGGGACTGTTCAACTGGTCCACCGTCACGCTGCTGACGCTGGTCATCTACGTCTACGCCGTCGAGATCGAGCGACGAAACTGGGATGCGGTGCTGGCAGGCATCGCCTTCTGGCTGATGGATTGGGCCAACGAGCTGATCAACGCTCTGGTCCTCCACTTCAACGGGCACGCGGCGCTCTGGACTGTCACAGGCATCTCGAGCTACGTGATTCTGATCGGGCTGACCGTCGAGATCTCGCTTTTCTTCGCGATCAACGGCGTGATCTTCGCGAAGCTCCTGCCGAAGGACCGAACCGTTCGCATCCTGGGCCTGCCAAACCGCTGGGCCCTGGCGATCGGCCTTTCACTCGTGTCAGTGGGTGTCGAGCTCCTGCTCCACGCCGACGGGGTGTTCCACTGGTACTACTGGTGGTGGAACGTCGCCAGCTTCCCCGTCATCGTCGTATTCGGCTATCTGACGTTCTACGTCGTGGCCTTCTGGGTCCACGACATGTCCAGCCGGGCTCGCCAGATCAGAACCGTCGGGATGCTTGCAGCGATCGACCTGATCGCGGGGCTGATCTTCGGTCCGCTGCTCGGCTGGATCTGAACAGCGGACCTCCCAGCGTGCCTTCCTCAGGCGGCGATGGCGTCCTGCTCTTCACGCCGGATCTCTGCGGCCTGAGCCTCCTGGTGGACCACCGAGAGATGGTGTCCGGGGTGACGGCTCGAGACGTGCGGTGTGAGCTTGCGGAGATGGCTCATGAACCAGGCCAGTCCACCCAGTAGTGCCACCACGAGTGCTGCGTTCAGGGCTATTGCGAGGGAGAGGGTCATTGCTTCCTTTCGGTTGCTCCATGCTCCGACGGGGCTGGGCGACGCCTGTCGGTGGGAGTCCTTTCGGGGTCGATTTCAGTATCGGTACCCACCCTCAACGGAACTTTGCGATTGCCTGAGAGCATTCTGAGACTGGTCAGAACTCCGCAAACGGCGCGATAGCTGGGCAAGTGCCGGCCTGTCGTCAGATCCAAGACCGTGCGGAGGTCCGATCTCAGACACGCCTCGGCCGCATATTTGGCTCTGGATTGCTGTATTCCGGGGTGACATTCGTCTCACGCACCGTCCGTCGCTGCGCATGAGCCGGTCGTTCAGGCGGGAGCCGGCTCGTCCTCCCGCGCCCCGAAGCCGGTCCGTACGCGATTGAGCTCGTGGGATGAGATGACACGGTCGATCAGCCCGTACTCGCGGGCCTGCTCAGCCGTGAAATACCGGTCGCGGTCCATGTCGTCATGCACCCGGGAAACCGTCTGGCCGGTGTGACGGGAGTAGATCTCGTCCACATGGCGGCGCAGCTCGAGCGTCTCACGGGCATGAATCTCGATGTCAGCCGCCTGCCCCTGAAATCCGCCCGAGGGCTGGTGGATGAGGATCCGGCTGTTGGGCAGGGCCATCCTCTTCCCAGGGGTTCCGCCGGCGAGCAGCAGCGAGCCCATGCTCATGGCCACGCCGAAGCAGATCGTCTGCACGTCAGGCTTGATGAACTGCATCGTGTCGTAGATGGCCAGGCCCGAGTAGACCACTCCGCCTGGGGAGTTGATGTAGAGCGAGACGTCCTTCTGGTCGTCCTCGCTCTCCAGGTGGAGCAGCTGAGCGACGACCAGGTTGGCGACGGCGTCATCGACCGGTGTGCCGATGAAGACGATTCGCTCGTTGAGCAGGCGGGAGTAGATGTCGAACGAGCGCTCCCCGCGAGGGCTCTGCTCGACGACCATCGGGATCAGTGGCATGGCTGGGCTATCCTTTCGACAACTGAACGGTTGTCAATCACAATAGCAACCAGTTGGTTGTCAAAGGAGGCGGCATGGAGGTTCGCAGGGAGATCGAGGTCGAGGCATCCCCCGAGGAGGTCTTCGAGGCCCTTGCCACCGAGGAGGGACGGGAGCGCTGGCTGGATGAGCCGGACCGTCAGATCCACGTCGAGTCGCTGGATCCGCCCGAGCGCCTTGTCTGGTGGTGGGGCGGGGCGGATGAGCCGGCGACCAGGGTCGACTTCAGAATCGTGGCGCTGCCCGCAGGAACCCGCGTGGTGGTCACCGAGAGCATGCCCTCCTTCCCGCTCGCAGGCCTTTCAGCACGCTTCGAGTTGGTGGCGGCTTGAGCGACCAGATCGGGGCTGTCTTCGCGGCTCTCTCTGACCCCACTCGGCGCACCGTGGTGCAGTCGCTGCTGCAGGAGGGCAGCACCAGCGTTCCCGCCCTCACGGCAACACTGCCCATCAGTCGCCAGGCGGTTGCCAAGCATCTCGCTGCCCTCGAGGACGCATCGCTGCTCGAGCGGATGCCACAGACCGGACGCGAGGTCCGCTACCGCCTGCGAGGGGATGCGCTGGCGCCGGCCACAGCCTGGCTGAAGGACGCCGAATCGGCATGGGAGGGCCGCCTGGGGCGGCTCAAGCGCGCCGTCGAGAAGGACCCGCAGCCCTGATCTCGGGGGTCCTGGCTGCTTGTGCGGTAGGTCACTCCATCGGGTAGACTCGCCGCGACAGAACAGGGTCGGTGGCAAGGGAAGTCCGGTGTGAATCCGGCGCGGTCCCGCCACTGTAACCGGGGAAGTCCACCGCAGCGCGCCAGATCAAGGCGCAGCCACTGACCCGCCACGAGCGGGATGGGAAGGCGCGGAGGGATCGGCCCGGGAGCCAGGAGACC
>CAZFGJ010000138.1:0-7881 GCA_964518445.1 uncultured Solirubrobacteraceae bacterium
AAGGGCCGCGCGAAGATCCTCGAGGTCCACACCCGCGGCAAGCCGCTGGCCAAAGTGATCGACATCGACGCCCTTGCCGGGCAGACCCCGGGCTTCACCGGCGCCGACCTCTCCAACCTCATCAACGAGGCGGCGCTGCTGTCCGCCAGGACCGGCAAGCGCGAGATCGGCCAGGAAGAGCTCGAGGAGGGGATCATGCGAGTGATCGCCGGCCCCGAGAAGAAGACCCGTGTGATGAGCGAGAAAGAGCGCCTGGTGACGGCCTACCACGAGATGGGCCACGCGATCGTGGGGCACTTCCTGGAGCACTCCGACCCGGTACACAAGATCTCCGTCATATCCCGCGGCCAGGCCCTGGGGTACACGATCTCGATGCCCCAGGAGGACCGCTTCCTGACCACACGGGCAGAGCTCGAGGACACAATGGCGATGACGCTGGGTGGTCGTGCGGCCGAGGAGATCGTCTTCGGCGAGATCACCACGGGCGCCTCGAACGACATCGAGAAGGTGACCGCGACGGCCAAGCAGATGGTGATGCGCTTCGGGATGAGCGAGAAGCTCGGCCTCCGCGTCTACGGTCACGACCACGCACAGCCCTTCCTCGGCCGCGAGTTCTCGACCGAGCCGGACTACTCCGACGAGATCGCACGAGAGATTGATGACGAGGTCCGGCGGATCATCGAATCAGCCCACCAGCGCGCCCGCTCGATCCTTACCGAACACGAGGCCGACCTGGAGAAGCTCTCGAAGACCCTCGTCAAGCGCGAGACGATCGAGAAGGAGGAGTTCAACGCCCTGCTCGACGGCAAGAGCGAGGAGGAAGTCTTCGGACCCGACGAGACTGTCACGCCGCCCGAGCTTCCCGCGGCACCCGCTCCGCTGGACCGTCCCGAGCGCGAAACTCCTCGCACCATCCCCAGGCCCGGCCTGGCAGGCGGCACCGCAGAGCTGCGGGCCACCGACCAAGAGCGCCCCAACCCCGCCTGAGGCGCGCCTCGCGGCGCCTGGCGGCGTCCTCGTTCGCTCGCCTGTGCCCCGAAGGGGTAGGTGCTGGCGCACACCTCGCTCTCTGCGTCCTTGCCAGGCACCACGATTCGCGCCTCAGGTGGCTTCCTGCTGCGAACGGGCGGTCATCCCCTTCTGATGCGCGCCTAGACTCCCCGCCGTGAGCCGTTCCTACCGCCTGATGGGGGTCATCAACGTGACTCCCGACTCGTTCTCCGATGGCGGGTGGTTCCTTGACCGTGCCGCGGCGATCGCTCACGGACGCGAGCTGATCTCCCAGGGGGCGGACATCCTCGACGTTGGAGGCGAGTCGACCCGGCCGGGGGCCGAGCCGGTCGGGGCGGACGAGGAGATGGCCCGCGTGGGGCCGGTCATCGAGGGGCTCGCGGGAGCAGGGGCCGAGATATCGATCGACACCTCCAAGGCCACGGTCGCCCAGCTGGCGCTTGCGGCCGGAGCGAGCCTGGTCAACGACGTGACGGCTCTGCGGGGAGACCCGGCGATGGCCGGCCTGATCGCAGACGCCGGCTGTGAGTGCTGCCTGATGCACATGCTGGGCGAGCCCCGCACGATGCAGCGGGATCCCCGCTACGGGGACGTCCTCGACGAGGTCAAGGCCTTCCTGGCGGAGCGCATGGAGTTCGCCCTCGCCGAGGGCATCGAGGAGCAGCGGATCCTGCTCGATCCGGGGATCGGCTTCGGCAAGACGGTCGAGCACAACCTGGAACTGCTGCGCCGCCTCTCCGAGCTGGGCGAGCTGGGGCGGCCGATCGTGGTCGGGACGTCGCGCAAGCGGTTCCTCTCGGCGATTTCGCGCGAGGAGCGCACCGAGGAGGAGCGCCTGCCGGCCACAATCGCGACGAACGTGCTCGCATACGAGCGCGGGGCGAGCGTCTTCCGGGTTCACGACGTCGGCCCCGTCGGCGATGCCCTGGCTGCCGCTGCTGCTACGTTGGGCGCGCCATGAGCGACCCCGGCCCCGACGAGGGCGACGAGCCTGACGACGACGGCCTGGACCCGGACGAGGAGCGCGAGGAAGCCGCCGAGTCCGTGACGATCGAGATCGCCGGGCTCTCCCTCTACACCCACCACGGTGTCTCAGAGGCGGAGCGCGAGGTGGGCCAGCGACTGGTCATCGACCTTCGCCTGGACGTCGGACAGACCGACGCCACCGTCACCGACTCGATCGAAGACACGGTCGACTACGCCGAGGTCTGCCAGTTGGTGGCCCTGATCGCCCAGCAGAGATCTCACCGGACACTGGAGCGCCTCTGCAGCACGATCGCCGACCGGCTGCTTGGGGACTATGCGCTCGAGGGCGTCTGGGTCAAGGCATCCAAGCCCGAGCCGCCGATCGCCCTGCCGGTCGAGGAGGTCTCGGTCGAGGTCTGGCGCGAAGCCGACGGGTAGTCTCCGGCCCGTAACCGATCCAGGAGGCCACCGCGTCATGAGCGCCGCAACACGATTCCGCGAAGCTGTCGAGAACAAGGACATCTCCGCCGCCCGCGAGCTGTTCGCCCCTGGGATCGTCTTCCACAGCCCGGCCACCTTCCACCCCTTCGTCGGACTCGAGACGGTCACGCAGCTGCTGAGCATCGTCGAGCAGACCTTCGAAGAGTTCCGCTACACCGATCAGCTCGAGGCGGGCGACGTCCAGGCGCTGATCTTCCGGGCCTCGATCGACGGCCGTGAGATCGAGGGGATCGATCTTCTTCGCCTCGACTCGGATGGCCTGATCGAGGACTTCACGGTGATGCTCCGGCCGATCTCGGGCCTGCTCCCCTTCGCACAGGCGATGGGCGAGAAGGTCGGGGCGGCCGGCATCGCGACGACCCGCGCGTGAGCGAGCCGGGCCTGCTGGGCCTCGGCTCGAACGTCGGCGATCGCCGGGCACATCTGCAGTCGGCCGTCGACGAGCTCGGATCGATCGCTGTCGAGGTGACGGGAAGCTCGAGCGTCTATGACACCGACCCGGTCGGCGAGGTTCTCGACCAGCCGAGCTTCCTCAACTGCTGCGTCGCGATACGCACCGAGCTTGACCCCCTGGGCCTGCTCGATGCGGTCAAGGCGCTGGAGGCTCGCCTGGGGCGAGAGGCCTCCGAGGTCCGCCATGGCCCGCGGGTGATCGACATCGACATCCTTCTCCTGGGCTCGCATCAGCTGAGCAACGAGCGTATGACGCTGCCCCACGAGCAGCTCCTGAACCGGCGCTTCGTGCTGATTCCGGCGCTCGAGCTGGACATCGAGATGCGCGCTCCGGACGGCTTCCGGCTGGCTGACGCGCTTCTCGCTCTGGGTGTTGAGGAGGGTGTGCGCTGGGCAGGTCCACCCCTGAACCCGCCCAGCGCCTGACCCTCGCCGGCCGATCCGCAGGGGGACGGACCCGGCCCGGAGCTCAGTGAACGACGATGCGACCGCGCATGCCTTCGGATTCATGGATCGTGCAGCGGTAGTTGAACGTGCCGCTGCGGGTGAAGTGGACGGTGAACGAGCCGTGTCCCATCGTGTGGGAGTGGAACGCGTGCGCCGTGACGTTGTGTTCTTCGCCGCCGTCCTTCCAGACCCAGGTGACCGAGTCGCCGCGCCTGATCGTCAGGCTTCCCGGGTGAAAGCGCGTTTCTTTGAGGATCACCGTGTGGGAGGCCGCGGCGCTCGCGCCGCCCTGGGCGGCGGCGGGGGCCAGCGCGGCGGCGGCCAGGAGGAGGCCGGCCAGGAGAACAGTTCGGTACCTACGCATTGGGGGCTCCTTCGATGGGGTTCGCGGGCCGTTTCGCGCCGCCCTGTGAAGGAGGACGCCTGGAGCCGCTGAACCTTCCCGGCCCGCTCAGGTGGCGTTGGCGCGCTCGTGCCAGCTGGCCAGCGCCAGCAGCGTCTCGGGCGAGACGCCTCGGCCCGTGACGACGCAGAGATGCCCGTCCCGAACCCAGCTGACCACGCCCGCCCCGTTGACCGTTGTGAGGTGGTAGGGGGTGCCTCCGAGCCAGCGGACCTCGCCGGTTCCCACACTCGGCGCGGGGGTGCCGCCGACGATCGCATAGCCGACGCGCTTCCCCGTGGCGTCGACGTAGAAGACCGTCTGGATCGCCCGGCCATCCCGGTGGTCCAGGCGAGCGCCGCTCGAGCGCCAGCCGAACTTCTCGCGCCAGTAGGGGAATGGAATGCCTTCCTCGGCTGCCCCCAGCTGCGCCCGGTTGGACGGGTTCTCGGCGGGGGCGGGCAACGTCGCGCCCGACAGTGCCAGGGTGGCCGCCTGGCGCACACCGAGCCCTTCCGAGCCCGAACCTCCGATTGCGAGCACCAGGGCAATCACCACGACAGCCACCGCCAGGGCACCCGAGCCCAGGCGGAATGCCATCGGGCGCCGGGCCGCGGCTGAGCGCCCGGTAGCAGCCTCGCCGATCATCGCCTGCACCTGCTCGTGGAGCTCCGGCGGCGCGGGCACGTCGATCGAGGAGATCAGCTCCGTCAGCTCGGTCTCGTCGCGGGGGGTTGGGTCAGTCATCCGATCTCACCACCAGAGAAGACTCCGCCGGGGCCGGACCCTTCCCGGGGAACCGAAGAAGGACCGGGTTGCTCGGAGCCCGCCCTGACCGGCGGGGCTCCCCCGGCGGCCGAGGCCGCGGAGTCCTCGGGGATCTCGAGTTTCCGCGCGACCTGCTTGCGGGCGCGGAACAGGCGCGTGGTCAGCGTCGCCTCGCGCACTTTGAGGGCCTTGCCGGCTTCCCTGTAGGAGAGGCCCAGCACGTCCACCGCGACAAGGGCAAGACGGAAGTCCTCGGGCAGTTCGGCGATCGTCGAGTAGAGCTCCTGTACCTCAAGGGCGCGGTCGGGGCGGGTCGTCGGGCGCGGGTCGGCCGCTGTCACGTCCTCGAGTGTGGCCACCGTCACGGGCCTCCGCGAAGCCGTGCGGATGTTCGTCAGGAACGTGTTGCGCAGAACCCGCATCAGGTAGTAGACGTCGTCGTCGCCCTGCAGCACACGTGGACGGGAGAGGACCTTGGCGAAGGTCTCCTGCACCAGGTCCTCGGCGTCCTCGCGCGACCCGCACAGCGCCCAGGCCGCCCGGTATAGGCGATCGACGTGTTTGGTGAGCGACTGCGGATCGAGGGTGTGCATGGCTCAGGCGGCGGGAGGTGCAGGCCTCTGCGCGCGTTCTCCCCCGCAGGGCGACTGTAGCGACGGGAAGGATCCCCTCGCGGCGGCGTCCTCGATCACGACGGGGATGTTGCCATCGCGAGAATCGATGAAAGGCGGGGAACGATGAGGCCGCGACGAGTGATCATGTTCTGCATCGTGGCAGCGCTGGGGGCGGCCACGGTCATCCTGCCGGCGATCGCAAGCTCGGTAACGCCGCCGACGATCAACGCCTACTCGTTCAAAGAAAACCGCTACTGGCTGCCTGCCACGGCGCACATCGGCGAAGGCGGGAGTGTCAAATTCGCCAATCCCTACAGCGAACTTCCCCACGGCCTCGAATTCACCGGGGGACCCGCGAAACCCAGCTGCACCGGCATCCCCGCCGCGGCGGGGGAAGTCACCGGAGCCACCTCCTGGCAGGGCGAATGCAGCTTCTCGGCCCCCGGGACCTACACGTTCCTCTGCACCGTCCACCCGGCCACGATGACGGGGACCGTTGTCGTCTCCGCCGCGGGCACCACGACAACGACGACCACAACCTCGACCGGATCGACCGGCTCGAGCACGCCGCCACCGTCGGAAACGCCGCCCACGGGACAGCCGTCGGGCAAACCTCAGCTGCTTGCCGGCACCGCGGCGGCGGCGGTCAAGGTGAGCCCCTCCCAGCGCGGCCGCTCCGTCCGTGGCTCGCTGGCCCTCGCCCCGGCGGCAGCCGGCGGAACGCTGAAGTTCGAACTGCTGGGGACCCTCTCCGGCAAGCAGGGCGTCCTGGCCGGCCGGCTCAGCCGGGTGAGCCTGTCAGCCGGAAAGGTGCCCTTCGTGGTCGGGCTCAACGCCCGGGCAAAGCGGGCACTGCGCCTGCGCGGACACCTGGCGTTGCGCCTGAGGGTGCGAATCGCCTCGACTGGCGGGTCCGTCCTGACACTCACGCGGAGCGTCACGCTCCACGGCAGAGGTGGAGCTCCTCAGGCGGCGGCGGGAGCCGAGGGTGTGAGCCACTCGGCCGGCAGCGTGCCCGCGGGAACCTCGCCGGGCATCGGCGTGAAGTAGCGCGTGAGTCGCTCGGCGGGACGTCCCTGGATCATCGGAGCGACATCCTTGATGGTCATCAGCAGCATGA
The DNA here is from genome assembly GCA_964518445.1 of uncultured Solirubrobacteraceae bacterium. Lineage (GTDB taxonomy): Bacteria > Actinomycetota > Thermoleophilia > Solirubrobacterales > Solirubrobacteraceae > Palsa-744. The sequence goes on from CAZFGJ010000138.1 coordinate 6,263, forward strand.
GGGTCGAGCCGATCTGAAGATCGGCCGCGTTGGGGCGCTCTCCGCCCAGCACGCCCTCGGCGATCCAGCCGTCGATCCGGTCGAGCTGGCGGGGCAGGCCCGCGATGTCCGCGCTGACTGCCTCGTCCTTTGCCCCGTTGAGCCGAGCCATCAGTTTTGCCGTCACCGGCAGGGCCGGACGCAGCACCGGGCGGGGCAGAGCCAGCTTGGCGTCGCCGGCGTAGCTCTCCATCACATCGGGGCGTCGCAGGAAGCCCGCGTCGACGATCCGGCGGGGAACGCTCTGGAAGACCTCGTCCCCCCAGCGCTCGGCCTCGAGGACCTGGGCGTACTCGGCCGTGCCGGCCGCGGGGAGAAGGGCCGGCTCGGCGACGAGCTCGTCCAGCCTGCGCATGATCGTCCGCGACCCGACGATCCGCTCGCCGTCGAGCCTCATGCCGGGAACGGTTCTGCCGCCGTAGAGGATCGGGCCCAGCATCAGCTGGCTCAGCGGAAGGAGATCGACTCGCTTGAAATCGATCCCCTTCAGCTTCATTGCCTCTTCGACCGCGGCGCATGGATGCGAGCCGGTCAGAACGAAGAGGCTGGGTCGAGTCTTTGCCATCGCGCCGCCGAGCATAATGGTCGGCGATGCTTCTAGCCGTCGACGTCGGGAACACCCAGACCCATTTCGGGGCCTACGAAGGCGAGCGCCTGCTCGAGCACTGGCGCTTCGCGACGGTCCGCCAGTCGACAGTCGACGAGCTCGGGGCGGCCCTCAGCAACCTGCTCGAGCTGCGCGGCTACAGCTTCGGCGACATCGACGGCTCGATCGTCTCCTCGACCGTTCCTCAGCTGGAGCCCGAGTGGGTGGCCGTCGCCGATCGCTACCTGGGCCACGAGATGCAGGCCGTCGGCCCCGGGATGAAGACGGGGATGGCCATCCGCTACGACAACCCCCGCGAGATCGGCGCCGACCGGCTGGTCAACGCCGTCGCCCTGCGGGAGCGCTTCGAGGGGCTGGCCGTCTGCGTCGACTTCGGCACCGCCACGACCTTCGACGTGGTCTCCCAGGAGGGCGAGTACCTCGGAGGGTCGCTCATGACAGGGATCGAGATCTCTCTCGAAGCCCTCTCCGAGCGAGGTGCCCGCCTGCCGAAGATCGACCTGGCGCCGCCACGCAGCGTGATCGGCAAGAACACGATCGACGCGATTCGCTCGGGCGTCGTCTACGGCTACGCGGGAGCGTGCGATGCGATCCTGCGCCGCCTCTACGACGAGCTGGGCGAGCGGGCCCAGGTGGTTGCGACCGGAGGCCTGGCCCGCCTGGTCGTCCCCTACTCGGAGGAGATCGAGGAGGTCGACGACCTGCTGACGCTGACCGGGCTGCGCCTGCTGCACGAGCGCAACGCCTGAGCGGAGTCCCGGACCCCCTTTAATGGGGGCATGGACGTCGCCGCGCGACTACGCGAGAGCTGGCAGCTGGGGAGCCTCGAGGTGCCCAACCGGGTGCTGCTCGCACCGCTGGCCGGAATCGGCAACTGGTTCGTGCGCCTTCAGGCCAAGCGCTACGGCGCCGGAATGGCCGTCTCGGAGATGGTCTCCTCGCATGCCATCTACCACCGCAACGAGAAGACCTG
>CAZFGJ010000139.1:0-6244 GCA_964518445.1 uncultured Solirubrobacteraceae bacterium
GTCCCGACCGGATGAGCTTCGAGCAGGGTGCCGCAGTCCCCATCAACTATGCAACCGCCTGGGCCGGCCTGATCGGCTACGGGGTGCTCGAGGCCGGGGAACGAGTTCTGGTGCACTCCGCCGGAGGAGGCGTCGGGATCGCAGCGACCCAGATCGCCAAGAAGGTCGGTGCCGAGGTCTATGGGACGGCATCGCCCTCAAAGCACCAGCGAATCCTCGAGCTGGGGGTAGATCGCGCTCTGGACTACACGAAGCAGGGTTGGGAGCAGGGGATCGGCCAGTTCGACGTGATCCTCGACGCGGTCGGCGGCAAGAGCTTCCGTACCAGCTACAACCTGCTGCGACCCGGTGGGCGACTTGTCGCCTTCGGCGCCTCGTCGGTGGTCTCGGGCGAGAAGAAAAACGTCCCCGCCGCCCTGAAAGCCGTCCTGCGGATGCCCCGCTTCAGCATGATCAAGCAGATGCAGGAATCGAAGGCAGTCATCGGTCTCAACATGCTGACCCTGTGGAAGGACCGCGGCACACTCGGCCCCTGGATCGATCCGCTCAGCGGAATGCTGGGGGACGGCACGATCGAGCCCGTGGTGGCGGGCGCCTTCAGCTTCGAGGAAGCCGGCGCGGCTCAGACGATGATTGTTGAGCGGCGGAACGTGGGCAAGGTTGTGCTTACGCCCTAGTTTTTTTGATGCTCGTGCCGCTTCGCGGCGGCCGCAGCAAAAAAATAGGGCTCCAGCACGCGAAGAACGAACTGCTCGGTCTAAGCTCCCAGGGCGGCTGCCTCTTCCGTTAGGGCTTCTTTGAAGACTGTGGTCAGGCGGGCTTTCTTCTTTAGGATGTCCTGGTAGCCGTACCACCAGAAGTAGCCTCCCTCGTAGTAGGGCAGGCCGGGGGAGAGGGAGTAGGCCCAGCGCATGATCGTTTCCGCCTCGCCCTGGGTCTTTCGGCTCGCGGGACGGGGGAGTCCCACCTCGCCGAAGCCCAGAGCCGCATGGGGATAGATCGCGTGTAGCGCTTCGAGCTGGACCTTCACCTCGGCGTTGCTCGGAAGCCGCCCGCCGCACTGGGTCGGGTAGTAGGAGAGGAGCACATGGTCCAAGCCCGCCGCGACGGTGGGGGAGACGTAGCGTTCACTGAACTGCACCGGGGTCAACTCCGATTCGCCGTCACCGCAGTGTTCGGGGCCGAAGGCATTTGCGTAGAGGGTCAGGGCGGTGCGCCCGCCCGCAGCGTGGACGACTTCATATGACTGGGTCAGCTTCGCCGCGACCGTTTCATAGGGCCCCGTCCAGTTGCCGTTCACCTCGTTGCCGATCTCCCAGATGTCCACCAGTCCGCCCAGGCCGGCTGTGTATTCCTCGACGCGGCTTTTGAGCGCTTCCGCCGAGATCGCCTTCTCCTGCGAGGAATCGAGCAGCTCGCCCATGATCCCGCTGACCGGGTGGAGTTGGGTGAGCGCGGGCTTGTAGAGCGAGGCCGGCTCGTGGGTGTCGAAGTAGATGCGTGTCGTGGCGCGCTCGGGGAGGGCGGACAGGGCAGCCGCGAGGCGTTCGGGCTTCGTAACCCGGTCGAGGGTGACGCCGTAGAGTGCTCCCGACGCCTGAGCGGCGGCGGCGAGCGGCAAGCCCACCGCCAGCGCCGCAAACAGCCCCACGAGACGTGTCCGGAACGGCATGGTTTTCACTATCCCACAGGTGCTAGTCTGAAAACAGATGTCGTTTCGCATCTCGCTTCTCACCCTTCTCCTGCTCCCCCCTCGGGGGGAATAGTGCGTGGCGGCCGCGTAGCCGCATAACCAGCAGAGAGGAACCGAAAGCGAGATAGAGAAGGAGCACGAACGACATGACCGACCCCACCGAGCACCACCCCCGCGACCCGGCAAACCGGGTCAAGATCTTCGACACCACTCTGCGAGACGGCGAGCAGTCGCCCGGAATCTCGCTCAACAAGCAGGAAAAGCTGGAGATCGCCCACCAGCTGGCGCGGCTCGGGGTGGACATCATCGAGGCCGGCTTCCCGATCACCTCGCCGGGCGACTTCGAGGCCGTCCAGGCAATCGCCCGCGAGGTCCAGGGTCCCGTCATCTGCGGCCTGGCGCGCACCAGCAAGCAGGACGTCGAGGCCGCATGGAACGCCGTCCGTGACGCCGAACGCCCGCGGATTCATACGTTCATCGCGACCAGCGACATACACATCGAGCGAAAGCTGCAGACGACCCGCGAGGACGTGATCGGCCAGGCTCGCGCCGCGGTGGCCCAGGCCCGCGAGTACACCGAGGACGTTGAGTTCTCACCCGAGGACGGCTCGCGCTCGGATGTCGAGTACATGGCCGAAGTGATCCAGGTCGCTCTCGACGAGGGAGCCACCACGATCAACGTCCCCGACACGGTCGGATACACGATGCCGATCGAGTACCGCCAGATGTTCGAAGAGCTCTACCGGCTGGTTCCCGACCTGAGGAACGTGACCGTCTCAGTCCACTGCCACGACGATCTGGGGCTGGCCGTGGCCAACTCGCTGGCAGGTCTTGAAGCGGGATGCCGTCAGGTCGAGGGCGCCATCAACGGAATCGGCGAGCGCGCCGGGAACGCGGCTCTCGAGGAGGTCGTGATGCTGCTGCGCACGCGCGAGCCGGCGCTGGGGCTGTGGACCGGGGTCGAGACGACCGAGATCGCCCGCACCAGCCGCCTCGTCTCGCGCCTGACCGGCTACCCGGTCCAGCCGAACAAGGCGATCGTCGGGCGCAATGCGTTCGCCCACGAGGCCGGCATCCACCAGGACGGCGTCCTGAAGGAGCGCACGACCTACGAGATCATGGACGCCACCACCGTCGGACTGCGCTCCAACTCGATCGTCCTGGGCAAGCACTCCGGCCGTCATGCCCTGAGCAAAGCGCTGGAGGAGATGGGCTTTGAGATCGACGGTCAGGCTCTGAACGTCGCCTTCAAGCGCTTCAAGGAGATCGCCGACCGCAAGAAGCAGGTGACCGCCATGGACCTCGAGGCGCTGGTCACCGACGAGCTGCGCGAGGACATCGCCGGTTATGCACTCGAGTGGTTCGACGTGGAGTCATCCTCGCGGCGCTCGCCTCACGCCAAGGTCGGCGTGACGCTGCCCGACGGGACGTCGGTGACGGGGAGCTTCGTCGGCGACGGGCCGATCGACGCGATCTTCCAGGCGATCAACGCAGCCACGGCGACCTCGCCGGTGCTCAGCGAGTTCACGATCGGCGCCGTCACCGAGGGTCAGGACGCGCTCGGTGAGGTCTCGGTGGTCGTCGAGCTCGATGGCTCGACGGGTGCCGGGCAGAGCGTCTCGACCGACATCATCGACGCCGCCGCGCGGGCCTATGTGAGGGCCCTGTCGGTTGCTCGGTCGCGCGCTCAGGCAAGCGACGCGGTCGGGCTGCCCGAGCCGGCGGGCAGCTGAGCCTCAGCCCGCGAGGGCTGTGTGCCCGAGGATCGCCTCGCACAGCTCCGGCCACAGCGGCCGAGGACGGTCATGCCCCATGTCCTCGATAAGCAGCAGACGGGCGCCCGGAATCAGGGCGGCCGTCCGCTGCCCGCCGCTGGGCGGTATCAGCGTGTCGTCCAGACCATGTATGACCAGCGTCGGGACGCGCAGGTTTTCCAGTCCCTCGGCTCGAGAGCCACTGGCGATCATCGCGGCGAACTGACGGGTCGATCCCTCCGGATAGAAGCAGCGGTCATAACTCTCCGCTGCCAATGCACGGACAGCGTCGAGTTCGGGATATCTCCTCGATCGCCAGATTGCCGCACGCTCGGCGCCGGCGATGAATGCCTCCCGCTCGGTGGGCGCCGGCGTGAGCAGCACCTGCATCGCCTCGGGTGTCGCCTGACCGAACTCTTTCTCGCCCGTCGTGGACATCATCGAAGTGAGGCTCAGTAGCCGCTCGGGATGCTCGATCGCCATCGTCTGCCCGATCATCCCGCCCATCGAGGCCCCGAGGACATGGGCACGCTCGATCCCCAAGCCGCTGAGCAGAGCGAGCCCGTCGTCGGCCATCTCGCTCAGGGTGTAGGCGGCGAGCCTCCTCGCCGCGGGGAGATCCCCCGCCGAGACGGCGGCGAGCACCTCCGCGGTGTCGGCACCGCGGCCGTCGAGCTTCGAGGAGAGGCCGCAGTCGCGATTGTCGAACATGACGACGAAGCGCCCGCCGGCGGCCAGGCGCTCGGCAAAGGGGCGGGGCCATGCGATCAACTGCGCGCCGAAGCCTGGCACGAGCAGCAGCGGTGGGTCCTGCGGCGAGCCGATCGTCTCGTACTCGAGCGTGACCTCACCCGTATCGAACCGGGGCATTCGGGGAAGGATGTCAGCTGGGGGAGGACGGATACCCGTGTACGTGATAGCGTACGGCCGTATGGCAACGGCTCGGACCAAGAACCCGCGGGCCGCACGCGCGCTGAACGCGGTCGCGGCACCCGAGCCGCCGCCGGCCGACCCGCTCGACCCGGCCGTCATCGGTTCACGCGTGAAAGCACTGCGAGAGGCCACCGGCCTCTCGCTTCGAGACCTCGCAGCACGCAGCGGAGTGAGCGCACCGATGCTCTCGCAGGTTGAGCGCGGCGAGACAAGTCCCACTTTGACCGTCGCCTCGAGGATCGCCTCGGGCCTGGAACTACGCCTCTCGCAGCTGCTCCGCCTGGACGAGGGGGACTCCGTGACGATCGTCCGGGCCGGGCAGCGCCAACACGGCGGGAACTCGCGCAGGGGCCATCGCTTCGAGGTTCTCACCGCCGGTCAGCCCGGACAGCGCGCCGAGCTCTCGCGGCACAGGCTTGCGGCAGGCGCGAGCACCGGCGCCTCGGACGACCCGCCGATGCACGAGGCAGGGAGCCGCGAGACGGCACTCGTCGAGCAGGGGTGCCTGGTGCTCGTCTGTGACGGGCAGCGCCACGAGCTGAGCGACGGGGACTGCGTCACCTTCGACGCGGATCTGCCACACCACTTCGAGAACCCCGGAGCGGAGGAGGCGTCCTTCCTGGCCGTCGTCTCGGCCGGGTTGAGACGCAGCTGAGAATGAACACCACCGACGGACAGAGAGGCCGATGACGATGCCAAAGACCATGTTCGACAAGATCTGGGAGGCCCACGAGGTCGAACCGGGACTGCTCTACATCGACCTTCACCTGGTGCACGAGGTGACAAGCCCGCAGGCCTTCGACGGTCTGAGGCTGGCCGGGCGCAAGGTGCGCCGCCCCGATCGGACACTGGCGACGGCCGACCACAACACGCCCACCGACGGGACGCCGATCGCAGCGCGGATCAAGGACGAGCTCTCCCGTGTGCAGGTCGAAACGCTCGAGCGCAACTGCGCCGAGTTCGGAATCCCGGTCTATTCGCTGGGCTCGGACCGCCAGGGCATCGTCCACGTGATCGGGCCCGAGCTGGGAGTGACCCAGCCCGGCATGACGATCGTCTGCGGGGACTCACACACCTCGACCCATGGCGCCTTCGGCGCGCTGGCCTTCGGAATCGGAACAAGCGAGGTGGAGCACGTGCTCGCGACTCAGTGCATGGTCCAGCACAAGCCCCGCTCGATGAGGATCACCTATGAGGGCGAACTGGGCTTCGGTGTGACGGCGAAGGACCTGATTCTGGGAACCCTGGGGCAGCTCGGCGTCGGCGGCATGACCGGCCATGTCGTGGAGTACGCCGGCCCCGCCATCCGGGCGCTCTCGATGGAGGGCCGCATGACGGTATGCAACATGACGATCGAGGGCGGCGGGCGCGCCGGGATGATCGCGCCGGATGAGACGACCTTCTCCTGGTTCACCGAATCAGAGCGCCCCGGCGCCCCCAAGGGCGCGGCGCTCGAGCAGGCATTCGAGGACTGGGGCCGTCTGGGCACCGAGGAGGGCGCCTACTTCGACACCGAGATCACGATCGACGCGTCGGCGATCTCCCCTCAGGTCAGCTGGGGCACCAACCCGGGGATGGTCCGGGCCGTGACGGAGTCGATCCCGGCCCCCGAGGAGTACGAGTCGCCGGTCGACCGCGAAAGCACCGAAAGGGCGCTCGAGTACATGGCACTGACGCCCGGAACGCCGATCGAGGAGATCTCGATCGACCGGGTCTTCATCGGCTCCTGCACGAACTCGCGAATCGGCGACCTGCGGGCCGCCGCAGGGCTCGTCGCGGGGAAGAAGGTCGCGGCCACGGTGAACGCGATGGTCGTCCCTGGATCGCAGCAGGTTCGCAAACAGGCCGAAGCGGAGGGCCTCGA
>CAZFGJ010000139.1:6254-7775 GCA_964518445.1 uncultured Solirubrobacteraceae bacterium
GATGCCGGCTTCGACTGGCGGGTTGCCGGCTGCTCGATGTGCCTGGGCATGAACCCCGACACCCTGGCTCCCGGCGAGCGCTGCGCCTCGACCTCGAACCGGAACTTCGAGGGCCGCCAGGGCCGTGGCGGGCGCACCCACCTGGTCTCGCCCGAGATGGCCGCCGCGGCAGCCATCGAGGGCCACTTCGTGGACATCAGGGAGTGGAAGTGAGCGACGCGGGCGAGGCGGCATGGCAACATCCGCAGCTCGTCGCGGAGTTTCTCGACCGGCGCCACGCGGTCCTGCCGCTGCTCGACGTCCAGGAGGACCTCGTCCGGCGCCTGTTCGAACGCCACCCGCGCAAGCCGACCCGCTTTCTCGACATCGGCTCGGGCGATGGGGCGATGACCGAGCTCCTCCGCTCGGTCCTTCCCGACGCGCAGTCATTGCTGATCGACTTCTCCGAGCCGATGCTGGCGAGAGCCGAGGCCCGTCTCGGTACCGAGGGGGGCTGGCAGACACTCGCTCGTGACCTCACCCGGCCCGGCTGGCAGGAGGGGCTCGAACCGGCCTCCTTCGGCGCTGCCGTGTCCTCGTTCGCAATTCATCACCTCGAGGCCGAGCGCAAGCGGGAGCTGTTCGCAGAGATCTTCGATCTGCTCGAGCCCGGAGCGATGTTCGTCAACATGGACGTCGTCACCGTCGCCGGACCGCTCGCGGGACTGTTCGACGAGCAGATGGCCGCCAACGACGCCGTCTACGTGAACCACGAGGGAGAGGGCCACGTCGCGCTGCCCGATGACCACAGTGAAGACCGACCCGACAGCGCCGAGAGTCAGCTGGGCTGGCTGCGGGAGGCGGGCTTCGCTGACGTTGAACTTAATTTCAAATGGGCCGAGGGCGCAATCTTCGGTGCCGTCAAGCCCGAGTAAGAAGGAGAGTCGAAATGGACCCCATCGAGACCATCACCGGAGCCGTCAGCCACCTCGACCGCTCCAACGTCGACACCGACCAGATCATGCCGAAGCAGTTCCTCAAGCGAGTGGAGCGGACGGGCTTCGGCGAGTTCCTGTTCTACGACTGGGCCAAGGAGCCCGACTGGGATCTGCCCGCCAACCCGATCCTCGTCGCCGGCGAGAACTTCGGCTGCGGCTCATCCCGGGAGCACGCTCCCTGGGGTCTGCAGGACTACGGCTTCCAGGCCATCGTCGCCCCCAGCTTCGCCGACATCTTCTACTCGAACTGCACCAAGATCGGGCTGCTGCCGATCGTCATGAGCGAGGAGGACTGCCGCGCGCTGGCTCATGCCGGCCACGGCCAGATCGACCTCGACGCCCAGGAGGTCAGGATCGGGGGCCCGCCCGCCCGCGAGGTACCGTTCGAGATCGACCACGAGATCCGCAGGCGGCTCCTGGCCGGACTCGACGACATCGGCGTGACGCTCTCCAAAGACGATCAGATCGAGGGCTATGAGCACGACCGTCAGCGCGGCGGCCCCGTGACGACGGCGCTGTGAGCAGCGAGCAGCCCAGGGGCCCC
>CAZFGJ010000140.1:0-7693 GCA_964518445.1 uncultured Solirubrobacteraceae bacterium
TCTAGCAGCGATCATAAATTTAAGATAGATAATCCCTAGAACAAGGATCATCCCTGTTATGGTGTTCTCCACGCAACCTTGGAGGAACCGCATGACCGCCTTGATCCAAAGAATTCAAGCCCGACCGAGCGCCTCGCCGGAGCAGGCCGAGAGACGCCGTTGGATAGCCCTGGGTGTCCTGTGCCTGGGGCAGCTGATGATGGTCTTGGACGCGACGATCGTGAATGTCGCCCTGCCCTCGATCCAGCACGACCTGCGCTTCACCCAGTCGAACCTGACCTGGGTGATCAACGGCTACCTGATCACCTTCGGCGGCCTGCTGCTGCTGGCCGGGCGGATGGGTGACCTGGTCGGGCGAAAGCGCGTCTTCCTATCGGGGCTGGTGCTGTTCACGGCCGCCTCGGTGCTGTGCGGGATCGCCACCAGCCAGGCGGAGCTGATCGGCTTCCGGCTGCTTCAGGGAGCCGGTGGGGCGGTCGCCTCGAGCGTGATCCTGGCGATCATCGTGACGGAGTTCCCCGGTCGGGTTGAGCAGGCGAAAGCGATGGGTCTCTACGCGTTCGTGTCGGCCGGCGGCGGCTCGATCGGCCTCCTGGCCGGCGGCGCGCTGACCCAGTCGCTGGACTGGCACTGGATCTTCTTCGTCAACGTCCCGATCGGCCTGGTGGCGTTCGTCATGGGCTGGGCTCTTATCGAGGAGAACAAGGGGATCGGACTCGCGGGCGGAGTCGACATCCTCGGCTCGGCGCTGATCACGGCGGCGACAATGATCGGAGCCTTCGCGATCGTCAAGTCCAGCGAATTCGGGCTTCTGTCGGCTCGCACGCTTGGCGCCGGTGGTGCCTCGCTGGTGCTGCTGGGAGCGTTCCTGTGGCACGAGGGGCGGATCTCCAACCCGATCATGCCGCTGCGGATCCTCAAGCTCCGGATGCTTATGGGCTCGAGCCTCGTGCGCGGCCTGCTGGTCACGGGGATGTTCTCGGCGTTCTTCCTCGGCGCGCTCTACCTCGAGCGGGTGCTGGGCTATGACGCCATCGAAACGGGGCTGGCGTTCATGCCACTGACGATCTCGATCGCCGTCATGTCGCTTGGCCTGTCGGCCAGGGCGATGAACCGCTTCGGCTCGCTGCGGACGCTGTCGGTGGGCCTCGCGGGTATCGCGGGAGCACTGCTGCTGCTGACGGTGCCGGGCATCCACGCGGCCTACTTCCCGGGCATCTTCATCGCGATGCTGCTGCTGGGGCTGGGCGCGGGAGCCTCGTTCCTGCCGCTGCTGACGATCGGCATGGCCGATGCGCCCAAGGAGGACGCCGGCCTGGCCTCGGGGATCATCAACGTCTCGGTCCAGCTCTTCGGAGCAATCGGGCTGGCGACGCTGGGCACGATCGCGACCGATCACACGAAGGCGCTGAGCGCATCGGGCAACGGCTTGGCGGAGTCGCTGACCGGTGGCTACCACCTGGCCTACCTGGTGGGTGCCGCGTTCGTCGCGATCGGCGTGCTGGCCGCATCCCTGCTGCTCCGAGGGCCGGACGACGGGATCCCGGCGACGCTGGAGGAGCCGCAGACGATCGGCCGCAGCCGCCAGGCCGCGCCGGAGGCGCAGGCAGCATGAGCGCCCAGGACCGACAGATCGATCAGGCGGCCGGGGCCACGGGCCGGATCCGTGCCGCCGGGCGCGCCCGGCGGGCAGAGCAGGGCGCCGTCACCGAGATGGCACGCCTGCTGCTTCGCGACGCACGCGAAGCGGCAGGCGCCCAGGCGCTGGGCCGCCAGGCGGCGTACGGCCATGTTGCCGAGCAGTATCCGAGTCCGCGCGTGCGGGTTCGGCGCCCCGGCCGGCCGGCTCGCCTCAGGAGCGCTCCGCTCGCAGCTCGGAGCGCTTGACCTTCCCGGAGGCCGTCTTGGGCAGCTCCTCGGCAAAGTCGACGATGCGCGGGTACTTGTAGGGCGCGGTCTGCGACTTGACGTGATCCTGGAGCTCACGGACGAGCTCCGGGCTCGGCAGGTGGCCATCGCGCAGGACGACGACCGCCCGCACGACTGAGCCCCGTTCCTCATCGGGCGCCGCGACGGCAGCCGCCTCGGCGACCGCCGGGTGCGCCACGAGGGCGGACTCAACCTCGAAGGGTCCGATCCGGTAACCGGCGGAGACGATCACATCGTCGCTGCGCCCCTCGAAGAAGAGCCACCCGTCCTCGTCCTTCCTGACCCGGTCACCGGTCCGCCAGGTGCCGGCGTCACGGCGGTCCTCGACCAGCCAGCTGCCATCTTCGCGGCGGTTGACGTGCTCGCCCAGATACCCGAGGAAGAAGGTCGGCACGGTGAGCGGATCGACGGTCAACTCGCGCTCGAGCACCCGAAGCGAGACACCGGGGAGGGGAGGGCCCATCGAGCCGGGGCGCGCCGGCGAGCCCGATGGGGCGCCGGTGAGCTGGCCGGTCTCGGTCTGCCCGTATCCGTCGCGGATCTCAAGGCCGGTCGCCTCGAGCCAGGCTCTGAGGACCTCGGGGTTCAGGGCCTCTCCGGCGGCGACCATTCCACGCAGGGAGGGCAGCGGGGGAAGATCGATCCGCTTGGCTATCACCCGATACTCGGTGGGAGCCATGCAGAGGACGCTCACGCGCTCGCGTTCCAGCAGCTCGAGGCGCTCGCCCGGGTCGAAGCGGGCGTCGTGCAGCAGCGCGGCGGCGCCACGCAGCCATGGCGCGATGAAGACATTCCGGGCCGACTTGGACCATCCGCTGGCTGCCGTGCACCAGACCAGGCCGCCTGGCGCCGGATCGAGCCAGTGCTCGGCCTGCAGGCGCTGGCCGTCCAGGTAGCGCTGGGAATGGACGACGCCGCTCGGCTCACCCGTGGTGCCGCTGGTGAAGGTGATCAGACAGGGGTCGTCTCCGTCGAGTTCGACCGCCGGAGCCGGCTGGGGGGTGGTGAAGAGGTCCTCGTCGGGGACGCTGAGCACGGGTGTGTCGAGTCCGGCCAGCTGCCCGAGGTTGCGCTCGTCGGCGACGATCAGGCTCGGCCGGGCCAGGCGGATGCGCAGCTCGAGATCCTTCGCGCGGAGCTGCTCGGTGCAGGGCAGCACGACGGCCCCGATGCGAAAACAGGCGACCATCGTCAAAACCCACTCGGGACGGTTTCCGATCAGCGTCATGACGACGTCGCCTCGTGAGATCCCGCGCGCCTGGAGAGCTCCCGCGAGACGGGCCGAGCGATCGGCCACCTCGCCGAAGCTCCACTCCCGGCGTGCGCCGTCGCGGGCGAGCTCAACCAGAGCGAGCCGCTCGGGCGGTGCGGCGTCGACGATCTGGGCAGCGAAGTTCATGGGCGGAGCGAGAGAAGATGGTATTCGGGCCGATGAGCGGCCGGCGGCGGCGCCGAATCCGAGCCCGGGACGCCGGTATGCTGCTCTGAGCGGCTCGCAGGCAAGCGCGGACGCCGCCACACGCGCGCCGTGCCGGCGCGAGACCCCGACCTTGGAGCCCAGATCAGCATGGCCGTAGCCTCCCCCTACACAGACCAGACCGACGAGCAGCGGGCGATCTCCGAGATGGTCCACCAGTTCGTCGACGAGCAGATCCTGCCCAACGCCGAGCACTACGACCACGAGGACTCGTTCCCCGAGCCGATCGTGGAGCAGATGAAGGAGCTGGGTCTGTTCGGCGTCACGATCCCCGAGGAGTACGGGGGCATGGGCCTGGACCTGACGACCTACTCGATGATCGTCGAAGAGCTCTCGCGCGGCTGGATCTCGATCTCGGGCATCGTCAACACCCACTTCATCGGCTCCTACCTGCTGATGAACTTCGGCACGGACGAGCAGAAGCAGAAGTACCTCCCGCGGCTCGCCACGGGCGAGATCCGGGCGGCCTTCTCGCTGTCGGAGCCCGAGCTCGGCTCAGATGTCCAGGCGATCAAAACGGCCGCCAAGAAGACGCCCGAGGGCGACTACGAGATCAACGGCCAGAAGATGTGGGTCACCAACGGCCTGCTCTCGACCCTGGTCTTCACGCTCGTCAAGACGGACCCTGAGGCCGACCCGCGCTACAAGGGCATGACCTGCTTCATCTGCGAGAAGGAGCCGGGCGTCGAAAAGAACACCGGTCCCTACGCCGGGTTCGACGTTCCCCCGAAGCTCAAAAAGATGGGCTACAAGGGCGTCGAGTCGACCGAGCTCGTCTTCGACGGCTACCGCTGCCCGGCCGAGAACATCCTCGGCGGGGAGGAGGAGGGCCTCAACAAGGGCTTCGTCCAGATGATGGACGCGCTCGACCTGGGCCGCGTGAACGTCGCCGCCCGTGGTGTCGGGCTGGCCCAGCGTGCCCTCGAGCTTGCCCTCAAATACTCACAGGAGCGCAGGACCTTCGGCAAGCCGATCTCCGAGCACCAGGCGATCCAGTTCAAGCTCGCCGACATGGCCACCCAGGTCGATGCGGCCCGCCTGCTGGTCCGTCGCGCCGCCAGGATGAAGGATGCCGGCGAGCGCTCGGACCTCGAGGCCGGGATGGCGAAGCTCTTCGCCTCCGAGGCCGGCCGTTTCTGTGCCGAGGAATGCCTGCGGATTCACGGCGGCTACGGCTACTCGAAGGAGTACGAGATCGAGCGGATCTACCGCGATGCCCCCCTGCTGCTGATCGGCGAGGGGACCTCCGAGATCCAGCGCATGGTCATCGGCCGCAAGCTGCTGCAGCGTCATAAGATCTGAGCTCTATGTCGGATGACGCAAAGGCTCTGATCGAACTCGCGACCCGGAACTTCGTCAAGGAAGTCCCGGCTCTCGAGCCGATCAAGCTTGTCGTCGGCGTCGAGCTCAGGGGACGGGGTGACGTCCAGCAGTTCCGCCTTGAGATGCCCGACGTGAAGGTGACACGTGCCCCGGCCGAAGACGCCCGGGTGCACGTCGAAATGAGGCGCGAGTTCTTCAACATCATGGCCCAGGACGGGAAGGTCCCCGACTGGATCGAGGCCTTCACCTACGGGCAGGCGAAGGCCTCGGGCCCCGACCAGATCATCAAGCTGATCGTCAACGTCGTGGAGCGCCAGCAGGAACGCGAACACACGCGCAAAGCGCGCACGCATCCTGCCTAGTTCCTCCTGCTAGGCCCTCGCTGGGCCGCTGCCCGCCGTGACGTGGCCCTCGGCATTGCTCCCCCGTGGGGGCAGGACGCCATCGGGGATGGGCTCGCTCCCCTCCGACAGGGCCTTCAGCCGGCGCAGGGATACGCGGTTTCGCATCTGTACGAGGGGGTCCGTGAGCGGGTTGAACAGGATCCTGCTCCGCCTGTCCGCCGCAACCTCGTCCATGCTCAGCTTCGTGCCATTCCCCACGGGTTCGAGAGTCAGGGTGACGTAGGCGCGTGAGAAGGGGCGCGCCCTGACGAGGAGCTTCAGCAGTGCGGGCGCGGAGGAACGGACGACCTCGGAGCTGTCGGCCACCGTGAATGGCCAGACGCCGACCTTGTGATCGAAAGCTGTTCCGGCGTGGGGCCAGTCCGGATCGGCGCGACGGATCTCTCTCGACCCGACGACCCAACGCGCAAAGGAGCGCGGGTCTGAGAGGACTCCGAAAACGACCTCGGGCGGTACTTCGATGTGGATCTCGTTGTGCGCCATCACCTTCAGCTTCCCCGCCGACGCAGGCTCTAAGCAGCGCGGCGCTGAT
Source organism: uncultured Solirubrobacteraceae bacterium (assembly GCA_964518445.1). Lineage (GTDB taxonomy): Bacteria > Actinomycetota > Thermoleophilia > Solirubrobacterales > Solirubrobacteraceae > Palsa-744. The sequence goes on from CAZFGJ010000140.1 coordinate 5,666, forward strand.
GGCCTTTACCGCCGGCGGCTGAGGGGAGTGGACGCAGCCGACCGAGCGCAGCGCCCCAAGGGCTGCGATGACGCCTTATCCTGGATCCTAGTGGTAGGACGTGAGCTGCTCGGCGAGGAACGCGAGCGAGCCGAGCAGGAAGATGCACATGACGACGAGTGAGAAGTTTTCGTTCATCCGCAGAGGCTCCTGCTTTGAAGCATAGTCGAGCGGGGTGCAGCCGGGAACGGCCGCCGCTCGAGAGCTAGAGGACGGCGCCGTCGTCGTAGATCTTGATGATCTTCACGGCACCCTCGGGGGCCGCGTCGAGGCACAGCCGGCAGAGGACGCACTCGTCGAGGTTCTGCTCGACGATTTCCAGAGCGCCGCCGGCCTGCTGGGCGAAGATGTCCACGGGGCAGGCCTCGGTCAGCTTCTTGGCCAGCGATGCGTCGGCAGCCGCCTGGTCGTCGACCTCGACCGCGATGAAGAGGGCGTCCTTCCTCATGCTCCACTCCGCTCTGCGATCTTGGCCTTGACAAGGTCGGGGATCTCATCGATCCGCTGCACGACAGGGATCCCGGCGGCCTCGAGGCGCGCGATCTTCTCGGTCGCCGAGTCCTCCTTGCCCTCGACGATCGTGCCGGCGTGCCCGAAGGACATGCCCTGCATCTCCTCGTCGTCCATGAACTTGCCCGCCATGAAGGCGACGATCGGCAGGCGCGAGTTGTTGTCCTTGACCCACTGGGCGAGCTGCGCCTCCATGCGGCCACCGGGCTCGGTGTAGATCACGATCGCCTGAGTCTGCTCATCGGCCTCGAAGTAGGGCATCAGCTCGGCGTATGTGGAGCCGATGATCGCGTCGCCGCCGATCGAGACCGCCGTGGAAACCCCGAGCCCCGCGGCCGTCAGCGTGGATGAGATCTCGGTGGTCATCCCTCCTGAGCGGCTCATCACGCCGACCGCGCCGGGCTGGTAGGCGACGGCGGCGTTGCGCGCCGGGCCGCCGATTCCGCCCATCTTCGCGACGCCCGGGACGATCAGGCCGAGGCAGTTAGGGCCGATGATCCGTGCGCCCTTGGAGTCGGCCAGCTCGACCATCATCGCGACGTCGCGGCGGGGGATCCGCTCGGTGACGATCACGATCGTCTTGATGCCGGCGTGCAGCGCCTCGAAGACGGCGTCGCGCGTCCCCGCGGGGGGGACCGTGACGACCGAGCCGTCCGGCACCACTCCGCCGTTGTGCTCGACGACCTGCTCGACCGTGTCGAACACGGGAACACCGTGGACCTCGCGGCCCTTGCGCCCCGGCGTGACGCCTCCGACGATCTTCGAGCCGTAGTCGAGGCACTCGCGTGTGAGGTTGACCGCCTCGCGACCGGTGATGCCCTGGATGATGAAGGTCGTGTCCTGGTTGATCAGGATGGACATGGCTAGGCCTCGGCTCCCTGGATCTTGGCGACCGCACGCCCGGCGGCCTCCCACAGCGACACGGAGCGGTCGCAATACTCGATCCCGTATTTGTCGAGGATCTTGAAGCCCTCCTCCTCCCAGGCGCCCGGGATGCGGAAGATCGCGATCGTCTCACCGGGGTCCTTGCCGAGTTCCAGGCAGGCCTTGATCACGCCGCGCGCCACGATGTCCACACGGGTGTTGGAGACGATCGACATCATCACGGCGATCTTCTCGACGCCGTCTTTCTGGAGGACCTCCTTGGCCAGGCCGCAGGCCTTGGCGACCGACGGGTTGCCACCGATCTCGGAGTAGTTGGCGGGCTTGCCGCCCTGCTGGCGGACGGCGTCGGTGAGCGTCAGCGAGCCGCCTCCGGCGCCGATCACCAGGCCGATGTTGCCGTTGAAGCCGGTGTCCTTGCCCTGGATTACCCCACGGTGGTCGGCTGCGTCGATCGCCTTGACGGCCTCTTCGAAGGACGTCGGCGTGTGGTCCTCGCGGGTGCCCTCCTCATCGCCGATGCCCAGGGCCTTGATCAGGCTCTTCTGACGCGGCATGCCCTCGTTCTCCATCTCCATGTGCGCGTCGAGCGCGACG
>CAZFGJ010000141.1:0-7594 GCA_964518445.1 uncultured Solirubrobacteraceae bacterium
TGCCCACCGGCGAGCAGCTGCATGATGCAGTGCCCTCCAACGAAGCCCGACCCGCCCGTCACGAGCACCTTCCCGTCACTCATCCAGTCGCTCCCCTGTTCGCTTGTCACGGGACCTCGAAGGTCGCCGGCTCCTGCACACCCTATTCGGGGCCGCGAGCCGACCGGGGTCCTCGAGGGGGAGAGCAGTCCTCAGATACGCGCGAGCTCTGCCTGATCCGCCGCGAGGTGGTGGTGAACCAGCTGGATCACCGTCGCTCCCTCGCCCATCGCAGTCGTCACGCGCTTCACCGAACCGTGGCGGATGTCGCCCGCTGCGAAGACGCCCGGGAGGCTCGTCTCCAGCAGCGCCGGTGGCCGGTCCAGCGGCCAGGAGTCCTCGTCGTCGGAGGCGAGCAGGTCGTTCCCGGTCAGCACGAAGCCGCGCTCGTCGAGCTCGATGCTCTCCTCGAGCCACCGGGTGTGAGGCTCGGCCCCGATCATCACGAACATGCCCCTGGTGGGGATCCGCTCGACGGCACCGGTGGCGCGGTCCCGGACGAGGACGGCCTCGAGCTGCTCCTCGCCCTCTCCGTCCACGACCTCGACCTCGAGCCTGACCGAGACGTTGGGAGTCTCGCCGAGCTCGGTGATCAGGTACTCGGACATGCTTCGCTCGAGCGAGTCGCCCCGGACAAGGAGCGTCACCTCGTCGGCATATTTCGCCAGGTGGGCTGCCGCCTGCCCGGCGGAGTTGGCGCCGCCCACGACGCAGACGTGCTTCCCGCGCATCGCCCGCGCCTCGCTGGCCGCCGCGCCGTAGAAGACACCGGCGCCGATCAGCCCCTCGAGGTGCTCGATCCCCAGACGTCGCCAGTTGACGCCCGCCGCAAGCACGACGGCCCGGGCCAGGATCTCCCGGCCCTCGGCCACCTCGAGCACGAGTTGCTCGCCGGCGGCGCGCAGGGAGGTCGCCTCCTGCGCGAAGACCATGTCGGCACCGAACAGCCATGCCTGCTCGCAGGCTCGGCGGGTCAGGTCGTGCCCGCCGATTCCCCAGGTGAACCCGGGCACGTTTCGGATCCGCGAACTCGAGCCGGCCTGGCCACCTGAGATCTGACGCTCGAGGACGATCGTCTCGAGTCCTTCGGAGGCCGCATAGACGGCCGCTGAGAGCCCCGCCGGTCCCGCTCCGACTATCGCCACGTCGTAGACGGTCCCCTCGATCTGTGTGCCGCCGCCAAGCGCCTCGATGATCTCGGCGGTGCTCGGGTCGACCAGCACCCGGCCGTCATGGCGGGCGACGATCGGCACGCGCGCATCCGGGTAGCCCAGCTCGTCCAGCAGTGCGATTCCCTCAGGGGAGTCGCTCCGGTGGAAGGTGAAGGGCATGTTGAAGCGGGTCAGGAGGTCGCGCAGCTCGTATGCCCGCGCGCTGTTCTCCGGTGCTGCAATGCGGAACAGCGTGAAGTCATCCGATCCCATGTCAGCCCAGCTCGCCAGGAATTCACTGACGGCCGGATAGAGGCCGCGCTCGGGGAACCATGGCTTGACCAGGTGGAAGTCGATCTGCCCGAGCGTCATCGCCGGGACGATCGGGTTGGCCGAGGTGTAGTCGCGCTCGACCAGCAGGATCCGCTTGGCCATCGGGTGCATGGCGTGGGCTCTGGTCAGGAATTCGACGCCGGTCATCCCTGCCATCCGCTCGTCCGCGATCAGCAGCGCCACCGGCTCGTGGCGTGCGGCGAGGTCGCTGAGCTGCTCCAGCCCGGGGGCCGGGCCGTCGCTGGTGAGGATGCGGGTGTCGTTGCCGAACCGCCGTGAGAGGTCGTCCTCGAGGGAGCTCAGCACCGCATGCTCAGACGAGACCAGCAGGATTATCGGCAGGCACTGACTGTTCATTACCTGCCCTCCGGGTAGACCACCGAGGGCAGCGAGAACAGCCGTCGCAGAACGAGCGAGGCCGGGCAGGCGCCGAACAGCACGAACAGCCACTGGTTGACCCCGACCACGGCGGTGAGCAACAGAAACCATGGGGAGACGAGCGCGACCAGCGCGACGCTGAGCAGCGTCATGGATCCAGCAAGGGCGAACAGAACCCGCTCGAGCGGCCAGTGGATGGAGTCTTTCGAGGCTTCGCGGGGGGCGGCGACGGCTGCGGTGGACATGCGGATCTCGCTTCCTAGTAAGAACGAACGGTCGTGCTGAGTTAGATTACACGATCGTTCGTGTTACTTTCAAGGTATGGCCGATGCGAATGTTCTTGAGGCATCCACCGATGGCCGCCGGCGACGCAGCGACGGAGAACGGAGCCGCAGAGCGATTCTTCGCGAGGCCGCCCAGCTCGCGACGGTCGAAGGCATCAACGGCCTCTCGATCGGGAGGCTGGCCGAGGCGGTGGGAATGAGCAAGAGTGGGCTCTTTGCCCACTTCGGCTCGAAGGAGGAGCTCCAGCTCGCGACGATCGAGGCGGCCAACGAACTCTTCAACGAGCACGTCATCAGTCCCGCCTCGGACGTGCCGTACGGTCTCGAACGTCTGCGGCGCCTGATCGGTGGATTCCTCGACCACGTCGAGGGCGACGTCTTCACCGGCGGGTGCTTCTTCGCCTCGGTTGCAGCCGAGATGGACACCCGCCCCGGGCCGGTGCGCGACAGGGCGGTTCAGGTCGTGGGCGAGTGGATGGGGAGCCTCCAAGACGCCATCATTGACGCGCAGCGCCAGGGCCGCATCGAGCAGAGCGAGGACCCCGAGCAGCTCACATTTGAACTCGACGCCTACATGCTGCTGGCGAACGCCCAATTCGTGATCAGCCATGAATCACTCCCGATCGACCGCGCGCGGCGAGCCGTCGAGCAGCGGCTGACCGTCGCGGGCGCCACGCCGGCCTAGCCGCTCGTCAAAGATCTCCGGTCTCCGTCCAACCTTTTTCTCCCGGTGGCGTTGTAGTCGCGAGGATGGAGGGGAGGTGGGGCCCAGGGGACGCCCCCGGAGGTCGCACCGGCCCGATCGATAATCGATCACGGGAGGATGTTCGATGATCACCCAGGTGACGCGCCGGGCGCGGGCTGGACTTCGATCGAGGCGACTGCGCTCCTACGCGGCACCGGCTCTGACCCTCCTGGCACTCGCAGCCGTCGCCGGAGTCCCGGGTGCCGGCGCAAGCGTCAGCGCCGGCGGAAGCTCCTCGACCCCGATCGAACACGTCGTCGTGATCCTGCAGGAGAACCACACGTTCGACAACGTGCTGGGCCAGCTCTGCATTCAGGACCACCGGGAATGCTCGGCGGCCTCGAGCGGCAAAAACGAAAAAGGCGAAACGATCCCGCTGACTCGAGCCGCCGACGTCGTCGCGAGCCTTCCGCACGATCAGGAAGCCCAGCTGAAGGCGATGCACGGCGGGAAAATGGACGGCTGGGAACAGCTCAGCGGTTGCAAGGCCAAGAAAGGGCACGTCTGTTACACGCAGTACGACCCGACGCAGATTCCCTCGCTGGCTGCCATGGCACGCAAAGGAGCGATCTCGGACTCGTACTTCTCGCGGGACATCGTCCCCTCCTGGGGAGGTCACCTGGATTTCTTAGCGCAGACGCTCGACGGGTTCGTCGGGAACAACCCGAAGCACGCCGCCGGAGCGCCTGCCGAAGGACCCGGTTGGGGCTGTGACTCGAACCTCGACGCGATGTGGAACGACCCGGCCACCCACCAGCTGATCAGCGAGCCCTCATGCGTGCCCGACAAAAACGGCAAAGGTGCCTATCGGGCAACCCCCGTGCCGTATGTCCCGACGGTCGCTGATCGCCTCGAAGAAGCCGGCAGGACCTGGGGCATCTACGGTGCTGTCACCCCGGTGGGCAAAAAGAAAAAGCTGCCGGGTGCCTACAAATGGGCGATCTGCCCGACGTTCGCCGAGTGCCTGGACGGCCCCCAGAAAGCCGACATGCACACCGCAACCCAGCTGCTGTCGGATGCGAAAGCAGGCTCCCTGCCGAACTTCGCGATCCTGACGCCCTCCGAAGGAGTCGCGGGGCCGACGAGCCAGCACAACGGAGCGTCGATGATCGTCGGCGACAACTGGATCGGCGAAGAGGTCTCGGCGATCCAGAACGGGCCGGACGGGAGCTCGACGACAATCTTCATCTACTACGACGACTGCGGCTGCTTCTACGACCATGTAGCCCCGCCGGCGGGGCTCGGCATCAGGCTCCCCCTGGTGATGATCAGCCCTTACGCGAAGGTGGGCTACACAGACCACAACGTCGCGACGAACTCCTCGATCCTGGCCTACATGGAGAGCGTTCTGAACGTCGCCCCTGTGACCGAACAGGACGCGACGGCCTACGACTTCAGCGAAAGCTTCAACTACTCGCAGAGCCCGACAGAAAAATTCCTCTACCAACCCGCACCGGTCCCGCCGGCCTCGCAGAATCTGCACCCACCGCAAGACGCGACGTAGCGGCTGGGCGTCGAGGCGCAGCCGCGGGGAGGGGTTCCCTTAGGATGATCGGGCGATGGAGTCCGAGGGGGGAACGCGGCGAATCCGCGCCACCAGGCGGTGGCTGATCGGCGCGGCGGGAAGCGCCCTGGCGATCTGCTGCGGCCTGCCAGCACCGTTTGCCCTCGGCCAGACAGTGACGGTCGGCGAGAGCACCCTGACGCCGAGTCTCAGTCCGCCTGTCGTCGGCTCAGGGCAGGGCATCCCGGTCTTCCAGGGCGCCTCCGGGCCGGGATATGTGCTGCGTTCGCCGCAGGCCGGGACGATCACCTCATGGAGCTTCCTGAGCGCGGGGATCGCAACGGGGAAGCACTTCATGCTGCGTGTCCTCGAACCGATCGGACCCGAAGGAAAGAGCTGGCGTGCGGCCGGGAGCAGCACTGAAGTCGCCGTGACGAGCGGCGCGGGGGTGGACACCGTCAACGGCCCATTCCCAGCCGCCCTGGCGATCAAGGCGGGCGACGCGATCGCACTCCAGCCGACGGATGACAACAACGTGCCATCCGAGGAAGGAACCCTCGGAGTCGACGGCATTCGGTACTTCGCGGCCCCCCTCGCCGAGGGAGCGAGCGCGGAACTCTCCCCGGGAAGCGAAGCCAACAACGGCCAACTGATCCCCGTGCAGGCGACCGTCCAGTACACGGCCGCAGCCGCAACACCGCCGCCGCCGGGGAACTCCGCCGCACCGAGCCTGTCGGGCGTTTCCGGCGCCAGGGTCAGAACCGGGCAGACACTGAGCTGCCGGACTGGATCATGGACGGCGGGCTCATCGCTTGCGGTCGGCTGGTACACGCAATACACCGCCCAGGACCACTCGCGCCAGCTCTCCGCCTCGCGCCTGTTTGGCACCGGCACCAGCCTCAAGCTCCCGAGCCTCCCACCGGGTCGCGGCGTCTACTGCCAGGTCACCGCGTCGAACGCGGGTGGGACCGCCTCCGCGAGGTCTCCCGCCCTGACGATCGCCGCCGTCAAGCCGGCCCTGGCAAGGCATACGGCTGGGCGTCCGGGCACCGCGCCGCGGATCGTCAAGGGCGTCGTCCCAGGCCATCTGGAGGAGTGCTCGGCCGGTAGCTGGCAGAACTATCCCAGCACCTTCAAATACCAGTGGCTGCTCGGCCCGGCACGCGGACGCTCGAGCGGCGGGCGGGTCATCGGCCGGGGGCAGTTCCTCAAGGTGCGCAGCTCGTATGCCGGGTCCGCCGTGCGATGCCGGGTCACGGCAGCGAATGAAGCGGGCAAAGTGGTCGCGACGAGCGTCTCGACGGTCGTGCCGAGGGTGGTCGAATCGTTCGTCTCGGTGTCCTGCGGAGAGCATCCCTCGTCGGACACGGGCTGTCCCGGCACGGCAATCAACGTGATCGTTCCGGGTCAGCCGGCCGGGCATTCGCTCAACCCGCCGTCAAAGGCCTCGGCCCCGCTGTTCACCTCCGCTCGCGATCCCGCCATCCCCAGAACCGGTCGATACCTGCTCGAGTGCATGCCGCCGAGATTCAACAAGGCGGTCAAGGTGACCTACAAGTGGACCATCACCCAGATGGACTTCTTCACCTATGAACTACATCCCAAGTACGTGGCCGAAGGGTTCGATGCCAGCTACGAGGCTCTGACCGGGCACTTCCTCACGATCGACCACGGGATCCTCGAGCCCAAGCCGCTTGTCGACGAGCCGATGGTCGGATGGAGCGAGGTCACGACAGACGACAAGGCTCACAAACTTGAACGTGTCCTGCAATATGGCCCGGGCGTCCTGCGTATCTCCTGCGAAGCGATCGGGAGTGCGGGGAGCACATCAGACTGGGGCCGCTCTCCTGTCCTGTTCGTCCAGGGCACCGAAGGGTTCTTCAACGAAGACGGCGGCGTTGTGGGCTACACCGAAGAACCGCAGGCCGCGGTGAGCCGGCGAGCGGACTGAAGCCGCGCCACCGCTTGGTCGAGAGGCTGGTTTTCGACGGCGCTCTTCAGGGTTGCGAGACTCCGATGCGCCGGCCGAGGATCCGGCCCGAGGGAAGTTCGACGTAGGTCTCGGAGAGGTCGTTGCGGTGGTTGGACTCGAAGAACAGGTGATCCGGGTCGGCCTGCTCAACGAACGCGAACCGCCCCTGCAGTCCGGTGACGTCGATCCACTGTTCGGGGTACTCCGGGGGATAGACGTCCGACCATCCGACCGATGTCCCGAGCGTGTCGGCGCGAAGGTGGGGATTCTGGCTGCAGGCGGGGTAGACGGCCGCGCTCGGAGAGCTCACCGACGGAGCGGTGCGGAACAGGTCCCGCAGGCAGTAGTCGACCTTCGGTCCCGTCCGCGCAAGGGCCAGGGCCTTGAAGCCCGCCCCGAGCGACCAGAGCTGGAAGCTGGCCGCATGCTGCAGCTTCCAGTAGGAGGCGTTCCCCACGTTGCCGTAGCCGTAGCGTTCCCCCGGCACGAACTTGTAGATGAGGGCCGCGTCGGTCCGGATGAGGTGCGCTTCACCGCGGCTGTCGTAGATCGTCTGGTAGACCCTCCAGCGATGCTTGGCGAGCCTCCGAGCCCGGAGCTCGATGGGCCCCCGTCCGTGGTTGTCGATCGAGCTGGCAGCACGTAGGAGCACTCTGCCCGGGTGAGTGCTCCGGTCGAGTTGCACCTCGGCCGGCGCCGACATGATCAGGTCCGGGCAAAGCAGGTGAAGCCGTGCCACATGGCAGGGGTTGGCGGTCAGGCGCTTTGAGACCGGCGCGCCGCCCAGGGCTCCCGCGATGCCGAAGGGCAGCGCTGCGAGCAGGCAGATTCCGGTCGTGAGCAGGGCGCCGATGAGGTGTGGGCGCCTGGGAATCACCGCCGGAGTATCGCTTCTTCCGGTGACGGCAGGTGCGATGCGCCAAAATGTCTAACGACGAATTTGAAGATTGGCCCTCGGTGATGCGAAACTCGTCAGGTGCCTGACGGTTATAGAGCCTAATATCACTAGTCGAAAGGCAAGTTGAGGGATGAAATGGCGAATCTCGCGCTTTATCTTCTCGTTAGACAATCTGGACAAGCGTCAGTCGATGGAGGCGCATGATGGAACCGGAAATCTGGCCACTTGACCCGCTGGCAACTGTCGCCGTGGTCGCCGTTCAGGGCGGCCCCGACCCGGTCTCGCGACTG
>CAZFGJ010000142.1:0-7580 GCA_964518445.1 uncultured Solirubrobacteraceae bacterium
TGCTCGTCACCGACGACCTGTCCCGTGCCGGCGTCGGTGACGAGCACCTCTTCCGTGCCCGCGTTGTAGGCGAGTCCGGTGCCTTCGGTCAGCGCGCCCGCGCCGAAGCTCTGGATCGGCTCAAGTTCGGTGTTGTAGGCGGAGACGTGGTCGCCGTGATCGACGTATGCGGCGCCGGTGGTCAAGTCCGTCGCTACGCCGGTGCTGTTTTCGTTGTCCAGCGCTTCGGTGAGCGGGATCGCGAGCTGTTCTTTTTCTTTCGTTTTTTCGTTTTCTTCTTCAACGACCGCGAGCCGCGCGATCACCGTCGGTGCGTTCACACCGGAGAGTTCCTGGGCGATGTAGAAGCCGCCGTGCGATCCGGCCTTGGGGTCGATCGCAAAGCCTGGCTTCGGTTCCCCACCGGCTTCGGATTCGATTAAGGAGATCGCTTTGTTTTTGACGTCGTCCGTGAAGCCGATCAGGTTGGCTTCGTTGCGGACCCACAGCTGGCCTTTGGAGTCGACCGCGACGCCATACGGTTCTTCGAAGATTTCGGCTGATTCACCTTTGAGTTTGTAGCTTTTGAACTGCGCGAGGACTTCGACTTTTCCTTCGACTTCGCCGGTGGGCGTGAACTTGTCGATCGTCCCTTCTTCGACTTCGATTTCTTTGCCTTTGATTTCTTCTTCGTAGGGCGTCACGGCTTCGACGTAGATGTCGCCGCGCGAGGGGTCGGACACGCTGGTCGAGTTGTCGATCGCGATCGTCGCCGCGCCGTGGAACTGGCCTTTCGAATGGCCCGCAAGACCCGGCAGGCATTTTTCGGCTGCGGCGGTGCACAGCTGGAGTTCTTTGGCGCCGTTGAGAACGCCGAAGCCCCAGGTCGACACGAATTCGTGTTTCGCGTTGAAACGGACGATGCGGTTGTTTCCGCTGTCGACGACGTAGATGTCGCCGGAGGCTTCGTTAACCGCCACGCCGCTTGGGCGGTTCAGGGGCGTGTCGGCCGCGGGCACCCCGAACGAGGCGCCGTTCGACACGTGGCCGCGCTGGCTCAGCGCGAGGGCCGAGGCGCTGAATGCGAAGAGGAGCAGCGCTGAGGCCAGCGAGCAGGCGAGCACGATCCGGCGCCCGACGGCGCTTCGGCTTGCTCCCCGCGTACTGCTGGTCCCGACAGTTTCCCTCATGCGTACGTCCCTCTCTGAATCCTTCCCTCTGCCGCCAGTCTATTGAGCGTTGGGGGGTTGTCAAGCGAGAACCCGTCGCATGTTCTAGTGGCGCTGAGTAAGTAACCCGGGGCCGCGCTCGAAGTTGCGCGAGCGCCGCATGCTCCGGATCCACGACGCGGATCCTGAAGCCGTCACCGGCTTTCTGGCGCGCCGCGCCGGCGTCCGCCGATCCGCGACGGTTAACGACGTGTGGGGCCCGAGGGCCCCACACGCTTGCTTCGTTTCTACTGACCGCTCACATCGTGAGCATGGTCAAACTGCTAGCCAACGAGGAGGTTTTCGCCCTTGTTGGTTGCGGTGCCTTCCTGGCCGGACGGGAGGCCACCTTCAGGGGCCCACACGTTGCCAGTTTCCGGACCGTTCAGTTCGGTCAGGAGTACGCCGACTGCTTCTTCTTCGAACGCCGGGATGTTGACCAGCGGGGTGTAGCCCGGGGCCAGTTCGCCGAGGTAAGGACCGACCGCGTACGTCGCGGTGGTTTCCTTGGCGAATTTCCCAACGTCGCCGCCCTGGACGCCGATCACGCCACCGTGGACGCGAACTTTGGCCAGACCGGTGCATTCGAACTGGGCGTTGTAGCCCGAGCCCGGAGTAGCTTCGTTGAACAGCGAGGCGCCGGCAATGCCTGCACCTTTGTTGACCCAGCCGAGGTTACCGGCGAGGGTTTCAGTGGTGATGGTTTCCTTCTTGGCACCGCTGGAGCACGGGGCGCCAAGCGATTTGCACTTCGAGAAGGTTGCGACAACACCGAACTGCTTGCCTACGCCGCCGACGTTGGCGACTTTACCGCTGTCCTTGAACGAGGCACATTCGACCTTGATGTCACCTTTACCGGGGATGACGTTGTGCAGGACGGCTGCGCCACCCTTGCCCTTGAAGGCCTTGCCTTTACCGACGCCCGGCGTGATTTCGTAGCCGGTACCAGCAGCCGAACAACCCTTGGCGAATTTGCCGTTGGTCTTGACAGCTTCTTTCTTGCATTCGTTCCACTGCGGGTTCGCAGAAGCCACGGCGCTGAGCGCGGTGAACGCGAACAGAGCAACCAGGGCAAGCCCCAGAATCCTCATGCGTGTCATAGGTGTACTGCTCCTTTTCCCTCTTGATTGGATCGACGGGCTCCGAAAGTCCCCTTCTTCGAGACAGGATCGCCCCGAAGCCGCCGTAGCCGTTCTGCTGATCCTCAGCTAAACGGTGCTGCTCCCGACCTTGGCAGAAAACAAGTTGTCCGTCAAGGTCAAGCCTGTGGGGTGGTGAGTGGGTACGTCGAAGACCACTCCCGTGACGGGAACGCGTGCACTTTCGCGCACCCGGGTCTCCCTCCCCCTCTCCTCCCCTGACCTCATGTCGCAGGCGACGCTAGCACAGCCATTGACCGCTCGTCAACCATGAGGCTGCTGCAAACCAGCGCCTTTTCACTGGCTGGCTGGACAGTCAGGAAAGGGGCTCGTCGGGCGACAAGGCGACCCTCCTGGCGGTGACCGTCCGGTCGGCTTCGGCCTCGATCTCCCACTGCGATGCGCCATCGATGCGCACGCGACGGTCGACCACCGCGGTCGGCCCCGGCAGGCCCCGGCCACCCTGACGACCCTCGCGCGCGTCGTGGAACACGACCCGGCCACCGACCGGGACGAACCGTGACCAGGCGTCCCAGTCGAGCTCGCAGCCGGCTTCGGAGTGATCCCCGTCGATGAACAGGAGGTCGACATCGCCGGTCCACGTCGCGGCGACGTCGACTGACAGCGCCGGGTGCCAGACTACCGTCGGCGCGGCCGGCCCCAGGCTGCGGATTCGTCGCTCGATGAGCCTGCGGGTCGCCCACTCGGTCGCCCCCCAGCCACTGGGCAGGGCGTCGGGATGGCGGCCGAAGGGGTCGATCAGATGGAGCTCGGCGACGGCGTCGAGCACGTCGAGCAGGGCGAGCGCCGAGGAACCCTCGTAAACCCCAACCTCAACCACACGTTGAGCCTTACGTGCGGCATCGAGCAGCACGCCCGCGTCCTCGGGCGAGTGCATCGTCCGAGGCGGGATCAGACCGAGCCCGACGGCCCCGGCCCTGAGGCGGACGTCGTCGCGCAGACGCTCGGGGGTGTGGACTCTGAGGGACTTGGGCAGGAGCGCCATGCGGCCAGACTACGGCAGGAGCGCCGGCGGGCCGCGACGACCGAGCCGTCCCGCTCGCACTCTTCCGGCCGCGACCGATCCCACCATTCAGAATTTGGAGGCGGTCGAGGGCGACCATCTCAGGTTATGCATCCCTCGTCAACCCTCACCAAACCTACGCACAGGCCTGGGCAGGTTTTGGGGGCGTTGCCCCACTCCCCCGCGCCCGCTCCAGAGCGAGCCACATCCCATAGGCGCGATAGGCGTGAGTGAGGTCTGAGCTGATCAGACCGACGGGGAAGGCGGGGTCGTCGCGGAAGCTGAACTGGAAGATCGCAAGCACTCGCGGATCCGAGTACCAGCCGAGGACCTGGGCGGCCAGGGCTTCGCAGCCGGCCTGCTCCTCGCTCGCCGTGCCGGCCCTCGGCCGCCCCGGCTCGGCCGCCCCGGTTCCCGCCTCGGTCACCCAGATCGAGGCCGAGGCGCCGCATCGGCCCCGCGCCGCGAGCGCCTGCTCGAGCAATGCGACAGGGTCGGGAGGCTCAGCTCGCCCCTGCACGGCGTAGGCGTGAACAGCCCAGGTGTGACTCAGGCAGATGACGTCTTGTGGGAGCGCCGCCACGAACTGGCCGATGCTGGTCCTGTGCGGTGAGCCGTCGGAATAGCCGCCCAGCTCGCCCAGGAGAAGTTCATGGCCCGGGCCTGCGACCGCGAGCTCGGAGGCCATCGCTCGCGAGAGCTCGGCGTAGACGCCGGGCGAGAGGGCGGCCCCGTCGCTCGTGCATGCGGCTCGCTGCGGCGTGATGAAGCGCGGATCGTTCGGCTCGTTCCAGGGGCTCCACCAGCGAAGCGCCACATGTTCGCGACGGCCCAGCGCGAGCAGCTCCTTGATCAGGCCGCGATACGCCGTCAGAGCCCCAGGCCGGAGCGGCCGCGCGAAGGGTTCGTCGGCCTTTCGTTCGCAGCCGTGAGGGGGAGCGGCGGCCCAGGCGGGTGTGCCGAGGATGTCCAGAACGACCTGGTAGCCGCCCGGGTCCGAGCGCTGCTGAGAGGAAATCGCAGCGAGCTCGCCTGCGATTCCCCGGTAGGAGGCGCACGGTCCAAGGTCGCGGACACAGCCGGTCACATTCCCTTCGAGCGCCGGGGGACGGCTCTCGTCAGGCTGGAGCGCCGCCCAGTTGACGAGCAGGCGGATGTAGGTCGGATGGAGCGCTGTGAGCTCGCGGCGCGCGGGAGAGAAGGCCGCCGGTGCCGCCGGGGCATCGGAGGCCGCCGGGCTCCAGAGGATCTGGGCGTTGTCCTCGGTCAGGCCCAGCGCCGGGCCGAAGGGGGCGGGCTTCATGACGGTCCTCGTGGCGGTGGGGGTCGTGTGCGAGCCACCACCGCCGCATGCCGCCAGCGCAAGCGATGCCGCCGCGAGCAGGACGACGCCGGCGGCGAGGGTCGGCCGCGGGCACCTCAGAGGCAGCCGGAGCCGCCTCAGACTGCTGAGACCTGCTCCTCCTCGGCGACCCGGAAGGAGGAGCCGCAACCGCAGGCTGCGACGACGTTCGGGTTGTTGACCTTGAAGCCGGCGCCCTGGAGGCTTTCCTCGTAGTCGATGACGGAGCCGCGAACGAACTGCAGGCTCTCGTTGTCCACCAGGAGCTTCAGGCCGTGGCTCTCGAAGACGACGTCCGAGTCACGCTGCTCGTCGAAGGCGAGCTGGTACTGGAACCCGGAGCAGCCACCGCCGCGGACGCCCACACGAAGGCCGGCCAGGCTTATGTCCGCCTCCTGCGCGGAGAGGAACTCATGGACCTTCTCGGCACCCTTGTCGGTGATCTCGATCATTGCGTCAGCTCCTGTGGATGGCTCCAAGACTTTCCAAAGTATAGCGCCGGTGCTCCCGCGCCTGAGCGGCCGGTTGCGATCTTCTACGCTAGTGAGCGAAGTGCTCTCCCCTGACGAGATAAAGCAGCGAATAGAGGCCGCGATTCCCGGTTCCAAGGCTGAGGTCGAGGACTACACCGGTGGCTCGGACCACTTCCGTGCGACCGTGACGGCCGAGGCCTTCGAGGGCCTCAGCCGGATCGAGCAGCACCGGCTGGTCTACGGCGCACTCGAGGGAGAGATCGGCGGCGCCGTTCACGCCTTCGCGCTGAAGACGCAGACGCCGTCCAAGATCAACACCCCCTGATAGCCAGGAGCCTCCCATGTCAAACAGCCAGTTCGATCCCGTCCCGATGATGAGCGACACCCCCGCCCCGGCCCCGGTCCCCGCTGCCGCCGCCCCCGAGTCGAGCCCGATCCGCGACGCGATCCAGGAGGCGATCTCCGAGCACGACGTGATCCTCTTCATGAAGGGCACCCCCGAGGCGCCTGCCTGCGGCTTCTCAGCCAGGACCGTCGCCATCCTGCAGCAGCTCGAGGTTCCCTTCGCCGCGGTCGACATCCTGCCCGACCCGCGGATCCGCCAGGAGCTGTCGGCAATCTCCAACTGGCCGACGATCCCCCAGCTGTTCCACAAGGGCGAGCTGGTGGGCGGCTGCGACATCGTGACGGAGATGTTCGAGTCCGGAGAGCTCGCCGAGACGTTGGTGTAGCGTCTCGCGCCGCATGGCTCCCGTCGCGATCGCCACAGACAGCACCCACTACCTCCCCCGTCATCTCGCCCAGGAGCAGGGCGTGCATCAGGTCAGCCTCTACGTCGGGTGGAAGGGCGAACCCGTCCGCGAGCTCGAGATGGACGGCTTCGGCGCCTTCTACAAGCGGCTGCGCACGGACGACGAACTGCCGACGACCTCCCAGCCGTCGATCGGCGACTTCCTGAGCGTCTGGGAGCCGCTGATCGAGCAGGGGAACGATGTCGTCTCGATCCACCTTGCCGGCGGCATCTCGGGAACATGCGAGGCCGCCCGCCAGGCGCACGGACTGCTGACGGAGCGTGGCCTGGGCGAGCGGGTCGAGGTGATCGACGGCGAAACGGCGTGCGGCGGCCAGGGGCTTCTGGTTCTGGCAGCCGCGGCGGCCGCCCGTGCGGGGGCCGACAAAGCCGGCGTCGTCGAGCGCGTCCTCGAGGCCAGACGCTCGCTGAAGATCTGGTTCTGCCTCGACACCCTCGAGTTCCTGCGCCGCGGGGGCCGGGTCGGCAAGGCCCAGGCCTGGCTCGGCGGCACCCTGCGGATCAAGCCGATCCTCTCGCTGGAGTACGAGATCGTCCCCGTCGAGCGGGTCCGGACCGCCGGCCGCGCCTTCGAGCGGATGGTCCGCTACGCGCAGGAACTCCACGAGGCCGGCTCCGACGGCTGGGTCGTTCAGCACATCCAGGCCCCCGACCAATGCCAGCGACTGGTCGAGCGCTGCCGCGAGATCTTCGATTCAGAGCCCATCTTCACCTCGGAAGTGGGGCCGGTGATCGGGACCTACACGGGCCCCGGGCTGATCGGCGTCGGCGGCATTCCGCGCGCCCTGCTCGCCTGAGCAACCTAAGGCCTCCCCTTTAACGTCCGAAGCCCGGCGTCGGCCGGGCTCATCCCCTCCCTCGGAGGGATCCTGGCCATCGCCAGGGGACGGCAGCGACGGGAGCTTGGGGGCCGGGGTCGCTGCGCAGGGCGGTTCGGGGATCTGGACCCCGCCCCGGAGACCTCCCCATTCCGCGCCATTAAGTTACAAAGGGACCGAAAATCTGATCATCGCTGCGCAAAGGTCCCCGTGGACCCTCTTGCGGCTATGAATCCCACCTCTCCTTGCTGGACGATCCCCCTGTTAACGGGGGTCCTGAGCAAAGGTTGGCCGGGGAGGAAGATTTATTTTTCGCCGGGCGGCGAGCCGGTGACCCTGCCGTTGGGGCCGGGTCCCTGGACAGCATGGTTGGAGGCTCCGGGCGGAGCTGATTCTGGATGTCCTGGCGCTTCGCCGGCCGCCCCATGGGTTTCGCCGCTCTTCCCCTGGGCTTCCGCGCCCTTGCCAGCTTCGCCGCTCTTGCCGGGCGCTTCAGCGCTCTTCCCCTGAGTCCCCTGGCCGGTCTTCCCAGGGGCTTCGCCGCTCTTCCCGGGTGATTCCCCAGTCTTGCCGGGCGCTTCCCCGCTCCTCCCCGGCGATTCTCCGGTCTTGCCGGGCGCTTCTTCGCTTCGTCCATGGACTTCTTCTGTTTTCGGGGGATGTTCGCCGGGGCGCCCGGTCGATTCTTCGGACCTGCCTCGAGTGTGTTCGCCTCCCGGCTTACCTCCCCCGCCGGCGGTGACGGGTGGCGCACCGGGGGTGCCGACCCGCGTTGAGGTCGCACCC
>CAZFGJ010000143.1:0-7312 GCA_964518445.1 uncultured Solirubrobacteraceae bacterium
GTTTGGGTACCACTTTTGGCACGGAGCTGCTGGTCGAGCTCGACCGCTCATCGCGCCGGCCGCTCAGGTCCCAGCTCGAGGACGGGCTCCGCGAAGCGGTGCGCTCGGGGCGGCTTCCCGCCGATGGGCGACTACCGGCGAGCCGTTCGCTCGCGGCCGATCTGGGAATCTCCAGGCGCCTGGTCGTGGACGCCTACGCGCAGCTTCTGGCCGAGGGCTACCTCGTGGCCAGGGCAGGGTCGGGGACATTTGTCGCGGGTGCTCCGGCGGCGCCTCCCGCGCCGATCGCCGCGCAGCCGGGACGTCGCCCGGCGTTCGACTTCTTCCCCGGATATCCCGACCTGGCGGGATTCCCGCGCCGTGCCTGGCTGAAGGTCCTGCGCGAGACCCTCCGCGACGCGCCCGACCAGGCATTCGGCTATCCCGATCCAAGAGGCGCCCCCGAGCTCCGGCACGCCCTGGCGGGGCATCTGGGACGGGTCAGGGGAGTGGTGGCGGACCCCGAGTCGATCGTCATCTGCTCGGGCGCGGCCCAGGCCTTCGCCCTGCTGGCCCGGACGTTGGCCTGCTCGCGGATGGCCGTGGAGGATCCGGGGCTGCCGGCCCACCGCCGGATACTCGAGGCGCACGGCGCCGATCTGGTCGCGCTGGCGCTCGATGAGGATGGCGCCCGTGTCGAGGAGCTCGCCGTGATGGACCACGACGGGGAGATCGGATCGGTGCTTCTGACGCCGGCTCACCAGGCCCCGACTGGCGTGGTGCTCTCGACGGCCCGCCGCGCGGCCCTGCTGGCATGGGCGGGCGAGAGGGAGCGGGTCGTGATCGAGGACGACTACGACGCGGAGTACCGCTACGACCGTGCTCCCCTGGGGGCGATGCAGGGCCTGGCTCCCGACCGGGTGATCTACACAGGGACCGTCAGCAAGACGCTCGCGCCGGCGCTCCGGCTGGGCTGGCTTGTGCTGCCCTCGCGCCTGATCGGGCCGCTGGTCGAGCAGAAGCTGCTGGCGGACCATGGCTCGCCGACGATCGACCAGCTGGCGCTGGCGCGCCTGCTGGAGAGCGGCGCCTACGACCGCCACCTGAGGGCCGCGAGGCGCCGCTACCGAGCTCGCCGCGACGCTCTCGTCTCAGCCGTGGCCGAGCATCTGCCGGGGGCCCGGGTGACCGGACTGGCCGCGGGCCTGCACGCTCTGGTGAGGCTCGATCGGCCGGTCGACGGCCGGGAGCTGATGCGGGCTGCGGCGGCCGAGTCGGTCGGCGTCTATCCGCTGGGTCTCTCCTACATGAGGCCGCGCCAGAAGGACGACGGCCTGGTGCTGGGCTACGCCAACCTCGCCGAGCCGGCCATCGAGGAGGGCGTCCGCCGTTTGGCCCGGGCGCTGAGCGCGGCGGGACCGGCGCCGACGAAGGAGGGCGGCGCGATCGCCAGGTAGTGGTTGAAGGCCCAGTGGGACAGCCGGCGGCTCTCGAATGCGCCGGTGACTGCGGTGGCGGCCCGGCTGGGGGTGATCTGCCCGATGGCACGCTGGACGTAGAGGAGCCAGCGGAATTTGCGCTCGTGGGAGTCCGAGAAGGCGCCGTAGCGGGAGAGGGCCTGGGCGCGGGTCTGGCCTCCTTCGATGACCGTCCTCAGCTCTCGTCCGCAGGCCAGGCCGAAGTAGATGGCCGTCCGGATCCCCTCGGCGGTCAACGGGAGGCAGTGCCCGGCCGAGTCTCCGGCGAAGAAGATCCCGTCCTCGACTGCTCGCCTCAGCTGATGGGGGATCCAATTCCCCTGGTAGCCCTCGGCGGGCAGGCCGAGTTTCGCCGCCAGGCGCACGGTCGGCTCCTTGACGTGGTGTGAGGGCCAGAACGATCCGATCCCGACCCGCAGCTCGTCGCGAGCGGGGAAGCTCCAGCCGTAGCCGGCGCGGATGTAGCCGGAGTCCAGCCACAGTTCCATCTCCTCGCCCGTCCCGGGCGGGTGGACCTCGAGCCCGCGGGAGAGACGCGCCTCGGGCGGCTGGATCGGGGTGGCGTTGGAGAGCACCCGCCGCCAGCCGAGGGCATCGATCACGAGCGGCGCGTTCAGCTCGCCACGGTCGGTTATCACCGTCTGACCGCGGCGGCCCGTCACGGTGGCGGTCTCGAACTCGAGGTTCTCGTCGTCCCCCTGATCCCACATCAGAGCGCACAGCTCGCGGTAATCGAAGGTCGAGAAGGACCAGGGCAGCGACCACCGCGATGTGCGGTGCGGGGTGTGGACGACGAGCTCATCGAACTCCTGGCGAAACGAGTCGGTCAGCTCCATCGCGCTGAGCCAGTCGGTCGGCATGGCGCAGGCCGAGGTCTGGCGCTCACCGATCTCATAGCGGTCGATCATCAGCACCCGGGCGCCCGACCCGGCAAGCTCCCGGGCCGCTGCCAGACCGGCGAAACTACCCCCGCAGATCAGGACGTCACAGTCCCTTCCGAGGGGCGTCCGATCGGTGCCCCGCTTCGTCGCTCGAACAGGCATGTGGCCGGCAATGATACGGCTGCGCTACGCTTCGGCCGGTGCAAACCGTGATGGATCATCCTGGGGCCCGCGTCGTGGACGGGTCAAATGGCCTGCTTCTCGAAGTGGACGGGCAGATCGTTCCCAATTACGACGCGACCTTCCGAGCGATCGAGGAGGGCGAGGTAGTCACGGGCCACGTCGTCCGGATCGACAAGGACGAGGTCCTCGTCGACATCGGCTACAAGTCCGAGGGCGTCATCCCGGCGAACGAGCTTTCGATCCGCAAGGCGGTCGACCCCAACGACGAGGTTCACCTCGGCGAGGAGGTCGATGCCATCGTCATGACCAAGGAGGACCAGGACGGTCGCCTGATCATGTCCAAGAAGCGGGCACGGTTCGAGAAGGCATGGCGACGCATCGAAACCGCCGCCGAGTCCGGTGAGCCCGTCGAGGGCACCGTGATCGAGGTCGTCAAGGGCGGCCTGATCATCGACCTGGGCGTCCGCGGCTTCCTGCCGGCCTCCCTGGTGGACATCCGCCGCGTGCCGAACCTGGACGAGTACATGGGCACGAAGATCGAGACGAAGGTCATCGAGCTCAACCGCTCGCGCAACAACGTGGTCCTGTCCCGCCGCGCGGTCCTCGAGGAGGAGCGCAAGGAGGTTCGCCAGCAGATCCTCGACCGCCTGCAGCCGGGCCTCGTCGTGGAGGGGCAGATCTCCAACATCGTGGACTTCGGCGCGTTCGTCGACCTCGACGGCATCGACGGGCTGATCCACATCTCCGAGCTTTCCTGGTCGCACGTGAACCATCCGAGCGAGATCCTCAACATCGGCGACACCGTCAAGGTGAAGGTGCTCGACATCGACCGCGACCGCCAGCGCATCTCGCTGGGTCTCAAGCAGACCCAGGAGGACCCGTGGCAGCGGATCGTCGACACCTACACGGTCGGTGACGAGCTGGCCGGCAAGGTCACCAAGGTCGTGACGTTCGGCGCCTTCGTCGAGATCCTCGACGGAGTCGAGGGGCTCGTCCACATCTCAGAGCTGGCGCCCCACCACGTCGAGAGCCCGCGCGAGATCGTCCACCCGGGCGATGAGATTCGCGTGAAGATCCTCGAGATCGACTCCGAGCGCCGCCGCCTGTCGCTGTCGGCCAAGCGTGTTGAGGACCAGATTCTTCCCGTCTCCCGTCCCGGTGGCGTCGAGGACGAGGGCGATGAGGCCGAGGCGGGCGAGCAGCCCGCCGCCGAGGTCGCCGCCCCCGCCGAGCCGGCCGCCGAGGCAGCTGAGGCGCCCGTCGCCGAGGCGGCCGTGGTCGAGAGCGCTCCCGCCGAGGCAGCCCCCGAGGCGCCCGCCGCCGTCGAGGAGCCGGCCGCAGAGGCTTCCGTCGAGGCGCCCGCCCCGGACGCCGAGGCTCAGGACGCCGCAGCTCCTCAGGATGAGGCGGCTCCGTCCGCCGAGTCCGCCCCGCAGGACTGACCCGGATCGGGCCACCGCCGGTGGGAGCGTCCGTTCCGTTCGTCGGGCTGACCGGTGGATTGGGTTCCGGCAAGTCCACGGCGCTCGAGGCGCTGAGAGGATTGGGCGCCGAGGTGATCTCGAGCGACGCGATCGTGCACGAGCTCTACGAGGGCGATGAGCTTCGCGACGCGGTGGTCGAGCACTTCGGCCCCGAGGTGGCTCCCGGTGGGAAGGTCGACCGGGCCGCCCTGGCGCGTGCGGCCTTCGCGAGTGACGAGGGGCGGAAATGGCTGGAGGCCCAGATCTGGCCCAGGGTGGGGGCCAGGGTGGCGTCATGGCTCGAGCAGGCACGGACGATGGAGCCGGCCCCTCGGGCGGCGGTGGTCGAGGTTCCGCTCCTGTTCGAGGCGGGCCTTGCCGAGCTCTACGACGCGACGATCGCGGTGGTCTCCGACGAGCAGCTCCGCGCTCGCCGGGCGTCCGAGCGAGGCCACGCGGTGGTCGACGAGCGTGCGGCCCGCCAGCTCTCCCAGGACGAGAAGGCGGCCCGGGCGACCTACGTGGTGCACAACGACGGCACCGTGGAGGAGCTGCAGGCGCAGCTGTCGGCGGTGCTTGACAAGCTTGGAGGATGACCCGGCGGACGTTCGGGACGATCCTCGCCCTGGCCGCCGTAGCACTGACGGTGGGTGTCGTCGTCTCCGCTCTGAAGACAGCGGTGCGCACGAATGCGCTCCCGTTGCAGGACGCTTCGATCATCCGCAAGCAGGCGGCGGCGAAGCACCTCGATCCGGCGCTGATCGCCGGGGTCATCTATGCGGAGAGCAAATTCGAACCCCACACCTCCTCGGCGGGCGCCGAGGGGCTGATGCAGATCCTCCCGGCGACGGCCTACTACCTCGCCCACCTGTCGGGCGGGAGCCGCTTCACGGCGAAGGACCTGGGTCGCCCGGACATCAATGTCGCCTACGGCAGCTACTACCTGAGGTATCTGCTGGACCACTACTCGGGTAACGAGATGCTGGCGGTTGCCGCCTACAACGGCGGACTTGCCAACGTCGACAAGTGGGTCGCGGAAGCCCATGCCGAAGGGGGAGAGCTGACCGTCTCGGGGATCCCGTTCCCCGAGACCCGCGAATACGTGCAGCGTGTGATGGCGGCCCAGCAGGAGTACCGGGAAACCTACCCCCGGGAGCTGGGGCTGCAGTAGCTACCGTAGTTCCCTCCTCGATGCCCGACTTCAAGCTCGACTCCGTGTTCACGCCGACGGCCGACCAGCCGAAGGCGATCGAGTCGATCGCCGAAGGGATCCTCTCGGGTGAGCGCTACCAGACGCTGCTGGGCGCGACGGGGACGGGAAAGACGATGACGATGGCCGGGGTGATCGAGGCGGTCCAGCGCCCGACGCTGGTGATCGCCCACAACAAGACCCTTGCGGCCCAACTTTGCAACGAGTTTCGGACGTTCTTCCCGGACAACGCGGTCGAGTACTTCGTCTCCTACTACGACTACTACCAACCCGAGGCCTACGTACCGAGCCGGGACCTCTACATCGAGAAGGACTCGGCGATCAACCAGGAGGTCGACCGGCTGCGCCACGCGGCGACGGCGGCGGTGTTCGCCCGCCGCGATGTGATCGTGGTCGCGTCGGTCTCGTGCATCTACGGACTGGGCTCGCCCGAGACCTATGCGATGAACATGCAGATCCTCAAGCGGGGCGAGCTGATCGACCGGGATGAGCTGCTTCGCAAACTCGTCTCGATCCAGTACACCCGCAACGACAAGGTCCTCTCGCGAGGGACGTTCCGTGTGCGGGGGGAGACCCTGGAGGTGTTCCCGGCCTATGCCGAGACTGCCTTCAGAGCGACGCTGTTCGGGGACGAGGTCGAGCGCCTGCAGCATTTCGACCCGCTGACGGGCGAGCTGATCGCGGACGACCTCGAGCACGTGGCGATCTGGCCTGCGACCCACTACAACGTCAAAGAGGGGACGATCGAGGCGGGGGTCGAAGAGATCGGCCGAGAGCTCAACCAGCGCTGTGGCGAGCTGGAGTCCGAAGGCAAGCAGCTCGAGGCTCACAGGCTGCGCCAGCGGACGCAGTACGACATGGAGATGCTGCGCGAGGTCGGCTTCACCTCGGGGATCGAGAACTACTCGCGGATCCTCGACGGCCGCCCGCCGGGAAGCCGCCCCTACTGCCTGATCGACTATTTCCCCAAGGACTTCGTCTGCTTCTGCGACGAGTCCCACCAGACGGTCCCTCAGATCGGGGGGATGTTCGAGGGCGACCGGTCGCGCAAGCAGACCCTGGTGGACTACGGCTTCCGCCTGCCGAGCGCCATGGACAACCGCCCGCAGACCTTCGAGGAGTTCCTGGCGATAACGCCTCAGCTGCTGTTCGTCTCGGCCACACCGGGTGAATACGAGCGGACACGCTCGACGCGGGTGGTCGAGCAGATCGTGCGCCCCACGGGGATCGTCGACCCGGCTGTGGAGGTCCGCGAAACGAAGAACCAGATCGATGATCTGATGAACGAGGTGCGGGTGCGGGTCGACCGCAACGAGCGTGTGCTGGTCACAACTCTCACCAAGAAGATGAGTGAGGATCTGTCCCAGTACCTGCTCGAGATGGGCTTCAAGACGCGCTATCTGCACTCGGAGATCGACACGCTCGAACGGATCCAGATCATCCGCGACCTGCGCCTTGGCGAGTACGACGTCCTGGTCGGGGTCAACCTGCTGCGAGAGGGCTTGGACCTGCCCGAGGTCTCGCTCGTGGCGATCCTTGACGCGGACAAGGAGGGCTTCCTGCGCGGGGAGACCTCGTTGATCCAGACGATCGGCCGGGCGGCGCGGAACGTCGACGGAACGGTCCTGATGTATGCCGACAAGGAGACGCGGGCGATGCGCGCTGCGATCTCCGAGACCGACAGGCGCCGGACGATCCAGCTCGCCTACAACATCGAGCACGGCATCACCGCCGCGACGATCGTCAAGGGGATCTCGGACATCGCCGAGTTCCTGCAGGGCGAGTCGAAGGTTCCGAAAGGCCGCAAACGCCGCTCCAGCCGCCGGGCCGGGCAGGAGATGCCCCAGCACGAGCTCGAGCGGATGGTCGTCGAGCTCGAGGAGGAGATGCTCGCAGCGGCGGAGGATCTGCGCTTCGAGTACGCGGCCCAGCTGCGAGACGAGCTTCGGGAGCTGCGGCGTGACCTGTCGGAGATACGCGCCGGCGAGGGGCCGGGGGCCCTTCCCGAGCCTGCCGATGCTTCCGCCGGGGACATACCCTAGGATTGCCGCCGTGGACTTCGATCGCCAGGCAATCGAACGCCGAGACTTCCCGATCGCGCGCCGCGGGTATGACACG
>CAZFGJ010000144.1:0-7306 GCA_964518445.1 uncultured Solirubrobacteraceae bacterium
ACCGGCCTGCGCCCCCAGTGCGAGGCCCACCTCCTGGCTCAGCGAGGCGGGAGTGCAGAGCATCGTCGATCCGCCGTAGAAGATGCGCCCGACCGGGTTGAGGTTCTCCTCGATCGAGTCGCCCGCCAATGGCTCGACGACCATCCAGGTACCCTCCTCGGCGATCTCCTCCCGGACATGGCGGGCGGCACCAACCGGGTCGCCCATGTCGTGCAGTGCGTCGAAGACGCAGACCAGATCGAAGGGCCCACCGCCGAAGTCCTTGGCGGATGCCGTTTCGAAGGACACACGATCAGCCACACCGCGCCGCTCCGCGGCCGCGCGTGCCGACTCGATCGATCCCTCGTGGTAGTCGGACCCGACGAACTCCGAGGCCGGGAAGGCTTCAGCCATCAGGATCGTCGAAGCGCCGTGCCCGCAGCCGATGTCGGCGACCCGAGCTCCGGCCGCGAGCTTCTCGGAGACCCCCTCGAGCGCCGGCAGCCAGCTCTCGACCAGGTTGGCCAGATATCCCGGGCGGAAGAACCGCTCGGTCCCGGCGAACAGATCCTCATGATGCTCGTGCCATCCGAACCCGTCGCCGGAGCGGAAGCGATCGGCGATCTGGGGCTCGTCCTTGATCGTCGCCGCGGCCAGCTGGAACGCCCCCGGGATGAATGCGGGGCTGTCTTCGTCGGCCAGCGCCATGGCCTGCTCGGGAGGCAGCCTGAACGTGCTGTCTGTCGCGTCGTACTCGACGTACCCGCTTGCCGCCTGCTGGCAGAGCCACTCGCGTATGTAGCGCTCGCGGCACTCCGTTCGATCGGCCAGCTCAGCCGGCGTGACGGGCTGTCCGTCGGCCATTGCCCTGTAGAGGCCCAGCTTGTCCCCGATCAGCACGAGCGGCGCGGTCAGCGCAGCGCCCAGGTCCCCTACGAACTGCCCCATGAACTCTTCGAGCTTGACTTCGTCGATACCGGCGGCGTTCATCGCTCCTCCTGGTGGTCGCGTTAGCCGGCGGTGCCCTCGAGCAACCGATCGTGCGCCCGAGCGACCCACCCGGCGTGTCCCTAGCCTACGCCCCCTGCGGCGCTACGGGCAGATTTTTTCCGAACCCCACCGGAACCGCCTATCGGAGCCGTATGGCGGCACGCACCACTCAGCCCCGTGAGCGTCAGATCCTCAGCTGAATCGCTCCAGGCCGCGCAGGCATGCCGCCCCGCTCAGCGGGCGGGCGTGAAGGTGATAATCGTGCCGAGACGCAGAATCGGCGGCCGGGGGTGCTTGGCGCCCCTGTGCCTGCGGTCGTAGGCGAGGTCCTTGCGGATGACGGCTTTGAGTTCTCGCCTGCCGACCTTGTTGAGAGGGATCCGGAGTTTGAAGATGCCGCCGTGGGCGGTGAGCGCCACCTTCAGGCGGGCGATCCTCGCAAACCGCCCCCTGGTGGCCTTCGCGACAGTCGCGGTCGCTTCGCGGGGGCGGAGAACGGGCAACGTGCTTCCACCGCCCTCGAACGCTATCGACCCGGGCGACGGCTTGAGGACCGGCAGGGTGCTGCCGCCGGTGGTGCTCCCCGGAGCGGTTTCGCCTTCCTTGGGGGCTCTGAGAACCGGGAGAGCTGATCCCGCACCGTCGTAACAGAGCTGTCCGCCCCGCGGACGCAGGACGGGCAGCGTGGAGCCGCCCGTTACCCCGCAGATCACTTCGACTTCGGCGGTGCCCGGAACGACTGTTTCCACGCTGACCGGCAGCCCGTGTTTGAGCGCTTCGGCGGGGTTGAAGCCTTCTTCGGTGCCCTTGACGGCCTGTTCCAGCGATTCCTGCTGCGAGGCAATCAGGCTCGTGTGATTGCTGCTGGCGAGGTGCGACGTGTCCCCCGGGTAGCTGGCGGTGATCGCCTGAGCGAGGATCAACCCAAGTTCACGCGAAGGCGGCAGGAACACAACATGGCAGCTGGATCCCTGGGCCGCCGGCGCAAGTTGGCAGGTGTTGCCGAACTGGAAGACACCCCCGCCGGCGCTGGCGAAGGTAACCGTCCCCGTCGGTGCGCTCGAACCGCCGGACACCACGACTGTGCAGGTCTCAGAGAACGAGGCAAACGTCAGCGCGCAGGTGACGCCTGTCGTCGTGGCTGCACCAGAGCCGCCGCCCGGATTCCCCGTGCCCGGCTTTTCGCCTCCCTTCCCCGCTTCGGCTTCGGCTTCGGCCTGGGAGATCTGAAAGCACTTCCAGCTGAATGGCACGCCAGGAGTGATCTCCTCGGCCTTGATCGGCCGCTGTTTGTATTCGTGTTCGCAGGCGGCCTGAAGGTTCAACGTCGCGGTCGTGTTGTCCGCGTGGATACAGACCCAGGTTTCGCCCTTGACCGTCGCGCCCTTGTTGCCGGCTTCGAGCTGCTGGCAGTAGGCGGACAGGTTCATGCCCCCGACTTCAGTGCCCGTCGTCGCGCCGGCTACCCCCGGGAGACATGCGAGGCCAACGGCCACGCACCCCACGGCAAGGCCCGCTTTCATCGATATCCACCCCCGTGCCCCCACATGACGATGCTACACCCGTCCCGGGAGCGGGGCAGGCTGGCCGCGCGTAGACCCCTCACGCATCGCCCTGCTCCTGCCAGATCGCCGCGAAGGACGGCCGTCCCTACGGCTCTCCTTACTTCACCAGAAGGGCTTCTCCCTTGAGGTGGAAGGTGGCTTCGAGCGCCGCGGCGCCTGGCGTCGGGACGACCCATTCCGACGGTTCCGGCCCGTGGAGTTCGGCCGTCAGGATGTGCCGTTCTTCTTCGCCTTCAAAGGCCCATAGGTTGCTGCGGGCATTGTGAGGCGGTTCTCCTTCGAGGAAGTTGACGGTCGTCGAGCTGAGCGTCGGTTCCTTCGTGATCACCCCGACGGGGCCGAACGGCGATATCAACGAGCCCCGCACGCGGAGGTTGATTTTTTCGAAGCAGCCGGCAACTTCCGCGAACACTCCGGCTTCAGGTTCGGCTTCGCTGGTGAGCTTCAACCCAGCTTCGTTTTTCGCCTGGTTGATCCAACCGAGTTCACCCGACAGTGCCTTGGTGGTGATCGAGCAGCCCTTGGCGATCCCGAACGGTTTCGAGGTGCACTTGGACAGGCTCATGACGACCCCGACCACCTTGTTCGGAGCCAAGACCCCGCCCGAGATTTTGTTCTTCGTACATTCCACGACGAATTCGACGGTGTCGTTCAGCTGGGTGAAGCGCACAGTGCCCGCGGTCCCCTTGAACCCTTTGCCTTTGCCCACCCCGGGTTGAAGTTCGTACTTCCCCCCCGATTCGACCGTGCTGGAACACGCCTTGTCGCTGTAGTGGCCCGCGTTCTTGGGTTCGGCTTTGACGCAGCTCCACCATGCGGGCGTCGATGAAGCGGACGCCCCAGAGGCACCTACCAGAACCGATACCGCCGCCAGGCAGATCCAGAACCCCCCGATGCGTCTCATTCCCCGTCTCCTCAAGTCGATCACTCCGCCGCACCCACCTCGCCATCTGAACGTATAGCGTCGGTCGGCTTGGGTCAAACGGCCTCTCAAACTCAACGCTGCGCCCAGAAACGCCAAACGCCCCGTAGAACGGGGCGCTCGGAAAGCTCCGGGACAGGGACTCGAACCCCAAATTCGTGCTCCAGAGGCACGCGTGTTGCCAATTACACCATCCCGGATCGGGCCCCTAGGATAGTCAACCGCTCGCCGGCCCACCGCCCCGCCCTCTATGGCCAGGGCACCGTGTGTGCGTCAGAGAGCTGCTGAGTACCCCGACGGGGCGAAGTAGGCGGTGATCGCCTCCTCGAGGCCGGGGTCGAGGACCAGCAGAACCTCGTCTCCGGCTTCGATCATCGTGTCCGGCTTGGGCACGAAACCCGCACCGCCTCGGAGGACCGAGATGATCAGGGCACCCTCCGGAAGCTCGATGTCGGTCACCTTGAGGCCCACCGTCGGAGCGTCGGCGGTCACCTCGAGCTCGATGATCTCCAGGCGCTCCTCTTCGAGCGCCAGGAGGTGAACCAGGCCGTAGCGGGGCACCTCGTGCTCGATCAGGCGGAGGATCAGATCGGTGGCCGAGACCGCCGGCTGGATGCCCAGCAGCCTGAAGTGGTCGTGGTTGCGAGGGTTGTTGACCCGGGCGATGATCCTGTCGCAGAGATACTTCTCCTTGGCGACCTGGCAGACCAGGATGTTGTCCTCGTCGTCCCCTGTCACCGCGATCACGAGATCGGCCCTCTGTATCCCGGCCCGCTCGAGGACCCACAGCTCGGTCGCGTCTCCGTACTGGATCGCGTGCTCGAACTCCTCCTCGTTTGCCAGATAACCGGCCCTCGAGTTCTCGATCAGCGTCACCTCGTGGTCCTTCGAGATCAGCTCGCGGGCGAGGTTGCGGCCGACCTTCCCGGCCCCGGCGATGATCGCGTACACGGCTCAGGCCTCCTGCGGGGCGAGGGCCCGTTCGAACATCTCGATGGCGTGCTTCGTCGGTGAGATCGTCTGCATCCCCTGCTCGTTGTACCAGTCGGCTCGGGCTGGATCCATCACACGGACGATTGTCTTCTCGACCCCGAAGCGCTTCTGGGCGATCTGCGCGATGACCAGGTTCGTGTTGTCCCCCGCGGTCGATGCGATGAACGCGTCGGCACGCTCGATGCCCGCATCGATCAGCGCTTCGGTCTCGAGGGCCGTGCCCACAGTGAACTGGCCGCCCGAGTCCTCCCAGCTCTTGCTCTGCCCGGCGTCAAGGCGCTCATGCGAGAGCGGGTCCTGGTCGAGGACCGAGACTTCATGCCCCGCTGCGAGCGCTGACTTGGCCAGCAGTGAGCCGACACGGCCCGCGCCGACGATCAGTACGAACATCTGTCCCTCGAAAACGGCATCCGCGGAGATTAGACGATGGGAGCGTTTGTTCGGTGTGCTCGCCGGGCGATCTCGACCGGCGAGTCCTTGGCCGCCGGCGCCGTGACGATAACTCGGCAGTCCGCCTTGCGGACCACGTACTTGGTCACGTCCCCCACGTAGCCCTCCAGCGGCCCGCCCCTGCCCCCGAGCCGCCCGCCGCCGCGGATGCTCGACGGTTCCTCGGCTCCAAGGACGATCGCCTCGACACCCCTGCGCCGCGCCTCGTCGACGATCGCGTAGCCCGCACGCCGGGTGCGCACGGTCGCCGTCGCCACCTGAACACCGGTGTACTCCTCCCCCACCGCCTTGGCACGAGCCAGGACCTGACGGGCATGTTTGATCTGGGCATCCGGAAGGCTCGCATCGAGCGGCAGCGACATCGGCATCACGAATATCCAGAGGGCCTCGATGGTCGCCGCGTCGATCGCCGCCTCGTCGGTCTGCTCGCCTGAGACCAGCAGGGCCGCCGTCTGGACGATGTCGTCGTCGAGGTCTGTCCCGAAGAGGGGCACCAGCACCGAGCCGTAGTCGCGCTCTCGCGCCTGCTCGGGGCGGAGCATCTGGGGCGAGACCGTCACCCGTTTGAGCAGCGACGTTTCATCAGCCTTGCGGTAGATGACATAGAGGGCCAGGCCGAAGGCCATCCAGCCAAGCCCGACGTATCGAGCCGGTTCGTGGACGATCATCACCGCCACCCATCCCGCGGCCGAGACGAGAGCTCCGAAGGCCGCCGGGAGCGGCAGCTCGCCGCCGCGGAATTTGACGGACAGAGGCACCTTGTATGGCCTGTCCCGGTCGGGCTCGGTGTAGCGCAGGCGAATAATCGACAGGTGCGCGATCGTGAAGGCCAGCATCGCGCCGAACGCGTAGATGCCGACCAGGAAGTCGAGGCTCTCGGATGCCGCCAGGCCGGCTGCGATCAGCCCCGCCAGGATGATCAGCACATAGGGGGTCGAGCGCTCGGGGTGCAGGCGCCCCAGAGCACTGGGAATCTGGCGGTTGGTCGAGAGCGAGTAGGCCAGCCGCGAGAGGCCTAGCATCGCCGAGTTCGCCGCCGCCAGTAGCGTCACCGTGGCGAGCGCCGCAACCAGATACATCAGCCCTTCACCCAGCCACTGCGGTTCCATGTGTTCGACCACGCCGATCATCGGGGCGTTGAGGTACTTGCCGCCCAGTTCGGTTTCGCCGTTGACAACCGGCAGCGCCGTGACGGCGACCAGGGCGATGCCGACGTAGAGGAACATCACTGTCCCGGTCGTGCTCCAGACCAGCCGCTTGAGGCCGGCACGGCTGATCCGTACCTCGCCCGACAGGCCCGAGGCGGACTCGAGGCTGGTGAAGGAGATCACCGCGACCGTCAGCGCGAAGACCAGACCTGACCAGGTAGGCGCGGTGCCGAGGTTGATCGGATCGATCAGGACTTGCGGGTTGAAGAACAGGATCATCCCGATCACGACGATGAACGCCTGGACGGCGATGTCCCCCGCCAGCAGGATCCCCACTCGCCTGGCCCGCCGCGCGCCGAACCCGCGGATGTTCAGCAGGACGACCAGCGCGATGAATGCCAGGGCCAGCCCCAGCGCCTCGTTGCTTTCCCCCAGCCGCCCCCAGAAGACCTGCAGGTACTGGGTCGCCGAATAGGCCGTGACCGCAATCAGGATCACGTAGTCGAGCAGGATCGCCCAGCCCGCGACGAAGCTGACCAGCTCGTTGAAGGCGTAGCGGGCGAAGACCGTCGAGCCACCTCTGTCCTGGTGAAGCGAGGCGCCCTCGACGTATGTCATCGCCGTCAGCGTGAACAGCAGCGCAGAGATCAGGAAGACGAGCGGCGTGAGGCCCAGGGCGTGCCCGGCGATGACACCCAGGGAGAAGTAGATCGCGCTCCCCAGCGAGGAGTAGACGATCGTGAAGAGGATCGGCGAGCCGATGCTGCGCCGCGCGATCACCCTGGACCTGGCGGCAAGCTCTGACGCCGCATGCTCGCGGTGAGGGGCCGCCGCGCCGTCGACGGCCTCCCCGGCCCCGTCCGGCTCCTCCGGCGGGCTCATGCTCCCCGTCCGCGCCGGACCTCGACGTATGTGCGTCCGACGCCGGCGGCCGTGAACAGGATGCCGATCAGCATCCGGCCCGAGATCGGCCCTGCGCCACCGCTGATCGACTGGATGATCAGGGCCAGCCCGATTGCGACCATCGCCAGCGAGAGCACAAGGGTGCTCCCCCGGTGGACATCTCGTCCGCTCATAACTGATCTGAGCTTAGGCTCTTGCCCTCCGGTCCGGAGCAGCCGGGGCCATCCATGGCCCGGCCGTCCGGCGAAAGCAGACCCAACGCCGGCCGGATCCTCAGGCGATCAGCGGGATGATCAGGATGGCGACGATGTTCGCGACCTTGATCATCGGGTTGATCGCCGGCCCGGCGGTGTCCT
>CAZFGJ010000145.1:0-7289 GCA_964518445.1 uncultured Solirubrobacteraceae bacterium
GGAACGAAGTGCTCGCCCTCGCCAACCCCGAAGGTGACCATCCCCTCGGCCACCGTCGCCTCGATGCCGAAGTGCTCCTTCAGCGATCTGATCGCCTGCGCATCGTCATCGGTCTGGATCTGGACGCGGTCCTTGCCGACGCTCGCCTTGAGCGCCTCGGGCGTGTCGAGCACGATGATCCGGCCCTGGTCCATGATGGCGATCCGATCGCAGTACTCGGCCTCGTCCATGTAGTGGGTCGTCAGGAAGATCGTTATGTCCTCGCGGGACTTCAGCTCGCGGATGTAGCTCCAGATCGAGCTGCGGGTCTGCGGGTCGAGCCCGACGGTGGGCTCGTCCAGGAACAGGACCCGCGGCGAGTGCAGCAGGCCCCTGGCAATCTCGAGCCGGCGCTTCATGCCGCCCGAGAACGTGTTGACGAGGCTGCCCCTGCGGTCCCACAGGCCGACCATCTCCATGACCTGGGTCATCCGCGGCAGAACGGCCTCGCGGGGCACCCCGTATAGCTCGGCATGCAGGCGGAGGTTCTGCTCGGCCGTCAGGTAGCCGTCGAGTGTCGTGTCCTGAAAGACCAGGCCGATGTTGCGACGAACCTCGTCGCGTTCGGTGACGACGTCGTGCCCGGCCACGTGGGCCGAGCCCCCGGAGGGACGGACGAGGGTGCAGAGCATGTTGATCGTTGTCGACTTCCCGGCCCCGTTGGGGCCGAGGAAGCCGAAGATCTCTCCGCTCTGCACCTCGAACTCGATCCCGCGCACCGCTTCCACCTCGTCGTAGCGCTTGACGAGCTGCTCGACGGATACGGCGGTTGCTGTCGTGGCGAGTGTCATCGGTCGGGGACTAGGCGTCCTTCTCAACCGTAGCGTCCGGTCCATCGCCATCCGCAAGGATCCGGTAGAGGTCGCGCCTGGCTGACGCGAGGACATCTCGTGCCTTGCCGACCTGGTCCTCGCTGCCGGTCCTCATGACCTGGCTGAACGCGAATGCGACCTCGCGCATCAGCTTGCCCAGCTCGTGTATCTGCGGGCTGACCTCGTCGCTCATCTGAGCCCAGGGTGCGGGTGCATTCTCGCCTCGCTCCTTGAGCAGCTCGCGACCCTGATCGGTGATCGAGAAGAGCTTGCGCCCCTCCTTCTCATCGGTGCGGATCAGGCCCTCGTCCTCGAGCTGTGCCAGGGCCGGGTAGACCGAGCCGGGACTCGGGCTCCAGACGCCCTCGCTGCGCTCCTGGACCTCCTGCATGATCTGGTAGCCGTTGCGAGGCTCCTCGTCGAGCAGCAGGAGAGCCGCTGTGCGGATGTCTCCGCGACGGGCCTTGCGGCCACGTCCCCGAGGACCCCTGCCGGGGCCGAACCCCGGGCCGAAGCCGGGACCGAACTCACGTCCGCCCGGACCGAAACCGTGGCGACGGTGCCGGCAATGCCTGCCGCGCCCCTCGCCCTGTCTGTCTGTGTCTGTTTCATGATGCCTATGCATTCTGGCTCCTATCGTGAACTATCTTGTGAGCATCACGATATATCGTTATGCATCAGATTTCAAGTCCCCCCTCGCAAGAAGAACGAGAGAGGTCGCCCTGAGCGGGCAGGTCGAACTGCGGCGAGCCCGCGGTGGGGCTCGCCGGGGAGCTCAGCGAGTCTGGTGACTAGGCCGCGAAACGCTGGGCGCTGCGGGCTCGAGCCTTGGCGGCCTCGACCTCGCGGTCCTTCGGCGGAGCACTGGTCACCAGTTCGTCCAGCAGGCGCCGAGAGATTTCGGCGACCGCGTCGACGGCATGCTCGAAGGCCTCGGCGTTCGCGCTCGAGGGCTTGGAGAAGCCGCTGATCTTGCGGACGTACTGCTGCGCCGCCGCCCTGACCTCGTCATCGGTCGCAGTCGGCTCGAAGTTGTAAAGCGTCCGAATATTTCTGCACATGGGCAAAGCGTAGCGCCGCGGGACGGCGCGATGCGGGCCCGGGCGATCAGTGTCGGAAGTGGCGCCTGTCGGTCGCGACCATCGTCGCGCCGGCAGCATCCACGGCGGCCACGACCTCCTCGTCGCGGACCGATCCACCGGGCTGGATGATCGCGCTCACACCCGCGTCGAGAGCCAGCTGGGGGCCATCGGCGAAGGGGAAGAACGCGTCGGAGGCCAGGGCGGACCCGGCAAGCAGATCCGGCTGGAAGGCCTGAGCCTTCTCGATGGCGATCCGGACCGCGTCGACCCGGCTCATCTGCCCGGCGCCTATCCCGATTGTGGCCCCGCCGGCAGCGATCACGATCGCGTTGGAGCGGACATGGCGGCAGACCTGCCAGGCGAAGAGCATGTCCCGCCACTCGCGCTCGTCAGGCTCACGGCCGGTCAGGCTCCGCATCTGCTCGCGAGTCTCGGAGACGACATCGCGTGTCTGCAGCAGCTGTCCTCCGAGGACGGCCTTGGACTCGAAGCGCTCGGCCTCATCGGGCCAATGAGCCAGTTCGAGGAGGCGGACGTTTTTCTTCTCCCGGAGCAGCTCGAGCGCATCCTCCTGGAAGCCCGGCGCGAGCAGGACCTCGATGAACTGGCCCGAGAGCTTCTCGGCGCAGGCGCGATCGACCCTGCGGTTGAGTGCGATCACCCCGCCATAGGCGCTCTGGGGGTCGCAGGCGAAGGCGCGCTCATAGGCGTCCTGGGCTGACTCGCCGACGGCGCAGCCGCAGGGGTTGTTGTGCTTGACGATCGCGCAGGCCGGGTCGTCGAACGCCTCGACCAGTTCGCGGGCGGCGCTGAGATCCAGCAGATTGTTGAAGGAGAGCTCCTTGCCGTGCAGCTGCACCACTCCGTCGAGCAGATGGGTGGGGGCGCCGGCCCGCGCGTAGTAGGCGGCCTGCTGGTGGGGGTTCTCGCCGTAGCGCAGCAGGCTGACTTTCTCCCAGGTCTCGTTGCGGGCCTCGGGGAACTCGCCCTCGAGGCGCCCGGCGAACCAGTTGGCGATCGCCGCGTCGTAACGGGCAGTGCAGGCGAAGGCCTTCCCGGCCAGGCGCCGGCGCGTCTCGAGCCCCAGCCGCCCGTCGTTCTCGCGCAGCTCGGCCAGCACGGCCTCGTAGTCGCCCGGGTCCACAAGCACGGCCGCGAAGGAGCTGTTCTTGGCGGCGGCCCTGATCATCGTGGGCCCGCCGATGTCGATGTTCTCGATCGCCTCCTGCTCGGTGGCGTCGCCGCGGGCGATGGTCCGCTCGAAGGGGTAGAGGTTCACGCAGACCAGATCGACCTGCTCGATCGCCTGCTCCAGCGCGGCCGCGAGGTGAGACTCGTCATCGCGTCGCGCCAGCAGCCCCGCGTAGAGGCGGGGGTGCAGGGTCTTGACGCGGCCGTCCATGATCTCGGGAAAGCCGGTGAAGTCCTCGATCGAGCGCACCTCGAGACCCGCCCCGTCCAGCTCTCGGGCCGTCCCGCCGGTGGAGACCAGCTCGATGTCGAGCTCGGCCAGACCGCTTGCGAGCTCGACGATCCCGGCCTTGTCGGACACCGACAGGAGCGCCCTTCGCACCCGCACCTCGCCCGCCGCCGCGGGCTCGACTCCGCCTGTCCGCTCGGTCACGAGATCACTGTCGCTCGACATTCATCAGAGCCTATCCCGCTGCGGAGTGGTCCTGATCCGCCGGGGATCATCCGGGTCGCCCTTCACCGCTCCTAGCGCAAAAAGCCTGACCGCCCGGGGCAGCAGCTCGTGCTCCAGAGGCCTGATGGCAGCCATGACCTCGTCAGGCCCTGTCGGGTTCTCGAGCTCGACCGCGCCCTGAAGGATGACCGGGCCAGTATCGACTCCGGCGTCGACGAAATGGACCGTCACGCCGAACACCTTGACGCCGTAGGCGAGTGCCTGCTCGACTGCTCGAAGTCCCGGGAAGGCCGGAAGCAGAGAAGGATGGACGTTGATGACGGCCCCGGGGAAGCGGTCGAGAAAGACGGCGTCCAGCAGCTCCATGTAGCCCGCCAGCACGACCAGCTGGACCCCCTGCTCGATCAGCCAGTCGCCCATGGCCTGATCCCGTGCGCCTCGATCCTCGAAGTCCGAGCGGGCGAACACGCGGGTCGGCACGCTGCGCTCAGCGGCCCGCTCGAGGGCCTTCACACCCGGGGTGCCGGAGGCGACGGCGACCACCCGGGCCTCGTTCCCGTGGACCGTGTCGAGGATGGCCTGGAGGTTGGTGCCCCCTCCGGAGACCAGGACGGCAATTGGCATTGGCTCGGGCACGCCGAGCGCACGATAGCTGTGACAGACCTCACAGAGACCGCAGAGAGGCTGCGGCAAACTGCGGTCAGGGTCGGATCGTGGCAGGCCGATCTCGAGGAGCAGGGGAACAAGCCAACTGATGTAAGGAAACCCATGCTCCAGGTAATCGTCACACTTCTCATCGTCGTCGGACTCGGCTACTCGCTGCAGACCGATCGCAAGGGCCGTCAGATCGCCCACACCCCGTACAACGACCGCTACAACGACGCGGCCGGTGCACGCGAGGACCACCTCGGCTAGAGGCCGCACGCGGGGTTCACCTCGGCTAGATTTTCGGCAGGGCGCCGGCCGGCGCCTCCGATGCCAAGGAGATCCCCGATGACCCGACGGTTGCGCTCGGCGCTCGCACTGACAGTCCCGGCCCTGGCCCTGATCGCTGCCGCCGCCCCGGCAGCCACGACGAAGGTCAAGCTGACACCGGTCAAGAACGCCACATATGCGGGCACGGTCGAGGGACGACCGATCACCCTGAAGGTGGACAGCACGGGGCACACCGCGAAGATCGCCCTGGCCGCCGCGCCGGCCTTCTGCAGTTCGGGCGGCGGACCGGAGCCTCACGCCGGCAAGCCGGCGAGCATCTCGGGCAAGGGCGTGCTCAGCGGGACGATCACCTTCTCGACGACCGGAGCCGGCTCGCGCAAGCTCGCCTCAGTCGTGGTGAAGGGTCACTTCTACACATTCCCCAAAGCAAAACCGGTCTTTCAGGGGACGGTGAAGGTCACCTACCTGATCGCGGGTGACTCCGAATGCAACGGTCAGGCCAGCTTCCAGGCGGTGAAGAAATGAGCAGAGGGCCGCGCCTCACCCTGGCGCTGGCACTCGTCCTGGCGCTGAGTGTCAGCTCGATCGCGCTCGCCGTCTCGCTGAAGAAGGGTGCGACCTACAACGGAAAGGTCGCACGCGCCCCGGGCCTGCCGCTCAGCCTGAAGGTCTCATCCTCCGGCAGGACCGTGACGGCCAAGATGGTGACGATCCCCGCCTACTGCGAAGGCGGCGGTGCAGGGACGAAGCCGATAACGAAGGCGGCGAGCATCTCTAAATCGGGCAGCTTCGTCGCGAAGATCTCCTACGAATTCGTCCCGACGCACAAGATCATCGAGAAGCTGACGCTCAGCGGAAAGTTCTCAGGCAAGAAGGTGACCGGCAAGGCAACGTCGGAATTCCTGCTGGCCAAACAGTGCAACGGGGCGACGACCTTCACCGCGAAGACGAAATAACCCCGGACCCGGGGGCCGGGTCACTGGGCGCCGACGAGTGGCAGGGAGACGCCGTTTTCGGTGTCTCCCTCCTCGAGCGAGAACTTGCCGCCGGCCGTGTCGGTCCCGGCGAGCGGGTAGCGGCCGGTGAAGCAGGCGTCACAGTGGTTCTCGCTGGTTCCCCGAACGGCCTCGTAGACCCCCTCCATCGAGAGGTAGTGAAGCGAGTCGCAGCCCAGCTCGGCGGCGACCTGCTCGGTCGTCCGTTCGTGGGCGATCATCTCCTCACGGGTGGACATGTCGATGCCGTAGTGGCAGGGGTGCTTGATCGGCGGGGCGGAGATGCGCATGTGCACCTCGGCGGCCCCGGAGTCCCTGAGCATCTGAACGATCTGGCGGGTGGTGTTGCCGCGGACGATCGAATCGTCGACGACCACCAGGCGCTTGCCCTCGACGACCTCCGGCAGGGGATTGAACTTCAGGCGCAGGCCGTGCTTGCGCAGCTCCTGGCCCGGCTGGATGAAGGTCCGGGCGACGTAGCGGTTCTTGACGAAGCCGTCGTCCTGGGGCAGGCCGGCGGCCCGCGCCAGCCCACGGGCTGCGGCGTTGCCCGAGTCGGGGACGGCGATCACCATGTCCGCCTCGACGGGCGCCTCGCGCCAGAGGATCTCACCCATCCGCCCACGGGCGACCTGCAGCACCTGATCGTTCATGCGCGAGTCGGGGCGGGCGAAGTAGATGTACTCAAAGACGCAGAAGGCTTTGCGCTGGCCACCCATGACCATCCGGCTCTCGAGGCCGTTGGCGCCGAGCGTCACGACCTCGCCGGGCTCCACGTCGCGGAGATATTTCGCGCCGATGATGTCGAAGGCGCAGGACTCGCTGGCGACGGCGTAGTGCGGCTCGGTCTCGCCGGGGCCGGCGGGGATTATTCCGATCGCCAGGGGGCGCAGGCCGTGGGGATCGCGGAAGGCGATCACCCGGTCCTTGGTCATGGCGACGATCGAGAAGGCCCCCCGCAGGCGGGGCAGCACCTCGGCGACGGCATCCTCGACCGAGTCCGAGGGATGGGTTGCGATTAGAGCGGCGATGATCTCCGAGTCCGAGGTGGAGCTGAAGCTGACGCCCCGCTCGAGCAGCTCCTCGTGCAGCTCCAGAGCGTTGATCAGGTTGCCGTTGTGGGCCAGGGCGACCTCGCGGCGAGAGCCGTTGGTGCCCTCGGAGCGCTGGACGGGCTGCGAGTTCTCCCAGGCGTTCGAGCCGGTGGTGGAGTAGCGGACGTGGCCGATGGCGAGCTCGCCGGCGAGCGTCCGGAGATCGTTCTCGCTGAAGACCTGGTTGACAAGGCCGAGCTCCCGGCGGGTGATGATGTGCCCGCCTCGGTCGGCGGCGGCGATGCCCGCAGACTCCTGCCCACGGTGCTGGAGGGCATACAGGGCGAAGTACGACAGCCGCGCGACCTCGTGACCGGGCGCATACAAACCGAAGACTCCGCACTCGTCGCGCGGTACATCACGCATCGTCTTCACAAGCTAGCAGCAGCGTCGAGACCGGCCATCAGGCGAAGTACTCCTCGAGACCGCGTCCGTGCGCCTCGCCGAGCTCGCGCAGGCCAAGCTCAAAGCCCCCGCCGCCCTCCAGCTCGATCGCGAGCGTTTCACCGCCGACGGTGCCGATCAGAGCGACGGCGACCCGCCTGTCCCCGTCGGGGTGCTCGCCCAGCGCCCGCAGGCCCGCCTCGGGGCCGCTGAGCAGAAAGCCGCCGGGGCCCTCGCCGAACAGGGCCGCCTCGGGCGCGCCGTTGGCCGCGAGGCGGACCCGGGCCCCGAGGCCGCCGGCC
>CAZFGJ010000146.1:0-4254 GCA_964518445.1 uncultured Solirubrobacteraceae bacterium
CCCCCTCCGGGGAAACGCCGCCCGCCCAGGGCCCCCCACCGCCGAAACCGGTGCTCACACAGACCCCCGCTGCATCGGGGGCGACCGGGAGCCTGATCCTCAGCGCCGCCGCCACGGGGATCCCCGCCGGTGCCAGTGTCTCCTCCTACACCTTCAAGCTCGGCCCCGAAAACGCGCCGGTGACCTGTCCCGGCCAGGACCCTGTCCTTGACACGCTTGTGGCCAGAGACGTCAGCTCTACGGCCAGCCTGACCGTCACGACCACGGCCGGGGCGACGGCGAGCACCTCGGTCCCGATCTCGAGCACGCTTGGCAAGCTTCCCGTCAGCCGGGTCAAAGGCACCATCGGCGCGCCCCTCGCCCGAGCCGCGTCGGCTCACGCGGCGACAGGCGCCTCGGCGAGCCTTGGGCAGGTCGCGGTGATCGCCTCGCAATGTCTGCCGCTGACCGCGCCCAAGCCGAAGCCGAAGTCGCAGTCCGACAAATCAGTCCGCTTCGGCGAATCGGCCCTGATCTCCGAAGCGATCGCCTTCAACCAGTGCGCCACCCCGGTGACCGTGGGAATCATCAACGGGCTGGGCTGCTTCACCAAAGTCGACGCCGAACACCCGCTCCCCAAGGCCGAGCAGGCGATCCTCTGCAACCACTACAGGTTCAGCTGCACGTTCAAAGAGCACGGGCAGTTCCCCCCGAGCCTGGCCACGGCCGCCGGCGCCTCGAGTGCCCGTGCGCGGGCAGCGGCGGTGACCCTCGAATCGGACGTCGCCTTCGACGGGGTCTACTACTCGACCGAACCCGTCCGTGTCGACGGGGTCGAGATCGATCCGGTCAACGGCGGCGCGATCGTCCTGGCCCGGGCGGGCCTGACGCACACGAGCTTTTTCAAGGCCGACTCGGCCTACCTGATCAGCTCCGACGCGATCGTGAAGATCGCCGGCATTCCCGTGAGCCTTCACGTGCCCGACTACTCGGCCGAATACGCCAAGGCCAAAGGCGCCGCCGAATGCGGGCAGAAGGCGGCCGAAGGGATCTCTGAAAACCACCTCGCCACAACCAACTGCCTGAGCTCGCTCAAGGTCCCCAAGGTCCCTGAAATCGAACACCTGATTCCCACGATCGACGGACCGATCAACCTCTCCGTCAGCCCCGAGAACCTGGGCATCGAGCTCGGAGAGTTCACCATCCCCGGGGGAGGGGCCCCGATCCCGCTGATCCCCGAACTGCCTCTGACGGGCACGATCAAGGTCAACCTGACGGGCCTCGAATCAGCCTCCCTGGGGGTTCACCTCGAGCTACCGGGAGTTCTCAGCGACTCGGCCGGGCACGGCCTGACGGGTGACACCACACTCGAACTCTCGAACAAGCACGGCCTCCAGCTCAACTTCCTCCACGTCAAGGTCCCCAGCCTCGCCCAGCTGGGCCTGTCGCGGCTGAAGAACCTCGAGTTCACCTACAGCCGCCCGACAGCCCTCTACGAAGGCAAGGGCACCCTGGACCTGAACGACCTGATCAACGGTGAAGTCAATGTGGGGATGGCCTTCGAGCACGGCTCCTTCCAACGGGCCCACGTCGACTACACGGCACCGCCGGGCGGTGGCTACCCGCTGTTCGGCCCGGTCTTCCTCACCTATGTGGGTGCCGACGTATCGCTCAGCCCGACGAAGTTCACGGGCAGCGCGAACCTCGGCATCGGCCCGGCGGCGATAGCCAAATGCAGCACCGCCGGTGTGAACGGGACCATCACCCTGACCTTCGGGAACCCGTTCACGATCGACTCCACGGGCAACGTCCAGGTCCTCTGCGCCAACTTCGGCTACAGCTCCCGTTTCCACGCGGACAGCGACGGCCACGTCGGGTTCGGCCTGGGTGTGAACTATCCCATCCCGGGGCTGGGGAACATCTCGGGAGAACTCTACGGCCAGGCCTACGCCGACTTCTCACGGAACATCTTCGAGGCTCAGATCGACGGACAGGTGGCGGCCAACCTGGCCATCAAGAAATGTGAATCGATCGGCCCGATCGAAGAATGCACGCCCACGGTGAACTTCTCCCAAAGCGCCGGCGCGACGATCTCGATCGGCGACAACAACGGCCATGCCGTCGGCGGCGCCGGGTTCTGCACCCACATCAACCTGCCCATCTTCGGCGGGGTGGACGTCGGGGCGGGCACCAACGACCTTCCCGCGACGATCCTGGGGGCGGCCTCCTACAACATCGCGGCGGTGGCGTCGCACTTCCAGCTGCTCCTTGGCAACTGCAGCCTGACTCCCTTCCGCCTCCTGCCGCCCCCGGCGGGCATCGCTCGAGTCCGGGGCCACAGGGCCGTGACGCCCGACTACACAGTCCACGTCGCTCCCGGCACCGGTACCGAGGTGATCGGTATTCAGGGCACCGGCGACGCCCCCAAGCTCACCGCCGTGGGCCCGGGCGGGCAGGAGGTCCTTGCCAACGGCGACGGCATCACCGTCAGCAAGGGCGGCATCGCCGTCCGCCAGCCCTCGACCGGCCAGACGCTGATCGAGATCCCCAAGGCTCAGGCGGGCGAATGGACGCTGAAGAGCACACCCGGCTCGGCGCCCCTGAAGACCGTCCAGACGGCGCGAGGCCTGCCGCAGCCGAAGATCAGGGCCCACGTAGGTGGCGCAGGCGTCAAGCGGGTGCTCAGCTACTCCTACACGCCACAGCCGGGCCTGAAGGTGCAGTTCGCCGAAGGCGTCGACGGGGGAGAGACCATCCTCGGCACGGCCAAGGGCCGCACCGGCAGGATCCGCTTCACCCCCTCGCCGGGCTCGAGCAGGACGAGGACGATCTCGGCCCAGTTGATCCGGGGGGGCAGGCTTGAACGGACGGTCGTTCTGGGGCGCTTCGCGCCGGGAGCGATCCGGCCGGGCCGGCCCTCCAAGATCACGGTTCGCCGGCTCCACGGGGCATGGCGGATCGCCTTCCGGCCCGGGACGAACGCAACCGAGCATCTCCTGACGGTTCACTTCGCCGACGGCGCCCAGCTGTTGTTCACAGCTGCCCGGGGCGTCCATTCGATCACCGTCTCTCCGGCGAAGGATTCCAGTCGCCCGACGGGCATTCAGGTGGTCGCGCTGCGTGGCCAGACGCGGGGCCCCGCGGCGCTTCTGGTGGCGCGGCTGGTCCGGCCGAAGCGCCGCTGAACGGCTCCAACACGGCAGGGTCGCACGGGAGTACCCTGAATCGAGTCAGGCCATGCGACCAAGGGGGATCGACATGAGACAAGCCCGGATTACCGGTTGTCTGCTCGCCTCGGCAATCGCGGTGTTCGCGACTGCCCTTCCCGGCACCGCCCCGGCGGCAGGCAAAGTCCTCACGCTCACTGAAGGCAACGGCGGGCAACCGCTGGTGCTTGGGGACTTCTACGAGATGGATGAGACCGAAGGCGTTACCTTCGCCAGCGCCCAGGGGAACGTGAAATGTGCGGCCTTCAGCTTCGGGCGACTGCGCGGGAAGCTCGCCACGAATGGCCTCAAGAAGGACGACATCTTGCTCGAACAGGTCTTCGGCGAGATAGCCGGCGAAGAAGAATGCCCGAGCACGACGGGCCTCGGCCCCGCCACGGTCTTCATGGCCGACCTCCCCTGGACCCTGCTGCTGAGCTCAAACGGAAAGTCCGAAATCAAAGGCGAAATCCGTCTCAACTTTGTATACGCCACCACGGTCTGTCAGTACGTGGCGACGAAGATCAAGGGTGTGACCCCGGCCTCAGCGACTCCGGTGCCTCTGACGTTCAAGGTCAAAGGCCAGAAGTTCAAAGCCGAAAAGGCCTTCAACCTCAAAATCTGCCCGAAGTCGCCGGCGATGAGCGGGAACTTCTCGTTCGCCTTCGGTGGACCGGAATCCGAAACGATCTACGCGCACATCTAGGCACCGGCAAAGCGAAGCGGCGGCGGGAAACCGTCTCCCGCCGCCGCCTGGCACTTCAGATCAGGCTGCCTGCACTCCCGACGTGGCCGGGGGAGCACCGGCCGCACCTGCGGGCCGGTGCAGGAACTTCAGAACCGAGTCCGGGTTTCGCAGTGCCCCGCCGATGGCGAGGATGGCGAAGCCGAAGCCTGTGAGCAGCAGGGCGATACCGACGACGATTCCGAACAGAGCGACCTGGGTGGCCATGTAGCTGGTGTTCAGAGCGGTCGACAGGGCCGTCTCCTGGATCCACACTTCGCGGGCCGGGTTCCCCACGGGCTTGCCGCCCTTCTGGAGGGCCGCTGATTCCACGTCGGTGCCCTT
>CAZFGJ010000146.1:4264-7274 GCA_964518445.1 uncultured Solirubrobacteraceae bacterium
GCCGTCAGCAGTCGCGAAACGAGGCATTTCCGAGTAGTGCTTGCCACCGGTCGCCTCGAGGGCATGGATGTTCATGTACTGAGCGAAGCAGCGGGCCGAAGAGCCGCTGTCAACCGGCTTGTTGGCCACCGAGCAGGTGGGGATCGTGAGCGTCGCGACGTCCAGTCCCGACTTCGCGGCCTCGGCCTTGATCCCGGCGGGCG
Source organism: uncultured Solirubrobacteraceae bacterium (assembly GCA_964518445.1). Lineage (GTDB taxonomy): Bacteria > Actinomycetota > Thermoleophilia > Solirubrobacterales > Solirubrobacteraceae > Palsa-744. The sequence goes on from CAZFGJ010000146.1 coordinate 4,468, forward strand.
TCATATCGGGGCTTCCGACGATCTTCTGCTCCTGGAGATTCGTCGTGACGGTGCTCTTTCCCTGGGCTCCCATGACGATCGCGCCGATCCCGAAGGCGATCAAAACGACCGCCGCAACGAGTCCGCCTATCTCAAATGCCTTGCGCATGCTTTCCTCCTGATTTGGATCCCGGACATAAGAGAACTCTCACGTGCCGGGACGTTCAGGACCATGGGGGTAGACCGCTCTGTTTGATGGGACTTGCCGCGCCGTTGTTCAGGAATTTGCCGCAGCTCCCAGCCGGCGTGACAGGCATGGGGATGAGGGTGCAGCGGCGCCGGTACCCTTGAATCTGCCGTGGATTCAGCCGACCGTCATACCGCCGAGCAGCCAAACAGCCGCTCGAGCCTCAGATGAGCGCCACATCCGGCTCTGGGATGCGGGTTTCCGGCATGACATCAACCGAGCTCCGAGTTCTGGGCTGCCTGATCGAAAAGCGGCGAACGACGCCGGACGTCTACCCGCTGTCGCTCAACTCGCTGCGCCTGGCATGCAACCAGTCGACCAACCGCGACCCGGTGGTCGAGTACGACGAGGAAACGATCCGCGACGCGATGCACCGTCTCGAGCGGCGCGGCCTGGCCAGGCTGGCCAGCGGGAGCCGAACGGCCAAGTACCGCCATCTCCTGGCGGAAGCGCTGCCGATGGACGACCGCGAGGAGGCGATCATGGCCGTCCTTTTGCTCCGCGGCCCGCAGACGCCGGGGGAGCTCAAGCAGCGAGGGGACAGGATGCACCCGTTCGCCGACCTGGAGGAGGTCCACGGGACCCTCGAGCGGCTGATCGAGCGCGAGCTGGTGGTGCGCATGGCCCGCCGGCCGGGGCAGAAGGAGGAGCGCTACTCGCACCTGCTGGGAGATGAGGACGGGGAGCAGACCTCAACCGATCACCCGGCGTCATCCCAGCCAGAGCCGGCGGTGCACCTGAACGGCGCCTCCCAGCCGGATGTGGAGCGGCGCCTGGCCGAGCTGGAACGACGTGTGGCCCAGCTCGAGGCAGCTTCGGGCGCCGGGGCCGCCGAGCCCCTTCAGACGGGGGACGAGCTTTGATCCATCCAGCGCTTCTGCTGGCAAGCTCGGACACGGCGACCGGCGTGGGGATCCCGGTCGCCCTTGCCGCGGGGCTGGTCTCGTTCCTCTCGCCCTGCGTCCTGCCGCTCGTCCCGGGCTACCTCTCGACGGTGATCGGGGTGACGCCCACGGACCTCAAAGAGGGGGTGGGGGCACGGCGGGTGCTCAAACCGAGCCTCCTGTTCATCGCCAGCTTCTCGGCGATCTTCATCATGCTGGGCCTCAGCGCGACGGTCATCGGCTCATCGCTGAGAACCCACAAAGAACTTCTGACCCAGGTCGGAGGGGTGCTGATCATCCTGATGGGGATCGCCTTCCTGGCAACCCCGTTCGTCAACATGCTCAACAAGCAGTGGCACTCGGAGTCGCTGCTCCGCCTGGCCGGCCGCGGCGGGCCGGTGGTCGCCGGTGCTGCCTTCGCAATCGCCTGGACCCCCTGCACCAGCTTCACCCTGGGAGCGATCCTGACCCAGGCGGCCGTCTCGAGCTCGGCGGCTCATGGGGCGCTGCTGTTGGCGTTCTACTCGCTGGGCCTGGCGATCCCGTTCCTGGCGATAGCTCTTGCCTTTGAGCGGATGACCCTGGCCCTGGATGTCGTAAAGCGCCATTTCCCGGTCATCATCGCGACGGGCGGGGCCGTGATGATCATCCTGGGCGTGATGATCCTGACGGGCGAGTTCACGACGCTCAACAATCAGGCAAACGTCTGGCTTCAGGGCACAGGCCTGGAATTCTCGAATATCTGAGCAGGCCCGGCCGGCTCACCTGACGGCGGCGGAGGACATCCGCTCGCGCTCGGCCAGGCTGCTGCGGTAGCGCTCTTCCCATGCCTGCTGGTTGCGCTTGGCGTCCAGCACGAAGGGGGAGTAGCCGATCGCCTTGACGATGCCTCGGTTGATGGCATCCCACGGGGAGGGCAGCGGCCGTAGGACGTCCACGAACAGCACCACCCGTGTCTCGTCGGTGTCGTTCCAGACCTCGTGGTTGAAGGTGTCGTCGAAGATCATGCTCCGGCCCTCCTGCCAGTGGCGTATGTCCTGGCCGACCCGGATGCGGCAGCTCTCGGCGTCCTCGGGCACGATCAGCCCCAGGTGGTATCTCAGGACGCCCTTGTAGGGGCCGCGGTGGTCGAGGATGTGCTTGCGAGGGGAGAGGATCGAGATCATCGCGGTCGTCATCCCGGGGACCTCGCGCATCAGGGCTGCCGTGCGAGGCATCAGCTCGACGCCGAGGTCCGCCTGAAAGCCGTATCCGTAGAGGAACAGCGTCTTCCAGCGGTCATCGTCAGTAATCTCGATCTGATCCTTGGAGATGTCCTGGAAGTTGGGCAGGTCATCGCGGTCGGCCAGCAGCCGCTCGACCTCCTCGCGGATCACCGAGGAGTTCTCCTCGATGTGGGCGACCCAGGGGAAACGCTCGAGTGGAAAGAATGTCGCGTCCCCGACCAGCGAGCGCCGTCCGATGAACCGCTCGATCGGCCCGAGGATCCGTTCGCCGCCGGCGATCGTCAACTCAACAGTTCGCTCCCACAGGGACTTCTTCGCCATCTCGGCCTCCTCTGGACGGGCTATGAGTTGAGGGAATCTTATGAATTCCCCTGCCCTCGCTCTACCCACGACGGCAGGCTTCATCCCACCCGCGCAGGTTGCCCGGAGATCGATGCGGCGATATGGAGGGTCCTGCGGGGAGTGGGCCGG
>CAZFGJ010000147.1:0-7226 GCA_964518445.1 uncultured Solirubrobacteraceae bacterium
GGATCCGCCTTCATGGTCTGCGCAGGGACGGCAGCGAGTTGCCGGTCGAGATCAGCCTCGCGCCGATGGAGGCCGACGGCGAGCGCGTGATCCTCACGACCGTGCGCGACGCAACCAAGCCGCGCGCGGCCGAAGAGCAACGCGTGCGCTCGGCTCGCTCCGAGGCCGTCGAGGAGATCGTCGCCGGCCTGGAGGCGATCGTTTGGGAGTCGGCCGATTCCGATCGCGCGTCGCTGACCTACCTCGGCGGGCACGAGGCAGCCTTCCTCGGCTACCCGCGTGAGCAGTGGCTCGAAGATGGGTTCTGGCTCTCGGTCGTCCACCCGGATGACCGGCTGGCCGCGCTGACCGTTGCCGCCACGGCGCTCGAGCGCGACACGTTCGAGCTGGAGTATCGGCTCATCGCCGCCGACGGAGGCATCCACCAGGTCCGCGACATCGTCTCCGTAAGACGCAGCGAGGACGGCAAGATCGAGCGTATGCGTGGCGTGATCGTCAACATGACGGAGCGCCACGAGCTCGAGAGCCGTCTCGCGCGGGCGCAGAAGATGGAGGCGGTCGGACAGCTCGCCGGAGGCATCGCACACGACTTCAACAACCTCCTGACGATCGTCTCCGGCTATGCGAGGAGGCTGCGCGAACGCAGCGATCTCGCCGATGCCGGTTCGGATCTCGACCAGATCATCGCCTCCACCGACCGAGCCGCCGATCTGACGCGTCAGTTGCTCTCGTTCGCGCGGCGCGGTGAAATGGCACCCGAGCTGCTCGACCCGGGGGAGTCGATCCGGGCCCTCGAGCCGATGATCCGCAGGCTGCTCGACGCCGACATCGCCTTCGACTTCCAGCTCGACAGGCACGTCCCCTCGATCCTGATGGACAGGACCCAGCTCGAGCAGATCCTGATGAACCTGATCATCAACGCCAGCGATGCGATGCGCGGCGGGGGGACCCTGAAGATCGCAACGCGCACCAGGGGCATCTCCCATGAGGAGGCCGCCATGCAGGGTGTGCCCACAGGCGATTACGTCGAGCTGACCGTCTCGGACACAGGCATCGGGATGTCCGCCGAGGTGCGCGACCGGATCTTCGAGCCGTTCTTCACAACAAAGCAGGACAAGGGCACCGGGATGGGACTGGCGAGCGTCTACGGCACCGTGGAGCAGGCCGGGGGCTGGGTCGAGGTGGAGTCCGAGCTCGGGCATGGAACGACGTTTCACATCGTCCTTCCCGTTGGCCCGCCCCCGGGCGTCGCACCGGGAGCCGAGCCTGGTACCGGCCCGACGCTCCTGCTCGTGGAGGATGAGCCGGCGCTGCGCCAGTTGGTGGCGACGATGCTCGCCGAGGATGGATACTCCGTGCTGGAGGCCACGAGCGGCCTTGACGCCATCGCGCTCGCGGAACGCCATCGGGGTCCGATCGCGCTGCTGATCACCGACGTGGTGATGCCGGGGCTGGCAGGTCCAGAGCTGGCCAGGAAGCTTCAAAGCCTGCGTCCCGGGCTGGAGGTCCTGTTCATGTCGGGCTACAACGACAGCCGCCTCGTGAGCCGTGGGGTCGCCGGGACAAAGGTGCGCCTGCTCGTGAAGCCCTTCACGCCCGACCAGCTGCTCGCGGACGTCAGGGAACAGCTGAGTTCAGGAACGCCGCAGGCAGTTTGACGCGGGCCCCGTCCGGCCGCGTGCGTCAGGCCGCCGCGGTCGGGGCGGGTGCCTCGACGGCAGGCGTCTGGGCCGGGGGCACCTTGCTCATGGCGTGCTCGGCCAGAGCCGTGATGGTCAGCGAGGGATTGACGCCGACGTTTGCGGGTACCACCGAGCCGTCGCAGACGAGCAGGTTCTCGTAGCCGAAGACCCGCTGGTCTGAGTCGACCACGCCCTGGCCGGCGTCCGGCGCGATCACGGCTCCACCCAGGATGTGAGCTGTCGAGGGGATGTTGAACAGCGCCTCGGTGGTCGAGCTCTGTGCGATCCCGCCGGTCTTCTTGGCGAACCATTCGGCCGCTTCGTTGGCGACCGGGATGAAGGTCGGGTTGGGGCGCTCGGCATCCTGTTCGGTCTGCAGCCAGAAGGTCCCGAACGGTCCTTTCCGCGGGCGCAGCGCAATCGCGTTGTCCAGTGTCTGCATCACCAGCAGGATGATCGTGCGGCGTGACCACTGCTTGGCGAAGAGCACCTTTGCCAGACGGCCGGGGTGGCGCAGAATCTGCGCCAGCAGCTTCAGCGGGCGGGTTGCACGAGTGCCGTCTCCCGTCAGGAGTGTGTAGAGCATCCGCATCGAGTCGCCGCCGTCGCCGTAGGTGACCGTCTCGATGTGGGTGTTGGGGTCGGGGTAGATCGACGAGGTGATCGCGACCCGTTTGATCAGGTCCTCGTGGTAATCCTCCGGCACGGTCACGGTCAGGATCGACTCGGAGTTGGTCCTGACAAGCTCGCCCAGCCTGTTGGAGATGCGAGGCAGAGAGCCACCGAGACGGCAGAGCTGGAGCAGGCGGTTGGTGCCGAGCGGCCCGGCCGAGACGACCACTCCGCGGGCTCGCTGGACCTGACGGTCCTTGCGCAGCCAGGCTCCCGAGCGGACGCTTTCGACTTCGTAGCCCTCGGAGCCGTCGGACGGCCCGATCGGACGGATGTCGACGACGGTCCGTTCGGGGGTGACCTTCGCGCCGAGCTTCTCGGCGAAATAGAGGTAGTTCTTGACCAGCGTGTTCTTGGCCCCATGTACGCAGCCGACCATGCAGCGCCCGCAGAGGTGGCAGCCGGTCCTGTCCGGGCCCTCGCCTCCGAAGAACGGGTCCGGAACGGTCTTGCCGGCCTGCTCGCCGAAGTAGATCCCGACGGGCGTCCGTTTGTAGGTGTCATCGACCCCCATCTCCCTGCCGAGCTCGCGCAACAGCTGGTCGGCGGGGTCCTCGTGGGGATTCTGGGTGACGCCCAGCATTCGCTGCGCTTCGTCGTAGTGCGGGGCCAGGATGCTCTCCCAGTCCTGCATCTCGCCCCACTGCCTGTCCTCGAAGAATTTCTTCGGCGGCACGTAGAGGGTGCATGCGTAGCCCAGGCTGCCGCCGCCGACACCGCATCCCGAGACGACCGAGACGTCCTTGAAGGTCGTCAGCCGGAAGATGCCCTTCATGCCCAGCCGAGGGTTCCAGAAGTAGCGCTTCACATCTGCCGTCGACTTGGGGAACTCGTGGTCGGCGAATCGCCTGCCGCACTCGAGCACACCGACCTCGTAGCCCTTTTCCGAGAGGCGAAGGGCCGAGACGCTGCCACCGAAGCCCGAGCCGATGACGAGCCAGTCGTAGTCGTATGAGTCCTGACGGGGGGCCATGAGTTCACGCCCCTCCTCCGGGGCGTGTCGAATATTAGACCCTGACTGGCCGGCTGGCCAGTCCGTGTGAACTACTACTTGCTCAGAGCGGCCAGGAAGTCGGCCGGGGCCGCGGACACACTCAGGCCGGTGAGGTGTTCGAAGCGCTTGCTCGACAGGTGAGCCCTGCCCGGCCCCGAGAAGGCCTTCGCGATACCGGCCTGCCCCTGCGCCGCGGAGAGGTTCATTTCCAAGCCCTTCGAGTGGATCAGATCGGCGATCGCCTTTCCGGCGGCGCGCTGGCGGGCGGCCGCCGAGGCGAGCTGTGAGCGCAGTTGCGTCGCGTGTCGGCGCTGCGCGGCCAGCGCGCTCGCCCTGTGCGCCTTCGCGGCGCCCGTGACACGATCGACCGTCACGACGAGTGCCCCGTCTACAGCGACGGTGCGCTGGAGCGCGGCGAGGTAGCGCCCCGCATCGCTGCGAAGGCTTTCGCAGAAGGCACGGACCGAGGCGTCAAAGGGCGTGCAGGGCGGCAGGGGGTTGGCCGGCGCCTTCCGCTTGGCCGGCCGGGCCAGGCGGTCGAGGTGGCCGATGGGTGGGTCTTCGATGATCTTGCCGTCGTCGTAGGCGCGCTTGATCAGGAGTGCGCAGGTCGGTCCCGACAGCGCAAAGATCTCGGCTCCGGTGGGTCCGGCGGCGGCCAGCACGACCGCCACTCCGCTCTCCGGTGCCGCCAGCCCGGCAACCAGCAGCCCGCTGCCGATGCCGGCGATCGCGCACTGGTTCGTGAGGTTCGGCAACAGTCCCCGCAGGTCATCCTGTGCCGCTTTCTTGTCCGCGCAGGTCGGCTTCGATCCCCGCGGGCAGGTGACGGGGCTCGGCGGTTTACCTTCCCGCGGTCCAGATTTCGATTTCCTTTTGCTCGGAGGCCTCCCCGAGGAGAGGCCGGGCGAGCTGAAGGTGATGCTCGATTCGACCTTGACGGAGATGCTGCCGGACTTGTTCCCCGGGCTTCCCGAGAGCCCGCAGCTAGGTGGTGCGCAGGTGTATGAGAAGTTCAGGGGCTCCGTGTGACTGCCGCCCGGCGGGAAGTAGACGGTCGGGAACACCGTGTCGCTCCAGTCCGACTGGACGGCCGGGTCGGGGGAGAAGGAGACGGCATTGCCCCAGGTCGTGCTGCCGGTGCCGGTCCAGCTGCTCGTCTGGCATCCGGTCCCCTGTAGGCCGCTGCTCTGCAGCAGGGCGACGGGCATGCCTCCGGGTGGAACCACGCTGTAGTCGGCGTTCGTTGCCGGATCTCCACCAACGGCCGGGTGCCCGGGTGTTTCGTGCGGTACCAACACGCCGATCGTGCCCGCGTCGGATCCGGTCGCCGAGAACGTGCCCGTGCAGGTGTCAGCCAGGGGATTATTTTCTTCGACCTTCCCCGTCAGCTTGCTGAGCTTCCAATGGATCGACCCCGGCCCGTAGATCCCCGTGTACTCGATCTGATCGACCGGGCCCGAGACGCCCATTTCCCATTCCATGTGGGCCGTGCGGTAAGGGGCTTCTCCATCCCGGTTGGCCGTCTCGGTGATCGTGCCCTTGTAGACGGCCGAGACCTCCGGGTTTTCGTTGACGATCGGAGACCCGCCGGGGTTGTAGAGCGGGCTGTCATGGGCCAGGGGAGCGGCCCCGGCCGTTGCCGCGCACGCCAACCAGATCACGATCCCCGCCAGGATCCCCCTTCGCATCCTCGAGATTGTGCCATTTACCGGTTGCCCGGCGCGCACAGGCCCGCAGGGCGGTCGCTTCCTGAAGCCATACCGGGGGCGCTATATTCCGTGAAGTAATGGCGGCAGAGCGGCTGAAGAACCGTCCTTGTGGAGGACGCTACGGCGACGTCGTCCAGTCGATCGGCAACACGCCGCTGGTCGAGCTGCCCCGCCTCTCGCCCAAGCCGGGCGTTCACATCTGGGCCAAGCTGGAGTCCCGCAACCCGACCGGCTCGGTCAAGGACCGCGTGGCGCGGGCGCTGATCGAGGACGGCGAGGCGAAGGGCGCGATCGGGCCGGGCCAGACGATTCTCGAACCGACCTCCGGCAACACGGGAATCTCGCTGGCGATGATCTGCTCGCTGAAGGGTTATCCGCTGAAGGTCGTCATGCCTGACAACGTGACCCCCGAGCGCACCCAGCTGCTGAAGATGTACGGCGCCGAGATCGTCTACTCGCCCGGCGACCAGGGGTCCAACGGCGCGGTTGCGATGGCGCTCGAGATGGCCGCCCAGGACTCCTCCTACTACATGCCCTACCAGTACGGCAACGCCGCCAACCCGGCCGCCCACTACAACGGCACGGCCGTCGAGATCCTCGAAGAGCTCGACGAGGTGACCGCCTTCGTCGCCGGGCTTGGGACCGGCGGGACGCTGATGGGCAACGGCCGCCGCCTGAAGGAGACCTTCGGCGACGCCGTCAAGATCGTCGCCGCCGAGCCGATGCAGGGTGAGCCCGTCCAGGGCCTGCGCTCGCTGGACGATGGATTCATCCCCCCGATCATCGACCTGAGCCTGCTCGACAGGAAGATCTTCGTGACCAACCGGGACGCGATCCTCTGGACGCGCAAACTGCTTGACGAAGAGTCGCTCTTCGCCGGTGTCTCATCCGGCGCGATCGCCTCGATCGCGGTGCGGATCGCCAACGAGCTCGACGAGGGCAACGTCGTCTTCGTCGTCTGCGACGACGGCTGGAAGTACCTCTCAAGCGGCCTCTACACGCTGCCGGTCGACGAGATAGAGAACCTCGAGTCCACCCTCTGGTGGTAGCCGCGCCCGCCTCCGCGGAGCGCGAGCCCACATGAACATCTCTCAGCAGCTGATCGACGAGATCGTTGCCCATGCCCTCGAGGACCCGGGCAACGAGGTCTGCGGCGTGGTGGCGGTCACCGAGGACGACTCCGCTCAGGCCAAGCGGGTCCTGCGGGCCGTGAACGTCCACGCCAGCCCGATGAAGTTCGAGATCGACCCGGCTGAACTCCTTGCGCTCTACAGCGCCATCGAGGACGAGGGCCACACCCTGGGGGCGATCTACCACTCCCACGTCCGCAGCCCGCCATACCCGTCCCAGACGGATGTCAACTTCGCCGCGAACTGGCCCGGCGTCGAGTGGATCATCGTGGGGCTCTCGGCAGGCGCCGAGCCCGAGGTCCGCTCCTACCTGATCGACGACGGCAGGATCAGCGAGGTGACGATCGCCGAGCGGGGCGCGTGAGCGAGCGGCCCCACGTCTGCCCCGACTGCGGGCGGACCTACGCTCGCACCGAGCGCTTCTGCGATGACTGCGGGATGCCGCTGGTCCATGTCCCGGGCGCGGAGCGGGACGCCGGCGAGCGCCGGCGCCTGGCGCGCAAGATCAAGCCTCAGTACGCCGAGGGCCGCCTCGTGAAGGTCGCCCGCGCCGAAAACCAGCCCGAGGCCGAGCTGATCGCCGGGCTGCTTCTTGAAGAGGGGATTCCCAGCATGCAGAAGCGCTCCGGAGGCTTCGATGTGCCCGACTTCCTTGCCGCGGGGCCGCGGGACATCCTGGTTCCCGAGTCGGGTGCCGAGGCGGCTCGGGAAGCCCTCGCGCCGCCGAGCGTCTAGGAGCCCTTGCCACCAAGCGCCATCGGGCGCGGGCGATCAGGCGTAGGCGGGCTGGCCGGCTTCGCTCGCGATGCCCCGGATCTCCTCCGAGGCACGCTCGAACTCGGCGTCCGAGAGCACCGGGGTGCCCTCGAAGGGAAGTTCGCGCTGGAGCTCGACCCAGGCATTCGGGCCGGTGTACTCGTCCTTGACCTTGACGGTCACGGGACGGGGGATCCTGTAGGTCCGCAGGAGCATCACGTGCAGCGGCTGGCGGCCGGGACGCCAGCCGAGGCGCTTCTCGGCGTAGTCGGGCGTCCAG
>CAZFGJ010000148.1:0-7177 GCA_964518445.1 uncultured Solirubrobacteraceae bacterium
CGAGGGGGACTGGGGCTTCCTGATCGAGGCCACCACGGTCGCTCCCTCGATCGTCGCCATGGCCCTCCCCTGGGAGGACGGCGAGAGCCACAAGCGCACGCTCAGGCGTCTCCCCCACATCGCTCCCTTCGTCTCGGTGGCACGCGATCATGGAGAGGGGCGCGTGGTGATCGACGAGCATGGCCGGGCCGTCACCCGCTGGTCCTTCTCCGACGAGCTGGACGCACGCATGTTCAGGCAGGCCATCGTCGAGCTGGCGAGGCTGCACCGAGCGGCCGGGGCGAGTGAGATCCTCACCTTCTACCAGCGTCCCGGACTGAGCTGGCAGGAGGGACAGGACTTCGACTCCTTCATCGCCGAGATCGAGCGCGGCTCGCTGGCCGCCAACGACATCGCCGCTTTCAGCGCTCACCAGATGGGCTCCTGCCGAATGGGCTCGGACCCTTCCGACTCGGTCGCTGACGGGCAGGGTCAGCTGCACGACACCAAGGGCGTCTGGATCGGCGATGCGTCGGCCTTCCCCACCGCCCCGGGAGTCAACCCGATGATCTCGATCATGTCCCTGGCGCACCGCACCGCAGCGAACATCCTCGACGCCTAGCCTCCGGGAGGGCGGCTGGGCGAAGGCGCCTCAGGATTCCATCAGGGCCAGGACGAAGCCGTCGTAGCCCTTGCTTCCGACAGTCTGGATGGTCGTCGCGCTGACGCGGGGCTCCTCGCCCGCCATCTCCAGGAACCGCCGCATGCCAAGCACGCCCGGGTCATCGCTGTCGGGGTCGATCAGCGCGCCGTCCCGGACGACGTTGTCCACCAGGATCAGGCCCCCCGGACGGCACAGCTCGAGAGCCTGCTCGAAGTACTCAGGGGTGCTCTGCTTGTCGGCATCGATGAAGATCAGGTCGAAGGGCTCGACTCCCTCATCCCGCAGCGCGAGCAGGGAATCCAGCGCCGGGCCAACCCGAACCTCGACACGGTCGGAGAGCCCTGAGCGCTCGATGCTCTCCCGGGCGACCCCGGCGTAATCCGGATTCAGCTCGAGGGTCACAAGGAGACCGCCGGGCGCCAGCGCCCTGGCCATCCAGATCGTCGAGTAGCCACCCAGCGTGCCCAGCTCGAGGATCCTCGAGCACCCATGGATCCGAACCAGCAGGTGAAGCAGCTTGCCCTGGTTTGCGGAGACTGCGATCGCGGGCAGCCCCGCATCGGTGCTCGCCTTCAGGGCAGCCTCGAGCTCCTCATCGCCCCCCACCAGAAGATCGGCGGTGTAGCGGTCCACTGCATCCCATCGCTCCCAGCTCATCCGGCTTTCTCCTCGCGTTGGCTCATCAGGGCGATCGGGACGGCCAGGCCCGCCGATCGTTTCACTGTCGAGATTCGGCGACCCGCCTGCACGGCCGCTCGCGGGGGCGGTGCGTGAGGGGCCATCCACTCGACGGTCTGATCGAGGTCGCCCGCCAGCAGCGCCAGGCCCCAGAAGCGGACGGGCCTGTCCGGCCCGCCCTTGGCCTGGGCAACCTCAGGCGGCTCCTGGATCATCTCGAGGATCTCGCTCCCCAGCCGGAAGAAAGCCTGGCGGGGGCCTCCCGCGGCGGTCGGCTCCTCGCGGATACGGCGAAGGTCCAGCCCGGCAGCCTGGAGCTTCGTGACGCTGCGGGGGAAGTCCGGCGAGATCGCCACTATGTGATCGATCTCGAGGACCCCGTTGGGGTGCGCCGGCGCCGGTGTGCCCGGCGCTCGCGTCGAGCGGCTGGTCGGCAGGCCGTCCAGGTCCTCGTTGTCGATCTCCCGCAGGGACCAGCCGGTGATCCCCTCGCCGGCCGCCCCGCCGGCGAGGCGCAGACGAACCGCGCCGAGCTGACAGACATCCCCCTCCACCCGGAAGCCCAGATCAGCCCAGGCGGTGGGCTCGTCGGCGATCGTTATCTCATCGATTGTCGGCATCGGCAGAAGCGGCCGGGCGACCGCGCCGTGAACGGTAGCGGCCCGCGCCGACCCCGGCGACGGCCTAGGATCGAAGGGAAGACGAATGAGCCCACCTCCGCTATCGAGCCGATGAGCACCCCCGCTGATCACACCGGCCCCGACTCCACGGAGCAGAGCGGGGAAGACGCTCCACGCCACCCCTGGCTGCTGCCGCTGGTCCGCTACGTCCTCCCCGGCGTCGTGGTGCTCGCCGGGATCGTGGTGATGGCTCTGGGCAGCGAATCGGACCTCGAGGGGGGCGGCGGCATCGTGAGCGCCGGACTCGCGATCTACTTCATCAACTGGCTGTTCCGGACCGGAGCCGCCGGCGATCGCGAACGCGACGATGAGGAGCGGGCCCGCGAGTACTTCGATCTCCACGGCCACTGGCCCGACTGAGTGTCACCCCCGAGCAGCGAACCGCCCCGGCAGGGAAAGGGTCGCAACCGCATTGCGACAGCTGATGGGTCCGAGGACGACCGGTTCCTCCAGCCGTCCAAGGAGAAGCCCTCCCTCCCCGGGGAGAATCCCGCGGTGAGCTCGCCGGCCCAGACAGCCCCTGCAATCGACTATCACCCCCAAGCGCCGTTTCTGGACGAGCTCTTCGAAGCCGACGGGAAACCCCGGCCGACCGCCGAGGCCCTCGTCCGTGAGCTGGGGATCCTGGGCCGCGACGGCCTTGTCGAGGCGGGCCGCCGTCGTGATGCCCTGTTCATGCAGCAGGGAATCACCTTCGAGACGACCGCCGGTGGCGCCACACATGAACGCCCCTTCCCGCTGGATCTGGTCCCGCGGGTTCTCAGCGGCGAGGAATGGCGAGCCATCAAGCGTGGCCTTGCTCAGCGCATCCGGGCGCTGAACCACTTCGTCGACGACGTCTATCACGCCCGCGAGATCGTCCGAGAGGGGCTGGTCCCCTGGCGGCTGGTCGCCTCCTGCTCTCACTTCGCCCGTGCGGTTCACGGCATCCGTCCCCCGGGCGGGGTCTATACGCACGTCGCCGGCTGCGACCTTGTCCGCCACGACGACGGCACATGGAAGGTGATCGAGGACAACGTCCGCATCCCCTCGGGCATCTCATATGTGCTCGAGAACCGCGCCGCGATGGCGAGGCTGGTGCCCGAGCTCTTCTCCAACTATCGGGTCCGGCCGGTCGAGCACTACCCGCAGCTGCTCCTTCGGGCGCTCCGTTCGGTGGCGCCCTCGGCCGAGAGCGAGGCCACCGTGGTCGTCTGGACCCCCGGGCCCGCCAACCCGGCCTATTTCGAGCATGCCTTCCTCGCCCGTCAGATGGGCGTCGAGCTGGTCGAGGCCTCCGACCTGGTCGTCCGCGACGACGTCCTCTACATGCGCACCACCCGAGGCCTCGAGCGCGCGCACGCCGTCTACCGCCGCCTCGATGACGACTTCGTCGACCCGCTCGAGTTCCGCCCCGACTCGCTGCTGGGGGTCCCGGGCCTGGTGCGGGCATACCGGGCCGGCAGCGTCGCCATCGCCAACGCCTTTGGCACAGGGGTGGCCGACGACAAGGCCGTCTACCGGTTCGTCCCGGACATGATCCGCTTCTACCTGGGCGAGGAGCCGATCCTCGAGAACGTCAACACCTACCTGCTCTCCGAGCCCGAAGTCCTCGATCACGTCCTCGATCACATCGACGAGCTGGTCGTCAAGCCCACCGGCGAGTCGGGCGGGCGGGGCGTGATGATCGGGCCCCACGCATCGGACGAGGAGCTGAGCAGGATGAGGGGCGTCCTGAGTGCACACCCGGACCGGTGGATCGCTCAGGACGTCGTCAGGCTCTCGACCGTCCCGACCGTAGGCGAGGATGGCACGCTGGCCCCCCGGCACGTCGACCTCCGCCCCTTCGCCGTCTTCGGAGAACGGATCGACATCGTCCCGGGAGGACTGACCAGGGTCGCCCTGGACGAGGGCTCGCTGATCGTCAACTCCTCGCGTGGTGGCGGATCGAAGGACACCTGGGTGCTGGAGGACGGCGACGATGCCGACCGCGCCGGGCCGCCGATCGCCGACACGGCACCGCCGGCGCTGCCGGACCTGCGCTACGGCGGCTGGACGGGACAGCAGCAACAGCAGCAACAGCAGGACGATCCCGCGCCGGGGTCCTCGGACACGGACTCCTGATGCTCGCCCGCATCGCCCACGAGCTCTACTGGCTGGGACGGAACCTCGCCCGGGCCGAGTTCACCGCGCGAGCCGTCGAGGCCGTCTTCCAGTCCGAGCTTCAGGGGACCTCCGAGGGCATACCGGGAGTCAGCTTCGGCTCGGGCGGCCTGCTCGCCATCCTCGGGGACGTCGAGGAGTCCAGCCGCGAGGGGCCGGCCCTGGACCAGCTGACGCTGGACCCGCAGCGCCCCGGCTCGATGCTGGCGAGCATCGAACGGGCCCGTGAGGGCGCACGAACCGTTCGTGACGTGATCAGCGCCGAGATGTGGGAGGCAATCAACACGACCAGCCTGGGGTTGCGCGGCGGAGTTCAGCCGGGCTGGGCCCACCCCGCCGGGACCGCACTCGCCTCGAAGTACGTCAAGGAGCGAACCGCCCTGATCTGGGGGGTCGCAAACCGCTCGATGCTCCGCGACGAGGCCAAGTACTTCCTCGACGCCGGCGGTTTGATCGAGATCTCCGACATGGTCCTGCGAATGCTCCGGGTCTCGCTTCCCACGGGCGAGGATGCTCCCTCCGACGGCCACGCCCTGATCCTGCTTCAGGCCGTCGGTGGCTTCCACGCCTACCTGCGGGCCGTCACGGCGCCCCCCAACGCTCACCCGGTGGCCCGCTTCCTGCTCTTCGAGCGTGCCTACCCGGACAGCGTCGCCGCCTGCGTCGACTCGCTGCACGAGTGCTTCACGGCCGCCGACGCCGGCCCCCGCAACTCCAAGCCGGTCCTCCGGGTGAGCCGGCTGGCGGCCGACCTAGACTTCCAGCGCCGGGCACTACCCGACGGAGCGGAGCTGACAGGGATATGCGAACAGACCCAGCAGGAGCTTGCCCGGATCGATCAGGATGTAGCCGAGCGCTACTTCGCCGGGGCAGCCGCGGCCGGACTGAGGAGGTGAGGGCCCGATGAACTTCGCGATCCGGTTCCTGACCGAATACCACTACGACGCAGCCGTCACGGACAACCTGAACGCGCTGCGGGTCCGTCCCGCGACGACCTCCTCGCAGCGCTGTGACGAGTTCCACACGCGGATCGAGCCCGAGGCGCGGGTCAGCCGGCACCTCGACTACTTCGGCACCGAGGTGATCGAGTTCGGTATCCCCACCAGCCATGAGGATCTGACGATCGATGTGCGCGCCCGTGTCGTCACATCGGCCCCGCCGGCCCCTCCCGAGGCATCCTGGGAGAGTCTTCTCAGCACCGCCTACATCGACGCCGCCGGCGAGTTCGCGCTGCCCTGGCAGGACCAGCCGGCCGTCGACGGGCTCGACGATCTCGAGCGCGAGATGGGCGATGACAGTCCGCTCGAGACGCTCAGGCGTCTGTGCAACCTGATCCCCGAACGCTTCGAGTACCGGACCGGGGTCACCTACGTCGGCTCCTCGGTCAGCGACCTGCTGCAGGCCGGCGCCGGCGTTTGCCAGGACTTCGTTCACCTTTCCCTGATCCTCCTTCGCCGCCGGGGGATCGCCGCACGCTACGTCTCCGGTTACCTCTGGGCTGCGCCCGAGGACGACGGTTCGAACTCGCTCGAGGTCGACACCCATGCCTGGCTCGAGGCGCTGTTGCCCGGCAACGACGGCCGCGGCGAGCCCGTCTGGGTGAGCGCCGACCCGACCAACAGCCGGCTCGCCGGCGAGACCCACGTGAAGATCGGCCATGGCCGCTTCTACTCGGACGTCCCTCCCGTCAAGGGGCTCTACATGGGCGGCGCGGCATCCGAGCTGAACTCGGCCGTGACCATGTCCCGGCTGGACCCTCAGTCGAGCGCCCGCGCATAGCCGGGCAGCTGCAGATAAACACCGATCCTTTGTAAGGTCATGCCCAGTCCGGGCACTGGGGCTCGGCAGCTACGAAGCCACGATCTCGACGGGGGGCAAGCAAACATGCCATGCCGACTCAGGCTGAAAGTGAGCGACGGTTCAGACACGACGAGTCTCACGAGGCCTGCGAGGCGCCGAGCTCAGTTGTTTCCGAAGTCGATCGTCGCAACCCTCACCTTGATGTCGCTCTTGATGCTGGCCGGCGCTCCGGTCGCCCACGCCGCCTGCGGGGATGTTGAATACTCAGGAGCCGCCAACGGCTCGTGGCAGACCGGCGGGAACTGGACCGGGGGATCGGTTCCGAAAACCACTCAGTCCGTTTGCATTCCGGCAGGCAAGGGGATCATCGTCGTTCCGGCCGGCTTCACCGCCGACGCCAAGACCGTGCTCGACGAATCCGGCATGCAAATCGAAAGCACCGGAAAGCTCGCCATCGCCGACAGCAAAGGCGAATTGGCCACAGCAAGTCGGTTTGCTGACCTGACGATCACCTCCGGAGGGACACTCTCCAGTGCCGGAGGATGGATCAAAACGACGGGTACCGTGAGCGTGAACGGCGTGCTGGAAGCCAGTTCGTCGGTCCGGCTGGTGCTTTCCGCCGGCACCCTTTCGGGCACCGGGACGATTCAGGCGCTGCTGTTCAACGAAGCTGGGACTGTGCAGCCCGGGGGCGTGGCGTCAGTCGGCACGCTCCATCTTGAAGGCGAATTCAGCCAGAGCGAAAAAGGTCGCACCGTTATCGATCTCGCAGGCGACGCATCCTCGGACCTGATCACGATGGCCGGCCCTCACGACGCGCTGCTGGTCGGAGGGATCGAAGCGAACGTCCTGGGTGTCTACTCGCCGGCCGTGGGCACGAGCTGGCAATTCATCTCGGGGGGCGCGGGTGTCACGAACTTCGGATGGATCGTCACTCCCACCTACTTCAAGGCGTCGGAGTTCCCGCCCCCCGGGGCATCGCTTGAACTCAAGGAACCGATTCCACCGAAAGAAAAGCCCAAGGAACAGCCCAAAGGCGGAGGTACCGGCAATCCACCACCGAACGGTGAAGCCCCCACGCCGCAGACGACAGAAGAAGTTCTCCTCGGCTGCACCAAACAGGCCCTGGTGCTCAACGACGTCTACATCCACGGCAGTCGCGTGGCTCTGCTCGGCAGCGCCGCCAAGACGCTCGCCGGGCAGAAGGTCAGGATCCTGTTCAATGAAAAGAAAC
>CAZFGJ010000149.1:0-7092 GCA_964518445.1 uncultured Solirubrobacteraceae bacterium
TGCTGCCGTCGATCGTGATGTGGTTGTCGTCGTAGCAGACGACCAGCTTGCCGAGGCCGAAGTTGCCCGCCACAGAAGCGGCTTCCTGGCTGATCCCCTCCATCATGTCCCCGTCGGAGCAGATCGTGTAGACGTGGTGATCGACCACCTCCATACCGGGCCTGTTGAAGCGGTCGGCCAGGAACCGCTCGGCCATGGCCATGCCGACGGCGTTGGCAACGCCCTGGCCAAGCGGGCCCGTCGTGACCTCGATGCCTGGCGTGTGGCCCCGCTCCGGGTGGCCGGGGGTCAGCGAGCCCCACTGGCGGAACTGTTCGAGGTCCGAGAGGGCAACCGGATAGCCGGTCAGGTGGAGCAGCGAGTACTGCAGCACGCATGCGTGCCCTGAGCTGAGAACGAATCGGTCGCGGTCGGGCCAGTCGCGGTCGTCGGGGTTGGCCCGCAGGATGCGCTTGAAGATCGTGTAGGCCAGAGGAGCCAGCGCCATGGCGGTCCCGGGGTGTCCCGCGTTGGCCTTCTGCACGGCATCCATCGAGAGCCCTCGGATCGTGTCGATCGACAGGCGCGTGACGTCGGTGGCTGCCATTGCGCTCGATCCTACCGAGCAGGGCCGCTAGAGTCCGCGAACCGTGTCAGAGCAGTTCTGCGATGTCGGCAGGGGGATCACCCTCTGCTACGAGACCTTCGGCGACCCGGCCGATCCGCCGGCCCTCCTCGTGATGGGCCTCGGCACACAGATGATCGCCTGGCACGAGGACTTCTGCGCGAAGCTTGCCGCACGCGGCTTCTACGTGGTCCGCTTCGACAACCGCGACATCGGACGCTCGACGCACGTCGAGGGGGCGCCCCCCACGCCGATCCAGCTGCTGACGCGCTCGCGCAGGGCCGCCCGCTACACGCTCGCCGACATGGCCGAGGACGCCGTCGGGCTGCTGTCCGAGCTCGGGCTGATACCGGCTCACATCATCGGCGCGTCGATGGGCGGGATGATCGCCCAGACGATCGCTGCACGCCACCCGGCGGCGACGCGCTCGCTCGTCTCGATCATGTCCAACACCGGCGCGATTCGCAGCGGCCAGCCGGGGCTGCGCACCTACCCGTTCCTGTTGCGCCCGCCCGCCCGCGGACGCGAGGCCTTCATCGAGCGGATGGTCGGCGTCTTCGAACTGATCGGATCGCCGGGCATCCCGCGCGACATCGATGAGGTCCGCACGCTGGCGGGCATCAGCTACGACCGTGACCACGACCCCGCCGGCCCGGGCCGGCAGCTCGCGGCGATCGTGGCGTCGGGAAACCGCACCGAGGAGCTGGGCAGGATCACCGCCCCGACGCTGGTGATCCACGGGACAGCCGACCGGCTCGTGTCGCCATCGGGCGGGCGAGCGACCGCGCGGGCGATCCCAGGAGCCCGCCTGCTGAAGGTCGACGGCATGGGCCACGACCTGCCCCGGGCGCTGTGGCCCGAGCTGATCGAGGAGATCTCCGCGCACGCACACGCGAGCGACTCGCGCCAGAGGCGCGACCCGTCCCCGCAGGCCATTCCCCTCTAGGGGCCCGCAGGGACAGGTTCCCCTCGCGCTCCCCGTCTCCCTGCTAAGGCCTCCGGCTGCAGCTCGGGAGGCCCGCCAGCGAGTGCGTGCGCCCAGACGCGCACCACGACTCCTGGGGCTGAACACGGACTAGCCAGTGGTGATCGTGACGACAGTGGGAGCGGCGGTATGGCCAGCGTCCATGCAGGGCGCGGAGCATGCGGCGCTCGTTACACACGAACAGCCTCATCTCCATGACCGTCGGCCTCCTGTCTGCCGGCCCAGCATCCTGCTCGACCTCAGATCCATCGTCCAGACCCTCCTCCGTACTCCGGTTCGGCTGCGACATATAAACCAGAATTTACGCAGAAAGTCAACTTAAACCGATCGTCTGACATCCGTAGACACGAGCGGCGTAATTGCCCGCTGCGACGGGCCGAAACGAGGCCCCCCGAGACGATCAGTGAAAAGCCCGGACTCCCTCCCGGGGTGAGACCCTGCAGTGCGCCCGGCGGGAATCGAACCCGCGGCCTGCGGCTTGAAAGACCGCTGCTCTTTGGCTCCCCGAAGAGAACCGTTGACCACTGAGCTACGGGCGCTTGTTGTTCGCTACATCGGCTCCTGCGGGCCGAACCATAATCTAAGCAGGCGCGAAGCGTTGCCATATGCAACGTCGCACCCCGTTGCAGACGTTGTCAGCTCCTTGACACCCCCGCGAGCAGGCCGCTACCTTGGACGTACAGCACGGCGCAGGACGCGCCGGCCGAGGGAGAGGGAGATCGCAAAGAGTGAGACGGCGCAGCGGCTACGCCGCGGCCTTGAGGGAGACTGCCGCACCCGCGAGACGAACGGTCTTCGTGATCGCGCTGATGGCCTGCGTGGCGATGACGCTGCTGGCCGGCGCTCCCGGCGCATCGGCCTTCCACCACAAGCGCGTCTGCTCCGCTCCGCCGCGTGGCCGAGCTGCCTGCATGAACGAGCGCCTGCTCGTCCCCACGCAGAGCACCCCGGCGATCAGTGCCCCCACGAAGCGGGCGAGCGGGAAGCAGAGAAGGACAGCCCGCAGGAGGGCCGGGATCAACAACAAAAAACCGTTCCCCGGGTTCCTGACTCCCGAACGTCTCCACGCCGCCTACGCGCTCCCGAACGAAACGGCGGCCGGCTCGTCACAGACGATCGCCCTCGTGGACGCCTTCAACGACCCCACGGCCGAGGCCGACCTGGCGGTCTACGACAAAGAATTCGGGCTCCCCGAATGCACGACGGCGAACGGCTGCTTCACGAAGGTCAACCAGGAAGGCAAAGCCGCCCCCCTGCCAAAAGACGAAGGCGGCTGGGCGACTGAGATCTCGATCGACGTGCAGATGGCACACGCGATCTGCCAGAGCTGCAAGATCATGCTGGTCGAGACCAAATCCGAAGAATGGGTCGACCTCGCCGCGGGCGTGAACTCCGCGATCGCCGCCGGAGCGACGGTCGTCAGCAACTCATACGGGGAAGGCGAGGAATCCTCGCTCAAATCGCTGGGCAACAGCGCCTACAACCACCCCGGCATCCCGATCCTCGCGAGCTCGGGCGACTGCGGCTACCTGAACAACTTCTGCCCCGGACGAACTCCCGGCGCAAACTTCCCGGCCGATGCCTCCGGCGTGATCGCCGTGGGTGGCACATCGCTCACCGAAAGTGGGGGCGTATGGAAAAGCAAGGTCTGGGAAGAAGGCGGCAGCGGTTGCAGCACCGTCTTCGAAGCCGGCCTCTGGCAGGCTGAACTCGGGAGCTTCGCCTCGACGGGCTGCGGCGGGAAACGAGGAGTGGCCGACGTCTCGGCCATCGGCGACCCCAACACCGGAGTGGACGTCTATGACTCGACGCCCGAAGAACCCGGGGCACCGACCGGGTGGGGCGTCTGGGGCGGCACCTCCGTGGCGGCGCCGATCGTCGCCGGCGAGTTCGGCCTGGCGGGGGGCGGGCTCGGCGTCTCCTACCCGGCCTCGACCCTCTACACCCACTTCGGGAACGCCGCTGCCCTCTACGACGTGACGAACGGGAACAACGGCACCTGCGGCGCCTCGACGATCTGCAAAGCGGCCGCCGGCTTCGACGGGCCGACCGGGGTCGGGAGCCCCCTGGGCCTCGAAGCGTTCGCGATCGCCGGGAGCCCGACCAGCACCTCCCCGCCTACCATCACCGGTTTTGCCGAGGCCGGGCAGACGCTCACCGAGCACCATGGCGGATGGACGGGCTCGCCGACCAGCTACACCTATCAGTGGGAACGGTGCGGCTTCTCCGGCACCAACTGCCACGCGATCGCCGGCGCCGGAAACCAGACCTACACGCCCAGCGAAGCTGACATCGGCAGCACCGTCCGCGTTCGCGAGACGGCCCACAACGCGATCGGCGCCGGCAGCGCCGACTCCGCCGCGACCGCTCCGATCGCCTCGAACGTCCCGAGCATCAGCGGCCTCGCGACCAGCTCGGGGATAACCGGCTCGAGCCTGATCGTCGAAGGGACGGCCCTCGACGGCGCCACGGCGGTGAAGCTCGGCAAGGTCGCGGCGAGCTTCGTGGTGATCTCGCCCACCAAACTGGAAGTCACCGTCCCCGACGGCGCCAAGATCGGCAAGGTGGCCGTCACGACGGCCCACGGCTCGGCCACGAGCAAGGCCAAGTTCACCGTGACCCTCTCGGTCATCTCGTTCAAGCCGGGCGGCGGAGCCGCCGGAACGAGCGTCTCGATCAAGGGCGTCGGCTTCAACGCCTCATCGACCGTCGCCTTCGCCGGCACACCTGCCGCGAGCGTCACGTTCGTCTCGAAGTCAAAGCTCAAGGTGACGGTGCCGGCCGGTGGGAAAGCCGGGCCGATCACGGTGACGAACGCGAGCGAACCCGCCGGCACGGTCCGCTCGCCCGCGAGCTTCACTCCCTGATCGTCGGCCTCAGGGCGCCTGGCGGATGATCGCCCTGCGGGGGACCTGGCCCCGCTTTATGCCAAGCCCGTCGCAGAGGCGGATGCAGGGGACGTAGACCGGCCGGAAGCCGAGCAGTTCGAGGATCGTGACGATCCGGTAGCCCCGCGAGCGAAGCGTGTCGATGATGTGCGGATAGGCGGCCAGCGTCTGCGAGCGGGACCCCCCTCCGTCGTGGGAGATGATGATCGAGCCCGGCCTGACCTGGGCCAGGACGCGCTGCTCGATCGCCGCCGTGCCGGGATCGGCCCAGTCGGTCGGGTCGACGTTCCACAGCACCGTGGCCAACCCGAGCGAGCGAGCGGTCTGAAGGACGGAGCTGTTGTAGGAGCCGTAGGGCGGGCGGAAGATGCAGGGCCTGTAGCCCGTCAGCCCCCGGATCGCCCCGATCGTGCTGAGCAGCTGGCCGCGGACTTCAGAGCTGCGGGTCAGGTCAGGGTGGCTCCAGGTGTGATCGCCCAGCACATCCCCGTCGCGCAGCTCGCGCAGCAGCGTCGAGCGCCAGGACGCCGTCACCTGGCGTCCGATCATGAAGAAGGTCGCCGGCGCTTTCTCACGCTCGAGCATCCTCACGAAGGCGGGCGTGTCGGTCCATGGGCCGTCGTCGAATCCGATCGCCACCTCGCGCCGCGAGGGGCCGCCTCGCACCGCCCCGATTCCGGTGCTCACGCAGCCGACGATCCGGTAGAGGCGGGGAGCCGCTTTGACGGGCGTTTTCTTGACCGGTGGTGTTTCTGCCGGCGTGGTCGTGTTTGCCGGGGTCGTTGAGCCGTTTGGCGCCGTCGACCCGTTCGGCGTGGTTGGCGACTGGCCGCCCGAGGCGCCGGCCACCGCGACGCTGAGGCCAAGGAGAGCGATCGTGAAGGCCAGTGCCACCATCTCCGAGGGAGAGCGCCCGTGAGGCGCCGATGGTGGCCGTCTCCAGGGCGATGAGGGGAGGAGGGGCACCTCTGCCCACGATACTCCCGCCGCCCCCCGGCGCGACGACGGCCGGGTAGGGTGCGCCCATGGGGAGCTTCGTAGCGGCGATCGACCAGGGCACCACCAGCACACGGCTGATCCTGTTCGACCGCGACGGGCGGGTGGCGGCGGTGGACCAGCGCGAGCACACCCAGATTCATCCGCGGGCGGGATGGGTCGAGCACGACCCGAGCGAGGTGTGGCTGCGCACCCGCGAGGTGATCGGCGGGGCGCTCGCCGCGGCTGCGGTCGAGGCCGGCGAGATAGATGCCATCGGGATCACCAACCAGCGTGAGACGACGGTCGTCTGGGACCGAGGGACGGGCACCCCGCTCTACAACGCGATCGTCTGGCAGGACACCCGCACCGGCCCGCTGGTTCGCGAGATGGCGGGTGACGCGGGCGCCGACCGGTTGCGCGATGCGGTCGGGCTGCCGCTGTCGACCTACTTCTCCGGCCCCAAGGTCAGCTGGATCCTCGAAAACGTCGAAGGAGCCCGCGCCCGTGCCGAGGCCGGTGAGCTGGCCTTCGGGACGATGGACAGCTGGATCCTCTGGAACCTGACTGGAGGCGTCGACGGCGGCCTGCACGCGACCGACGTGACAAACGCGAGCCGGACGATGCTGATGGACCTTCAGACACTCGACTGGCATCAGCCAAGCCTCGACCTGATGGGGATCCCCCGCTCGATGCTGCCCGAGATCCGGTGCTCGAGTGAGGTGCTCGGCGAGGCCTCGGGAACAGCTCTTGGCCTGCGCCCGATCGCGGGCGTCGTGGGCGACCAGCAGGCGGCGCTGTTCGGGCAGACCTGTTTCG
This sequence comes from uncultured Solirubrobacteraceae bacterium, assembly GCA_964518445.1. Classification (GTDB taxonomy): domain Bacteria; phylum Actinomycetota; class Thermoleophilia; order Solirubrobacterales; family Solirubrobacteraceae; genus Palsa-744. Next base: position 6,272 of record CAZFGJ010000149.1, read on the forward strand.
GGGCGGGCGAGGCGAAGAACACCTACGGGACGGGAGCCTTCCTGCTGCTCAACACGGGCGAGAAGATCGTGCGCTGCAGCGAGCTGCTGACGAGCGTCGCGGCGAAGGTCCAGGGGCACCCGACGAACTACGTCCTCGAGGGTTCGATCGCGGTGACCGGAGCGGCGGTTCAGTGGCTTCGCGACCAGCTCGGGCTGATCGACTCGGCGGCCGCTGTCGAGGACCTGGCCCGGACGGTCGAGGACAACGGCGGCGTCTATTTCGTGCCGGCCTTCTCGGGCCTGTTCGCCCCCCATTGGCGCGAAGACGCCCGAGGCGTGATCGTCGGCCTGACGGCCTACGCCCGATCGGGCCACATCGCCCGGGCGGTGCTCGAGGCGACGGCCTGGCAGACCCGCGAAGTTCTGGACGCTGCCAGGGCCGTGGCCGAGCTCCCCTTCGCGGAGCTGAGGGTCGACGGCGGGATGACGGCCAACGAGCTGCTGATGCAGTTCCAGGCCGATGTCCTCGGCGTTCCCGTGATTCGCCCGGCCGTTGCCGAGACGACAGCTCTCGGCGCGGCCTTCGCGGCGGGCCTGGCGGTCGGGTTCTGGTCGGGCCTGGACGATTTGCGCGAACGCTGGTCGGAGGGCCGGCGCTGGGTCCCCTCGATGGATGAGGCGCCGCGCGAGGCGGAGTACGCGCAGTGGAAGAAGGCCGTCCAGCGCTCGCTGGGCTGGACCGAGTAGCGGCCGCTAGGGAGTCAGGACGATCTTCAGGGCCTCGCGCCGGTCATAGACGGCGTAGGCCTCGGGTGCTTCCTCGAGCTTCATGTGGTGGGT
>CAZFGJ010000150.1:0-7017 GCA_964518445.1 uncultured Solirubrobacteraceae bacterium
CGACAGTGTCGCCTGGACGAGGACCTCCTGGGAGCCGTTGAAGAATGGGGTCCCCGGTGCGTCGCCGTTGATCTCCCCCACTTCGTCAGCCGGGGCGGCGGTCCCGGCGGTGGGGACGTTCTGGGCGCTTTCCAGGACGTGCAGGCCGATGCTGTCGCCCTGTTGGATCGGCAGCGCCGAGGCGAGCGGAACCTGCCTGGCGACCGGTTCTTTGCCCGGGACGGCGATGACGGGGCTGCGGGCGCTGACGGTGTATTCCCCGCCGGCGCCCGGGTGGAGGACCTCGAGCTGATATTCGGCCCCTTCGTCACCCGACTGGTAGGCCCACGAGGTGATCGATCCAGTGAACGGCGCGGTGACCGTCGCACCGGGCTGGGTGGACTGGAAGACGGTGCAGGGCTTGCACAGCGCGTAGAGGACTTCGCCGGCGTTCAGGGCGTTGCCGATCGTCACCGTTTCCGCGCCGGCGGGGCTCGGGGCGGCGATTCCCGTCACGAGGGCCGCAAGCAGCCCGCCGAGTGTGACCCGCACAGCAGCCCGCCGTCTGGACATCCGACCCCCTGAGCGTGAGAGCGGCCCGGTCGGCCGCGGTGCCGGGGAGATTACCTCGCGGTCCGCCGGTAAGAGACTCCGCGGCCCCGAAACGCCCCGGAACCGCTGGCGTGCGCGGATAAAGTCATCACTCGTGAGCAGCCAACCTTTCTCACAGGGGCGCACGGGCGAGGGCCGGCACGGCCAGACGCCGGAGATGAGGCCTGAGGACACCCCCTCCCAGCCTGTTCCGCTGCGACGGATCCGGCGGCTCTTCCTTCCGTACAAAGCGCGCCTTGGCGCACTGCTGGCGCTGATCTTCGTCTCGGCCGGCCTGGGTGTGGTGAGCCCCTTCCTGCTGCGGGAAATCATCAACACGGCCTACCCCCAGCACGACACCAGGCTGCTGGCCGAGCTGGTCGCGGGAATGATCGCCCTGTCGATCGTCACGAGCGTGATCGGCGTAGCTCAGACCTGGATCTCAAACCAGGTCGGCCAGCGCGTGATGCACGACCTGCGAGCGGCCGTATATGCGCACCTCCAGCGCATGTCCCTGGCCTTCTTCACCCGCACCCGCACCGGCGAGGTCCAGTCGCGGATCGCCAATGACATCGGCGGCGTGGACAGCGTCGTCACCTCGACGGCGACCTCGATCGTCCAGAACGTGACGACCGTGGTGGCCACGGTCGTGGCGATGTTCCTGCTCGACTGGCGCCTTGCGACGTTCTCGCTGATCCTGCTCCCCTTCTTCGTGTGGCTGACCCGGAGGGTTGGCGAGGAGCGCCGGCGGATCCAGTCGGTCCGCCAGAGCCGTCTCGCAGACATGTCGACGCTGGTCGAGGAGTCCCTGTCCGTCTCGGGGATCCTGCTGGGCAAGACCATGGGACGCTCACCCGAGCTGGTTCGCCGCTTCAGCGGCGAGTCCGGCGAGCTGGCCGACCTCGAGGTACGGGCCCGGATGGCCGGCCGCTGGCGAATGGCATCGGTGCAGATGAGCTTCGCGATCATGCCCGCCCTGGTCTACCTCTTCGCGGGCACCGGCGGGCGTGAGAGCATCTCGATCGGGACGGTCGTGGCCTTCACGACGCTTCAGACCCGTCTCTTCTTCCCGATTCAGTCGCTGCTCTCGGTGGGCCTGGAAGTCCAGACCTCGCTGGCCCTGTTCGGGAGGATCTTCGAGTACCTCGATCTCCCCGTCGACATCGTCGAGCGCCCGGGGGCCCATCCCTTCGGCGGCGTGCGGGGCGACGTGGTGCTGCGGGATGTCTGGTTCCGCTACGACGCCGGCTCGCCCTGGACGCTCAGCGACATCTCACTGGACGTACCGGCGGGCACCACCACCGCCCTGGTCGGCGAGACGGGGTCGGGCAAGACGACGCTCGCCTACCTGGTGGCGCGCCTCTATGAGCCCGAGCGCGGGGCGGTCGCCATCGATGGGACCGATATCCGGGACGTCACCCTGGGCTCGCTGGCCGCCACCGTGGGGCTGGTCTCGCAGGAGACCTACCTGTTTCACGCCTCGATCCGTGAGAACCTCCGCTTCGCCTGCCCGGATGCGACCGATGAGGAAATCGAAGATGCCGCCCGTGCCGCGCAGATACATGAGCTGATCTCCTCCCTGCCCGAGGGCTACGACACGCCCGTCGGCGAGCGGGGCTACCGGTTCTCCGGCGGCGAGAAGCAGCGCATGGCGATCGCCCGCACCGTTCTGCGCAATCCGCCGGTCCTGATCCTCGACGAGGCGACCTCGGCGCTCGACAACGAGACCGAGCGGGCCGTCCAACATGCGCTGGATGACCTCTCCCGAGGCCGGACGACGATCGCCATCGCCCACAGGCTCTCGACGGTCCGCGACGCCGATCAGATCGTCGTCCTCGACGGCGGGCGGATCATCGAGCGCGGCACCCACGAGGAGCTGGTCGCGCTCGCCGGACGCTACGCCGAGCTGCTCAGCGGGCGCGAGATCGCCGAGGAATCAAACGGCGTCCCTCGTTCGAGCGCCGGCGAGGCCGCCCTGGCCTGAGGCGCGCCTTAGGCGACGGCGTCGATGTTCAGGCGGATGTAGTCGACGACGACCGGCGAGCCGAGCTCGGCCATGACCTCGTCCATGAACGACTCGCGGAGCTCCTCGGGCAGCTGTTGGACGTGCGGGCCCAGGACGATCGTGGCTAGGAACTCACGCGGCTCCTCGGGTTCGCGAGGTGCCTCCTTGAGCCAGCACTCGGCCGACGTGAATCCGGCGGCCAGCAGCCGGTCGCGGGTCTCCTCGGGCCCGGCGTAGTTCCAGGGCGTCTGCCAGCCGGCGAAGTGCTCGGCGTAGGGCTCTCGCTCACAGACCCTCTGGGCCTTACCCCGCAGGATGTCGATGTTGCCCCGCCCGCCACACTGCGCGACGAGGCGCCCGCCGGGACGCAGTGAGCCGTGAAGGCGGCCGAACAGACGCGGATGATCGCCGATCCAATGGAACGTGGCCGTCGAGAGGATTGCGTCGGCCGGCTGCTCGACCTGCAGCTCGAGCAGGTCGCAGACCCTCAGCTCGGCGCGCTCGCCGATGCGCCTGCGGGCCGCCTCGATCATCGACTCGGACTGATCGACCGCGATCACATGCCCCTGTGGCAGGCGCTCGATCAGCGCCTCCGTTATCCGTCCCGAGCCGCAGCCGGCATCGATCACCAGCTCGTCGCCCCGGAGCTCCAGGCGCTCGAGGACGTCGCGTCCCAGCGCCTCCATGGTCGCCGAGATGCGGTCGTAGCTCGATCCGTCCCATTCACGTACTGACATACGCGCGTACGTTATCACGTACCAGTCGCTACGAGCTCTCCGATCAGCCTGGAGAGCTGTCCCCCCTGCCATGCCGTGGGCGAGGAGGGTGGATCGGTGAGCGGCTCGACCAGCAGCCGAGCACCGGGGATCGCGGCGGCCCAGGCCTCGCCGACGGCCAGTGGATGGCCCGGGTCCAGCTCGTCACGGCTGGGAACCACGAACGTCGGAGCAGCAATCTGCCCCAGCTCTGCGAGCGAGCCGAAGGGATCGGACCGGGGCACGGCTTCGAGGGCGTCGGCGACGGCCTCCGGATGGAGGTGAGCCGAGAGGCGCTGGCGCAGAACCGTCTCGATCGTCGGGCGCATCCCCTCGGGGATCCGGTCGAGGTCGTAGGCCGCCACGAAGCCGTCGACGCCACCGGAGCGCAGCCCCGCGGCCAGACGGTCCCATCCCTCGAGCTCGGCGCCGTCCCTCGCTGCGCCGGGGTCGAAGGCCGGCGTGATCAGACAAAGCGAGGCGACCCGCTCCGGGTGGGCCAGCGCGAGGGCCACGGCCGTGTGGGCGCCCATCGAGGCACCGGCCAGGGTGGCCCGCTCAACCCCTGTGGCATCGAGCACGGCCAGCAGGTCCTCGGCCAGGCGGGGGTAGTCGTAGCGGCCTTCCCCGGCCGGGTCGGAGCGGCCATGACCGCGAGCGTCATAGGCGATGACCCGATGCCCTGAGCGCTCGAGCGTCCGCGAGCCCATCACGACGTAGCGGCGGGTGGCGGTGAGGCCGTGGAGCAGCACGACCGGGTGGCCCTCCCCGCTCTCCTGCGCCGAGAGCGTGGTCCCCCCGGCGTCGATCCGCAACTCGGCCTCCTCCACGGCGCTCGGCGGCCGGCCGGGCCTCAGGCCTCGACTGAGGTGTGCGACCCGATCAGCTCGGCGGCATGCTCGGCCCGCTCCCAGAAGAACAGGTGCCCGACCCCATCGAGGATCTCGAGCTGGGAATCGGGAAGCAGATCCGCAATCAGGTGCCCGTTGGCCACGGGGATCATCTGGTCCTCGGTCCCGTGGATCACCAGGGTGGGGGCATTCAGCCCGCCGAGGCGCTCATGCGTGTCGTGGGCCATGCAGGCCTGCATCTGGGCCATGATCACCGGAACCGCGACGGCGCGTCTGGCGGCGATCGCGTGGAATGCGCTCCATGCGCCATCGTCGGCGGCGTAGGACGGCGAGACGTTCACTTCCCAGGCCACCCGGAGGGCCTGCTCGCGGTCCCCCGACATCATCGCTTCGCCGAGCTTCCGGGCTACGTCTTCTCCGGCCAGGGAGCTGCCCTCGCCGCCGCAATAGGTGCAGCCCAGAGTCAGGGTTCTCACCAGCTGGGGATGGTTGAGCGCGAGCTCCTGGGCGATCATCCCGCCCATCGAGATGCCCAGAACATCGGCCGAGTCGATCTCGAGGGCGGCCAGGAGGCCGGCCGCATCCTCCGCCATCTGGCGGATCGTGAGGCTTCCCGTGAGCGGTGTGCTGGCACCCACACCGCGGTGGTCGTAGACGATGACCTCGTGGCTCTGGCGGAGCCGCTCGAGGAAGGGCTCGCCCCAGCTCAGCGCCGTGCCGCTCATGCCCATGATCGCCAGGAGCGGCGGTCCCGAGCCGCTGCGCTCGTAGTCGAGCTCGATATCCCCCACCTGGACTGACGTCATGGCTCGATCCTATCCCTCACCCTGTCGCGGCGGCGCTCAGACGGGAAGGACGAGCTGGCTGTCAGGCTCACCCTTAGACTGAGACTCGGCCTCGCCAGGCCTCGATGGGCTGGAGCCGGACAGGCCGGCCACCCGGACGCCCAGCAGCCTGACGGGCCTGGCCGGCGCGTAGTCGGCCAGCAGCCGCAGGGCGTGCCGTTCGACCAGCGCAGGGTCGTTCGTCGGGTCCCCGACTGTGTGGGCTCGCGTAACCGTTGTCCAGTCATCCAGGCGGACCTTGATCCCGATCGTCCGCCCCGCCCGTCCGTGGCGGTGCAAGCTCTCGCAGAGCTCGCGGCTCATCCGGCGCAGCGCGGCCCGGAGCTCCTCGGCGTCCGCGATGTCGACATCGAACGTCCGCTCGCGCGACTCCGATACGACCTTGCGCGCCTGAGAGACGGTGCCCTCGTGTTCGAAACGAGCCCTGCGCCCCAGATCCCGGCCGAGATTCGGCCCGAAGCGCTCGACCAGCATCTGCTCGGGCGCGGAGGCGACATCGGCCAGGCAGCGAAGCCCCATCTCGGCCAGGCGGGCCGCCGTCTTCGGGCCGATCCCGGGGATCAGGCCCGGCGGCGAGGAAGCGAACCGCGCACAGGCCTCGGCGCGCGTCAGCACAACGAACCCCGCTGGCTTCTCGGCGTCGGAGGCGACCTTCGCGACGAGCTTGTTGGGCCCGATCCCGACCGAGCAGGTGATGCCAACCTCCATGTCGATCTCGGCGATCAGGCGACGCATCGCCGTGCGCGGCGAGAACAGCCCTGTCAGGTCCAGATAGGCCTCGTCGAGGCCGACCACCTCGATCGTCTCGACGTGCGCACGGAGGATCGCCATGATCCGCCCCGAGACGGCCCGGTAGGTCGGGAAGTCGGGCGGCAGGAAGACAGCCTCGGGACACAGGCGCCGCGCCCTCGACGCGGGCATGGCGGAGCCCACCCCGAAGCGTCTCGCCTCGTAGGAGGCCGTCGTCACGACTGCCCGAGGCCCGGTTCCCGACACGACGACGGGACGACCGCGAAGCTCGGGATGGCGTCCCAGCTCAATCGAGACGTAGAACGCGTCGGCGTCCAGGTGGGCGACGATCGGGCTTTCCGGAGGGCTCGTCACTACCCGTCGAATCTATCGCCGCGGTCGGCGACGCCGGGGCGTTTTGTGGGCCGGCCGGGCGAGCTCAGGAGGGCTGGCGGCCGGTCATCGCGACGGGCGCCAGCAACTCGCGCCGCGAGGAGACTCCGAGCTTCCGGTAGATGTGGCGGGCGTGGGTTCGGACCGTCTCGATGCTCACATGGAGATCGGCTGCGATCTGGGCATTCGAACGGCGTTGCTGAAGACCCGCAAGGACATCCGCCTCCCGCGCGGTGAGCAGCCCCGAGCCGGCCAGCGCCCCGCCGCTCCCCTCGCGCGGCGTCAGCTGCAGGCCGCGGGAGGCCAGGTGGATCGCGTTCAGCACGTCTCTCGACTGCGTCGCCTTGGCCAGGCAGGCCGCGGCGCCGAAGGCCAGCAGCTGGGCCGACTCGACACCGGAGGGCCGCTCTGCCAGCAGCAGGAGGTGCGTGTCGGGATGACGGAGCGTCAGGGTCCTGATCTCGGCCGGGCTGCGGAGTGAGCCGGCGTCCAGGATCGCCACGCTGGGACGGCGTGCGCGGAGGACCATGGTCAGCTGCGCCGCGACGACATCGGAGGCGACAAGTTCGAGCTGGGGATCGTCTTCGATCAGCCCCCTCAGCCCGCGCGCGAGCAGGTCGTCGAACTCCCCCAGCGCCACCGTGATGTTTCCCCGCTCTGCCATAGCCGGGGATGGTATCGGTAAAACCCGCATTTCGGGTGATATCGGCATCACCCATTTCATCACCCGCGTACTAACCCGAAGATCACCCCTTTAGGGGGATAACTCCGGCGAGGTGGCGCGGGACACTACATATCGAACGGTTCTGCACTTCTGAGGGGATGAGGCGGAACATGGGACGAGGACCAACGGACAAGCGGGACTGGAC
>CAZFGJ010000151.1:0-7016 GCA_964518445.1 uncultured Solirubrobacteraceae bacterium
ACGATCGCCGCAGGGACCTATGACGAAAACGTGGTGTCGACGAAGCCGGTGACGCTTCAGGGCTCCGGCACCGGGACGGTCATCGTTCCGGCCGTTTCCAACCCGGTCTGCTCGCCCGGCTCACTCTGCGGGGGAGCGGCCAGCAACATCATCCTGGTGCAGGCCGACAACGTGACGGTCGCCAACATGAAGCTGGAGGGAGACAACCCTGGGCTCACCAGCGGCGTGACGGTGGGAGGCAAGGACATCGATGCCCGCAACGGGATCATCACCAACCACTCGCTGGGCACCTTCAACGGTCTGACGGTCTCGAAGGTGACGGTCGCCGACGTCTATCTGCGAGGTCTCTATGCCTCCTCGGGTGGGACGTTCAACTTCACCCATGACACAGTCGAAAACGTCCAGGCCGAAGAAGCGTCGATCGCCATCTTCAGCTTCGAAGGCTCGGGTGTGGTGTCACACAACAAGGTCAACGGTGCCAATGACGCGATCTCGGCCAACTGGTCGAAGGGGATCCAGTTCCTCAACAACAAGGTGAGCAACTCGAGCAGCGGCATCCACACCGACAACAACGGTGGCTCGGGGGGCGTGGCCGACCTGATCCAGGGCAACAAGGTCTCGGCCTGCAAGTCAAACGGGTACGGGATCTGGGTGTTTGCTCCGTACCTCTCGGCGACGGTCAGCTCGAACAAGGTCACCGGCTGTTACATCGGCCTGGCGGCCTTCGGGAGCCAGGTCTCGGGCCAGGGCCCGTCCTTCTCGAGCAACAAAGTCGACGGGACCGGGGCGACGACGACGGACCCCAGCGGCACCTATGGGGCCTACCTGACGACCGATCTGCTGGGGTTCGCCTTCGGCGATCTGACGGCGGCGCTGTCGGGCAACTCGATCCAGCACTTCGGGACCGGGGTCTACGTCACGCAGAGCGATCCGAGCCCCGAACAGCCGGCCGGCGGCCAGGCGACGGTGACCGCTTCGAACAACAGCATCCAGGCGAACACGGCGGGTGCGAAGGGCCAGCCGGGAACGGTCGTCAAAGCGCAGAACAACTGGTGGGGCTGCAAAGCCGGTCCGAATGCGGGCGGCAATTGCGAGTCCACGACTGGCACGGTGGCATACACGCCATGGCTGAGCACCCGGCCGTAGGAGCATGTCCCTGAGGTAGCTCGTCCGTCCAGCGTGGAGGGCCTCGACCGGAGGCCCTCCACCCGGACGTCGGGAGCCTGGCGCCGCGGGTGCTTCGCGGCACGGCGCCACGCGCTTGGGCTGAGCGCCTGAGGAAGCCTCACCGCCGCTGACTCTGCTCTACTGCTCGGCGTGAGGAGGGTCCCGAGGTTTCTCGGCAGCGCGCTCGCGACCGTCGCCGTCGTGCTCGTCTGGACGCCCATCGCGGGAGCGACCACTTACTGCGTCGCCGAAACGTCCTGCCCGGCCGGCGGGGTCAAAGAGAGCGCCGATGCGGCAGGGATTGGAGCGGCCCTCGAACAGGCTCAATCCCACATCAACGTGGGCGGTCCGGACACCGTCTTGATCGGTCCGGGCAGCTACTCCCGCTCGGCGAACTTCTCATACACGGGCGAACCGGTGCTGATCAAGGGTGCCGGGGCGGGTCTGACGACCCTGTCGATCGACGGCAAAACGGCGACGACCGCGTTTGTCCTCAACGGCAACGAAGGCGCCGGCACGATCCTGAGCGGGATCCGCATCGTCGTGCCGCCGGTCAAAGGCATCGACGGCCTGCACCTGCAGGCCGGGACGGCTGACGGAGTGACGATCGAATCGCCGCTCCTGGCGATCAACTCAGTCAACCTGAAAATTGAAGGAAGCGCGGTCTTCAGCCACGGCACCATCAATGACCTGAACGGCTCCGCCGTGGGGATGGAAGGCGGCGAAGTCCTCGATTCGACGATCTACGGCGGGAACTACGGCGTTGAAGCATCGAACCACGGGACGCTGCGGGGCGATCAGATCTCAGGCGGCACCCCGCTCGTCTCGTTCTTCTCCAAACCGCTGATCATCGAAGACACCATTTTCGACTGCGGTGGCACGGCCAACGCGGGCCTTGAACTGAATGCAAATGAAAATGGGACGACGAGCGTGACGATGCGACACATCGCGATCGTCAACGGCCACCACATCGGGATCATCCTTGACGGCACGAGCAAAGCGGCGAATGCCACGCTCGCCGACTCGATCATCCTTGGCGCGGAAGAGTCCCTGAACATCTCGGGGAACGCCGCGACGAAACTGACGACCGAATATTCGAGCTATGACGCTGCGAAAGACAGCATCACGGGACTGGGCACGGTGCAGGCCGAACACATCTTGGTCGCTGCGGCGCCATCGGATTTCGTGAGCTCCCTGACGGGTGATTTTCGACCCGCTCCAGGCTCACCGCTGATCGACGCGGGGGCACCCGGTGAATTGGGCGGCAGCGAGTACGCCACCGACCTCGCCGGCAACCCCCGAATCGTCCACGGCCGGCGGGATGTAGGGCCCTATGAGTACCAGTGGCGCGGGCCGGTGATTGTGAACGCATATACGACCACCAAAGAAGGCCGTACAGGTGTCCCGATCGCGTTCAACGGTTTGGCCAGCGCCCCGGAACCCGGTGACGCCATCGTTGGCTACCAGTGGACATTCGATGATGGGGCCGTCGTACCGCCCGGAGCGTCGGCGAGTCACGCCTTTTCTGGGCCCGGCTTTCACGCCGCGACACTGACCGCCACCAACCGAGTGGGACAGACCGCATCGTTCACGGTCCGGGTAGGAGTGTCGCCCCTCGTTAGCGCGTGTTTGTGCGAAAAGCAGATTCTGCCCGCTCTCTCGGGGATGGGAGTCTCGCCTCGTTCGTTCCATCCCACCCGGCGTGGAGGCAGCCTCGGTCGGGCACATGTTGGCGCCAAGGTCAGCTACACGCTAGAAGGGCGAGCTGCGAAGGTGACGTTCACGGTCGTCCGCAGGCGGGCGGGTGTCATGTCCGGCAAACTCTGTGTTGCCGCTGGCCCGAAGCGCCACGGCAAGGGCTGCACAAGACTGGCGAAGGTTCCAGGCTCCTTTGCGCGACAGAGCAAGGTGGGCGAAAACTCGTTCAGATTCACAGGTCGCATCGGGGCCGGCGCCCTGGGCCGGGGCAGCTACTACCTGATTGCCAGCGGCAAGACAGCCGGACGGGCGTTCAGCGCTCGGGCGCCCTTCTCGATCACTGGCTGAGTTCGGCCGAGGGTGGGTTCGCGGCCCTCGACGGCGTTTGATCCCCGTGCCTGTCGATCTGGCGCCCTGCCGTTCGTATTAATCCCAAAGCAAGATCTAGGAGAGGAGCGGGCCCGATGAAGACGATGACCTGCAGGCAACTGGGCGGACCCTGCGACGTGGCGCATCATGGGAAGACGGCCAATGATGTGATCAAGGCGCAGGACAAGCACCTGAAGGAGATGGTCGCCGGTGGCGACGAGGCGCATGTGGGTGCCCTGGGTGAGATGAAGGGCAGGTGGAAGAACCCGCTGGCCGGAATGGGCTGGTACAGGCAGACCAAGAGGGAGTTCGCGGCGCTCCCGGGCGACTGATGGTTCCGGCCCCCCGAACAGGCGCTGTGCGGCGCCGCGACACGGAGGATCGCCTCAGCCAGGACGTGGACCTCTGGGTGGCGAGCGCCTCATCGGAGGGCGGGCCCCACCTGGTGCCGCTGTCCTTCGAGTGGGACGGCCGGACCCTGCTCCTGGCCACCCCTGCGAAGAGCCCCACGGGCAGGAACCTCGTGGCAGGCCGAACGGTGAGGCTGGGCCTTGGGCCGACCCGGGACGTCTCGATGATCGAGGGGGATGTCGAGGTGCTTGAGATGGAGGCGCTGTCAGCGGAGCGTGCCGAGCGATTCGCGGCACGGACAGGGTTCGATCCTCGTGACTCCGGCAGCTCCTACCGCTGGTTCCGGATCACTCCTCGCCGCATCCAGGCGTGGCGGGAGGTCGAGGAGCTCCCCGACCGGCAGCTGATGAGCGAAGGGCGGTGGCTCGTCTGATCAGGCGGGTTGGCGTGCGTACTCGCGCATCGCCTCGATGATCGGCCCGAGTCGCCGTCCGCGCTCTGTGAGCCGGTACTCGACGGTCGGAGGACTAGAGGGGATCACGGTTCGCTGAACCAGCCCTGCGCCCTCGAGGTCGCGTAGGCGCTCGGCGAGCATCCTCGGTGAGATGCCCGCCACGGCCTCGGCGAATTCGTTGAAGCGCAGTGCCCCGGTCAGGGCCGCGTAGAGAATCGAGAGCTGCCAGCGCCGCTCGAGGAGGTCCGCGGTCTCGCGGACCTCCAGCGGCACGGGCTCACATCTACGAGACGTGCGCGACATCGCGAGCCGGCTCCAGTGCGCGGTCGAGGACCTCCTGCACGGTCATCACCGGATGGAAGGTCATCTGCTGACGGACCTCCTCGGGAATGTCGTCCAGGTCGCCCCTGTTGCGCTCGGGCAGGATCACGTCGGTCAAGCCGGCCGCATGGGCCGCCAGGACCTTCTGCTTCAGTCCGCCGATCGGGAGGACACGACCCTGCAGCGTCACCTCGCCGGTCATCCCGACGGTGTGCTTGACGGGCCGTCCCGAGAGCAGCGATGCCAGAGCGGTGACCATCGTCACACCCGCACTGGGGCCGTCCTTGGGGATGGCTCCGGCGGGGACGTGGACGTGGAACTCACGACCCTCGAAGTCCCGCTCGTCGATTCCCAGCTCCTCGGCGTGGCCACGAACGTAGGAGAGGGCGATCTGAGCCGACTCCTTCATGACATCGCCCAGCTGTCCGGTCAGTACCAGTCCGCCCTTGCCGGTTTTCATCCCGGTGGCCTCGACGAACAGCACGTCGCCTCCTGCACCCGTGACGGCCAGTCCGGTCGCCACACCAGGCGTCGCGGTGCGTGCCGCGGACTCCTGGAAGACCTTCTGGCGACCGAGCGCGTCACGTACGGCCTCCAGGTCGATCTTGACCCGCTTGGCCTTTGGGGTCTTGGGCACCTTGGCCTTCTTGGCCGGCTTGACGGAGCCGTTGGTGGATGCGATTGCCTCGGTCTTGTCCTCGGGGGTTGCGTCCTTCCCCGCCTCGATCTCCGCCAGGGCCTGAGCCGAGGCGATCTTCGTGGCGGTCTTCCTCAGGACGGTCCCGAGGCTGCGCTCCAGGTTGCGGACTCCCGCCTCACGTGTGTACTCGGCGATGATCGTCCGCAGGACGTCGTCGGAGATTTCGACCTCGTCGTCGCGCAGGCCGTTGCGGTCGCGCTGGCGCGGCCACAGGTAGCCCTTTGCGATGGCCAGCTTCTCCTCGGAGGTGTAGCCATCGAAGTGGATTACCTCCATGCGGTCGAGCAGCGGGCCGGGAATCGTGTCGGCAACGTTGGCGGTCGCCAGGAACATGACCTGGCTGAGGTCCAACTCGACGTCCAGGTAGTGATCGCGGAACGAGTGGTTCTGGGCCGGATCGAGCACCTCGAGCAGGGCCGCCGACGGGTCACCCCGCCAGTCGGCGCCGACCTTGTCGACCTCGTCGAGCAGGATCACCGGATTCATCGTCCCGGCGTCTCGCAGCGCCCGCACAAGCCGCCCGGGGAGGGCGCCGATGTAGGTGCGGCGGTGGCCGCGGATCTCGGCCTCGTCGCGGACTCCACCGAGGCTCATCCGGACGAACTCACGTCCGGTTGCCCTGGCGATCGACTCGCCGATCGAGGTCTTACCGGTGCCTGGAGGGCCGATCAGGGTCAGGATGGCGCCCGACTTGGGGTCGGCCTCGATCCCCCGGTCCTGGCGGAGCTTGCGCACAGCCAGGTACTCGGTGATTCGGTCCTTGACGTCCTCGAGGCCGGCGTGATCGGCATCCAGCACGGCACGTGCCGCCACCGGGTCGAGGTGCTCCTCGGAGCGCTTGCCCCAGGGCACGGCGATCAGCCAGTCCAGGTAGGTGCGAATCATGCTGGACTCGCCCGTCTGCTCACCCATCCGCTCAAGCCGGGAGAGCTCTTTCAGCGCCTGGGTCTTGACGTCCTCGGGCATCTCCGAGGCCTCGATCTTGTCCCGGTACTCCTCGGCGACAGACGCGTCGTCGTCGCCCAGCTCCTTGCGGATCGAGTCCATCTGCTTGCGCAGGAAGTACTCCCGCTGCTGCTTCTCGGCGCCCTCCTGGACGTCCTCGCGGATCCGCTTGCGGACCTGCAGCTCGGCCAGGCTCTCGCGCTGGAGCCTGACGGCCAGCTCAAGGCGCTCGGTCACGTCGAGGGTGCGCAGCAGCTCGACCTTCTGCTCGTAGCTGAGGCTGGGGGAGTAGCCGGCCGAATCGGCCAGCGAGCCGGGCTCGGCGATCGCTCGCAGGAAAGCCGAGATACGACCGTCGTCGCCACGCAGCTCGAGGATCTCCTCGACCGTGGCGCGGTACTCCCTTTCGAGCTCGCGGGTACGTCCGTCGACGGGGACCTCGTCGGGTCGCTCATCGACGTCCACGCGAAGCTCGCCTTCGGGGCCGCTCTGTGCCGCGCCGATCAGGGCGCGGTGCTCACCCGAGAGGGCGACCGCGCGGCCGCCGCCGGGAAGGCGGATCTGCTCGGAGACTTCGGCGATGGTGCCGACCTCGAGGAACTCGTTCTCGTGGCGCGGGACGAGGACGACGCGGCTGTCATCACCGACGTCGATGGTGAGGGTGATGCCCATGTTGGGGAAGACGACGGTGTCGTCCAAGGGGATCAGCCGGAGCCTGGGCTTCGGGGCGCTGGGCTGGATCTCTGGTTTGTCTGACGGGGAAGTCGGCATCAATTATCGCTCCATATGAGCTTACGAAAGTTTAGTTAGTATAGCGCGGGGTGGTTGCGCAGGCAAGTACTTTCGCGTGATGTCGAGATTTCGCATTGGAGAGCGGGGTTTCCAGTACCTGCCGAGGGGGTCGGGCGCCTATGCCATACGTTATGTGTGGTACATTGTGCTGGTGGTAAAGACGACTATCTATCTGCCGGAGGACCTTCATCAGGGAATCAAGCACGCGGCGAAGGAGCG
>CAZFGJ010000152.1:0-6903 GCA_964518445.1 uncultured Solirubrobacteraceae bacterium
CCAGCGGAGCGGCGAACGCACAGCCGGCCAGGCGCGCACCGACGACCACCGCATCGAAGCGCTCCTGCTGCGGCGGGACCCCTCCCCGGACGGCCATCGGGGGATTCTCCCACCAGGACCTCAAACGGGCGTCCACATCCTCCCGCGGAACTTCAGCAGGCGCTCGAATGAGCCGTGTCGTTCCAAAAGGACGACATGAACTGCCCGAAGAGGGCAGCTCCTCTGCCCGACAGGAACGACAGGAAAAGCCAATGCACCAACTCCACACACACGACGCCAGATCTCACCGGGCCGCGACCCTGGAGCGCCCCGGCGTGGTGAACGAGATGAACAGCCTCGCCAGGGCCCGCGAATGCCGCGAGGACAGGCCCCTGAAGTGCGTGGCCTCGCGCCATCTCGGCGGCGGCTCCTCCTGCTGTGCCGTTGTGCCGGCGGCGGTCGCCGAGGCAGCCTGGGCCCGGACCCAGGCATTGGGCGACGAATTCACGGACGGGTTCTTCAACTTCACCTGGCAGGGTGAGTCCTGGCTCGCCTTCGGCCTTGCCGGCGGCGAGGTACGCGGCGCGTTCTGCCCGACCCACCGCGCCGAGCGGGAAGCCCTCAGCGACAGAGGCGCCTAGGAGCTACAGCTGCGAGCCGGCCGCGTAGCCGAGCAGGGCAAAGTTCTCAAGCGCCCTGTCGACCGACCGCTCGGCCCGCTGCACCCGCAGACGCGCCGCCTGGTATCTGCCGGGGCTCCTCTTGCGGGCTGCCTGCCCCAGCGCTCCGTAGGCTCCCCCGGCGGCGATCATGGCTCGCGCCAGCGCAACCTGCGCCGCCCCGGCCACGGGCGGTGCGTCGAGGTTGCCCAAGCTGCCGGCTCCGTGCAGGAAGCGGGCCGCCAGTGAAGCCGAGGAGGCCGCGAGCGACTGGACCGCCCCACTCCGGCTCATCCGCGCCCGGGCGGCCCGGCGAGCTCTTTCCACGCCCGCCACGATGCCCGCCAGGCGCCTTCCGTAGGCACCGTCCGGCGTGACGTCAGAGGTCGACTGCCCGGCAAGCGAGACACTCGAGACGATCCGCTCGCACTGCTCCAGGACCGTGACCTCAGACGCCGGAGCGTGGCATGCCAGGATCGCCTCCCCGTTGGCCTGGCCCGGAATCGCGTAGAGCTCCAGACGCTGCCGGTATCCGGTCAACCGCACGTCGGGGTAGCGGATCGCCTGAAGCGCGACCAGGCTGACGACTTCGGCGCGGGGGATGTTCCGAAGTCTCGCCCGGATCCCCGGGGGAAGGGGACTGGGTGCTGTCCCCGCGACGGTGCCGGCCTCGAGTCCGGCTTCCGATCCGCCGGGACCTGCCTGAAGCCGAAGCAGGCCCTTGAGCGTGAGCCCGGGGATGGCAGGCCCCGTCGCAGCTTCATTCCAGCCAAGGGGATATTCGACACCGACGCTGGTTCCCAGAGCCGCCCGCATGGCCGGTGGCTGCGGGGTGGAGCCCGATCCGCTGACATGGCGCGTGCCTGTGAGGTAGCCCAGGACGGCCAGCGCCAGCAGGAGCGGCACGGCGAAGGTCGGGAGCCTGAGCGTCGGGGCGTGCATCATCAGCCCGACGTGTCGAAGGAGGTGCCCGGCCCGCCCGAGGAGGGCTGAGTTGTGGATCCGCCGCCTTCGGGGGACTTGGCGGGCGCGCTGGTGCGGACCGGCGTCGTCTGCGCACGTTCGGGCGTGCCGACCGGTTCGGTAGGCGCCGAGACGGGTGTCACCGCCACGACAGCGGCGGGAGTCCGCGCCGCGGCCGGCCGCGGTTTCCGACTCTGGCTCGGTGCGATTGCCGCAGCGATGGCCGGGGCGCTGCTCATCCGGACCGGAACCGCCGACACGACGGCATCGACGGTCCGGGGCATCGATTCGCTCGCGTGCGGGTGGGGGCTCGCAGCCCGGCCGATCAGGAAGAAGCAGGCGAAGACCGCCACGCCGAGAGAAGCCAGGACGATGATCGTCGCAACGTCGGCCTGCCCAGCCGGCGAGCGGCGACGCGAGCGCGGCCTCGCCCTCATGAGCGCGGGCAGGCGATCGGGGTGCCCGACGACGGATCGAGGCAGCTGTCCTGGCGCGTCGGGAGCTTGCCGTGCCGGATCACGAACCGCACGAACTTGCCGATCTGCCCAGCCCGGCTGACCCGGATCTCAAGCGTCACACCGGCGCGAAGCGAGCGCTGGAACCGATGGAACGAGATCACCTGGGTTCCGGACGGGTTGATGCGCCCCGCCCCTGCCA
This sequence comes from uncultured Solirubrobacteraceae bacterium, assembly GCA_964518445.1. Lineage (GTDB taxonomy): Bacteria > Actinomycetota > Thermoleophilia > Solirubrobacterales > Solirubrobacteraceae > Palsa-744. The sequence continues at coordinate 2,259 of CAZFGJ010000152.1, forward strand.
GCACTCCCTGCGAGCGGATGGGACAGCCCTTCCCGCGACAGGTGACCGTGACCCTGGCCCCCACCGGGGCGACGACGCTGAGGAGCGAGATCCTCGCTCCTGAACTCGTCTCGGAGCCTGCGATCCGCACGACCGGGAACGGCTGAAGCCATTGGAGGGCGGGCGCCGCGGGGGACGTGGGGACCGGTGGGGGTGCGGGTGCGGGAGGAGCCGTTTCAGGCTGCGGCGCGGGCGTTTCCGACTTTGCGGGGCGGGCTTCGATCACGAACAGGAGCGGTTCGCTGGACCCGGTGTTGCCGGCTTCATCGCTCTGGCGGACCACTGCGGTGTAGATGCCGTCGGCAAGGTCTTTGCCAGCCCCGCCGCTACTCCAACCACCCTGCTTCACCGGGAACGAGCCAAGGGACTCGAGCAGGGTTTCGGAGCGCCCCGGACCGACGGAGTAGATGTCAAGGCCGACGGTGCCCTGATCGCCCGGCGCGACGCCGGCCAGACCGGAGAAGACGGGACGGGCGAGCGTCAGGACGGAGCCGTAGGAGGGAAGCGAGATGTCCGGCGCGGGGGCCGTCGCGTCGATGGTGAACGTCGCCGGTTCGCTGGTGCCGATGTTGCCCGCCTGATCGGACTGGGAGGCCTGGGCCGTGTAGGTCCCGTCGGCAAGCGCTGCCAGCGTTTGCGACCAGGTTCCGCTCTGAGCTTCCGGGCCGGCTTCGGCGGCGATGGCGCCTGAGGTGGTGGCGCCCTTGTGGAGGACCACCGTGATCGCCGGGAGGTCGCCCGGGGCGGTCCCGGCGGTGCCCTGCAGCGTCGGCGTCGAGTCGTTCGTCAGGGTCCCGGGCGAGACGAGCGATGGTGACGGGGCGAGCGTGTCGATCGTGAATGTGACCGGCGCGCTCAGGCCCGCTTCGGATTCGGCGTTCAGCTGTTCCGCGACGGCGATGTAGGTGCCCGGAGGGAGCGCCGCTTCGGCTTCCACACTCCAGCTTCCAAGGACGGGGAGAAGCAGCGGTTCGATTGTCTGAAGGGCGCTCCCTTCCGCTGTGGCGCCTTCGTAGATCCGGACCGCGACCGGATCGAGATCGTCGTCGGTGGTTCCGCTGAACAGGGGCGTCTGCAGCTTCGTCGAGGAACCGGCGACAGGGTTGGTGAGTACGGGATGGGGCGCTTCGGCCATGGCCGGAGCTGCGCCCAGCGCCATCGCGAGGGTGAGGAACAGCAGGGCGCAGAGCGCCAGCCCAGCGTCTATTGCAGCCGTCATCCAGGCATGCTCCAGAAGGTCCGAGAGGTCATCCGTTATTCAGCAGCGCCCTCCAGTGATGCCCGGGCCGCCCGCGAAGCCGTTCGCGGCGCTGATCATACGCATGAGACGGCTCCTTTCGTGGGCTTTTCATTGCGTCAGAAGGAAAACCGCGGGTAGAGGCGTGGCCCCCCGGGGCCCGATATCTGCGAGCATCGTCGAGTGGGTTCACCTGCCGCGGCCCTCAGGGCACGCGAGCAAGCTGGTCGTAAACCGCCTTTCCGGCGCGAGGATCTGGCCCCCTACGCACGGCCCAAGTTCGCCAGGAGCCTGCTCGAGCTGGCCACCTCGGTGCTCCCCTACCTGGCGCTCTCCTACGCGATGTACCTGGCCCTGGACGTCTCCTATCTGCTGGTCCTTGCGATCTCGATTCCTGCCTCGGGATTTCTGGTCAGGACCTTCATCCTGTTCCATGACTGCTCGCACGGCTCGCTGTTCGCCTCGAAGCGGGCCAATGCCTGGATGGGGACCGTGCTGGGCCTGTTCGTCTACTCGCCCTTCGTCCGCTGGCGTCATGACCACGCCGTCCACCATGCGACTTCAGGCGATCTCGAGCGCCGCGGCGGCGGCGACGTTCGGACGCTGACCGTCACCGAGTACAACGAGCTCGCCCCCCGCTCGCAGCTCGCCTACCGCCTCTTCCGCCACCCGGCCATCATGTTCGGGATCGGCCCGATCGTGGCCCTCCTGATCGGCCCGCGGATCGTCTCGCGCGACGCGAGGCCCCGGATGCGGCGCAGCGTGATCGGCACGAACATCGCGCTGGCCCTGCTGGTGGCGGCCTTCTGCTGGGCGATCGGCCCATTGAACTTCTTCCTGATCCAGGCGCCGACGGTGATGCTGGCCGGATCCGCCGGGATCTGGCTGTTCTACGTGCAGCACCAGTTCGAGGAGGCCTACTGGGAGAGCGGCGAGCAGTGGACCTACTCCGACGCCGCCCTGCGCGGAAGCTCCTACCTCAAGCTCCCCTCGGTGCTTCAGTTCTTCTCGGGGAACATCGGCCTGCACCACGTCCACCATCTCAATGCGCGCATCCCCAACTACAACCTCCAGCGCGCCCATGACGAGAACGCGATCTTCCAGGAGGTGCCGATCCTCACCCTCCGCGACGGGATGCGCTGCACCCGGCTGAAGCTGTGGGACGAGGAGACCGGGCGGATGGTCGGCTTCGCCGCGGCGAAGCGCGCCGCAGGCCACGCCTAGCCGACGAGTGCTCCACCGGCATGGGGACGCGTCTGACGGGGTCCGCGCTAAAGACGTGAGACCGTGACGCTGACCTTCATCACATAGGAGCACTTGAACGGCCCCAGGGCCGTCAGTTCGGGGCCGGTGCGGGTCGTACCCGGGCAGACACCGGTGAGTGTCCTGACCTTGCGGAGGACCCCGCCGGCTCCCAGTTTGCGCATCGCGCTCGCCTTGAACAGCTTCGCCAGGCGGGGGAAACCGGTGCCGAGAACGACGCATCTCTTATCTGCGGGCGTGGGCACTTCGGCGCTCAGAGCGACGTCCATCGCCAGGGTCGAGGTGCCGCGAAAGATGAAGAGGGAGACCGGTTTGGGCGCGGCAGCCTTGCACGAGGTTGAGGCCTCGACGCGTGGCGTCGCCGTCTGGGCGCAGTCGGCAACGCTCGCGAGCGGCCCGCGGACAGCCCCTGCTCTCGCGACCGTTGCGCCTGGGCACAGGGCCGGGCATCCGGGCTCGAGGCTGCTCGCCACGGTGCTGTCGATCGATCCCGTGATAGTGGCGGGCCCGACCCCCTGGCCCGCAATTCGTCCGGGAAGGAGAGTGATGAGCCCGGCGTTTCTCGTCGCGAACTTCTGGCGCACCATGCCTTCCTGGCTGTTCCAGTCCTGACACCTGGTCCCGACGGGGCCGCGACGGCTGTCCCATTCGAACTTCGCGGTGCCTTCGACCTTCGCCTTGAACTGCTGCGGGATCGCCGGGAGGCCGGCTGCGCCGGCGGTCGCGGATATGACCGCGAGCAGTGAGGAAGCGGCTGCCAGAGCGAGTCCCGATCGGGCAGCGCGCATGCGACGCGCACCATAGCCCATCGATGCGCCGCGTCCAGAAGACGGCGGACGGTCTATCTGGTACGGGGCAGCTGGTCGAGCTCGTGGCAGGTGACCTGCGCCGTGGCCGTGCCAATTATCGAGCCGACCACCACATCGCCGGGATAATGGACCCCCGTATGCACCCGCGAGTAGGCAACCACCGCCGCGAGCACCCGCAGTGGGATGGCGGCCCGCGGCATCACGTGCCCCACGCCGGTCGCGAACGCGAAGGCGGCCGCCGAGTGCCCCGAGGGGAAGGAAGTGGAGATGGGCATCCGGACCTGGCGACCCAGGGCGACCCGCTGGGCGACCCTGTCGGGACGCCGCCGCCGACTGAGCGGCTTCACGGCGAGATTGACAAGCGCCGATGTGGCGCCGACCGAGACCAGGCCGAACACGGCGGCGCGGCGCCCCGCCGGGCGTCCTCGAACCGCGAGCGCCGCGGCTGCCGCCATCGACAGCTTGGAGTGGTCGGCCGCCTGGGAGATGCGGCGCAGCGTCTGGTCGAGGGCCGGTGTCGGCGTTTCGGCGATCGCCCTGTAGATCGCCGAGTCGATGCGTTCCAGATCCTTCAACCAGCGCAGCGGCGCGGCAACGGACGCGGAGGGGTCGACGGCGTCATCGAGCATTCACGGAGGATGCCATGCGGCGCCGGGCAATGGCCGTCCGAGATCGAGCTCGAATGGTGATCTCATCCCCGTAGGACGAAGAGCCGCCTGGCTGCTCGGAGGACTCGTGACCTTCGTCCTACTCGGCTGGGCAGCGGGAGAACTGTGGACGTCCTCGATCGGCTCGAGCGAGATCGAACTGATGCGCGAAATAGCCCTGCATCGCACACAGGGGCTGATTGATTCAGCCCGGACCGTGACCTGGGCAGGGAGCAGCTACGTGCTCATACCGGTGGCCCTCCTCGCATGCTGGCTCCTGCTTCGACGGGGCCTTCGCAGGCAGGCTGCGGCAGTGGCGCTGTCAATGGCCGGCGGCGTGATCATCTCGAACTCGGTCAAGCTGCTCGTCGCCCGGCCGCGCCCCCCCGTCGAGCACCTTCAGACGGTGAGCAGCTTCAGCTTCCCGTCCGGTCACGCCACCCAGACGAGCGCCCTGTGGGTCTCGCTTGCGCTCACCGTGCTCCTCTCGGGAGCCTCGCCAGGTTGGAAGTGGCTGGTAGGGGCGGGGGCTCTGGCGGTCACCGGCATCGTGTCGCTCTCCCGCGTCTACCTTGGCGTGCATTTCCCAAGCGATGTAGTGGCAGGGGTGATCCTCGGGGGCGGCTGGGCGACCTTTGTGGCGTTCTGCG
>CAZFGJ010000153.1:0-6873 GCA_964518445.1 uncultured Solirubrobacteraceae bacterium
CGCGCATGATCCCGCTTGCGACGATCCGCGTGTCGATGATCCCGGGACAGATCGCGCTGACGTGGATGCCCCGCTTGGAAAGCTCCGCGTTGAGCGCCTCGCTCATCCCCACGACGCCGAACTTCGAGGCGCAGTAGGGCGCCATCTTGGCCGTCGGGACGATGCCTGCCATCGAGGCGGTGTTGATGACCGAGGCCGGCTGGCCCTGGGCAAGCATGCGCGGCACAAACGCCTGGACGCCGTAGGCCACCCCCAGCAGGTTCACCGAGATGACTCGCTCCCAGTCCTCGTAGGTGGTGGCCTCGATGTTCGCTCCATGCCCGATCCCCGCGTTGTTGTGCAGGATGTGGACGGCCCGGTCTTCGGCGAAGACAGACTCGGCCAGGGCCTCGACCTGGGCGGCGTCGGCGACGTCCAGCGTGTGCGCGACGGCGCTTCCCCCTGCCGCGGCAATCTCGGCGGCGACCCTCTGAGCCGCCTCGCCGTTCAGGTCGGCCACGTGAACACGCGCGCCACGGTGCGCAAGCAGGAGGGCTGTGGAGCGCCCGATCCCCGAGCCGGCGCCTGTTACGACCGCCACCCTGCCGGCCAGATTGATCTCTTCACTCATCGATGGCGATAGTCTCGCACTCGATGAGGGGAGAGGCACCAGTCCTGAAGCTGCCCGAGGACGTCACGGCCGCCTGGCTCAGCGAAGCGCTGGGCACAGGTCCCGTCGAGTCGTTCACCCTTGAGCCGGTCGGCACCGGGCAGATGAGCGAGAGCCGGCGGGTCACCATCGAATACGCCTCCGAGGCCGACGGCGGTCCGGCCAGCATCGTTCTGAAGACCGCCTCCGCCGATGAGACGAGCCGCTCGACCGGGATCAGCCTTGGGGTTTATGACCGCGAGGTCCGCTTCTACCGCGAGCTCGGTCCGCGGATCGGCGGCCCGCTCCCCGAATGCCATCTCGCGACGATCGACGCGGACGGACTGTTCACGCTGATCCTCGAGGACGTCGCGCCGGCGGTGCAGGGGGACCAGATCGCCGGCTGCGGGGTCGACCAGGCGCGCCTGGCCATTCACGAGCTGGCCAAGCTTCATGCTCCAGTCTTCGCGGACCCTCAGCTCGGCGCAACCCCGTGGCTCAACCAGGGCAACCTCCTCAACCAGGCTGTCCTCAGCCAGCTGCTTCCCGCTTTCCTCGACCAGTACGGCGAGCGTGTCTCAGCCGAGCACGCAGAGGTGTGCCGCCGGTTCGTCGCCAGCCTCGACGGATGGTTCGCCGACCGCCGGCCGCCCCTGGGCCTGGTTCATGGCGACTACCGCCTCGACAACATGCTGTTCGGGGAGGAGGACGCACCCCGGCGTTTTGTCGCTGTCGACTGGCAGACCGTCAGCTGGGGCCCGGTGATGACCGATGCGGCCTACTTCATCGGAGGCTCGCTTCGACTGGAGGACCGCCAGACGCATGAGGAGACGCTCGTCCGCGAGTACTGGGAGGCCCTTCACGCACACGGCGTCCGGGGCTTCGACTGGGATCAGTGCTGGGAGGAGTACCGCCGCCAGGTCTTCCTCGGAATCGTCATGACGGTCGCGCCCGCGATGATCGTCCAGCGGACCGAGCGGGGCGATGAGATGTTCATGACCAGCCTGGCCCGCTACGCGCAGCAGGCGATCGATCTGAACTCCCTCGAGCTGCTGCCCGAGGCCGGGTCCGGGCGCCCGGCTGCCCTTCGGCCTGTCCCCGAGGACGAGGGCCGACACACCCCGGGGGCCGAGGAGCTCTGGAACGAGAGCTGGTACTTCGACCTCGTCTCCGATGACGGCAGCATCGGCATCTACACCCGCCTCGGCCTGTATCCCAACCTGGGCGTCTCCTGGCTCACGGCCTTCCTATGCGGCCCCGGGCGCCCGACCGTGGCCGTGATCGACTTCGCCGCCCCGATGCCCGCCGGCGATGAGCTGAGCATTCAGGGCGACGGCCTGGCCGTCGATCACCTCTGCGAGTCGGCTCTCGAGCGATTCCGCGTCCGCCTGGAGGCCCGCGGCGAGGCCCACCAGGACGCGTCCGCTCTGCTGCGGGGCGAGAGCGGGGAGCCGGCCGACGTTTCCTTCGACCTGGTCTGGGAGACACTCGGCGAGCCCTATGCCTACAGGGTTGCCACCCGCTATGAGATCCCCTGCCGCGTCAGTGGGACCGTGACGATCGACGGTGAGCAGATCTCGATAACCGGCCTGGGTCAGCGCGACCACTCGTGGGGCACCAGGGACTGGTGGGCCGCCGAGTGGATGTGGTCGGCCGGTCACCTCGATGACGGCACCCGCCTGCATGGAGTCGAGTTCAGGATTCCCGGCGCGCCGGCCCTGGGAGTCGGCTACCTCCAGCTCCCGGACGGGGGGGTTCTCGAGCTCGACGTCGTCACGGCCTCGGAGCAGGTCGGTGAGAACGGCCTCATCACTGCCGCGGAGATCCACTACGGAGATCTGGCTGTAGCGGTGCAGCCGCTGGCCTTCGGCCCGCTGCGCCTCGAGGCGCCCGACGGGCGGCTTTCGATGTTCCCCCGTGCGATGTGCCGAATCGAGACCGGGGACGGGCGCAGCGGCGTCGCCTGGGTCGAGTGGAACCTGAACGCCTCGCTCTAGCTTCGCCGACCCGGGGTAGGGTCTGCCGATGATCGGCTGCATGCGAACGGCCAGGATCCCGGCTTTGATCGGGGCAGCCGCCATCCTGCTCGCCGGCTGCGGCACCGCCGTGGAACGAGGAGCCGACGGCTTCCGCCACGAACACGGGACGGAAGCCCGCCATGCCGCTGCGGCCATCGGCCGCCTGACGGCTGCTGTTGGCGCCCTCGGAGCGAACCCATCCGCGGCGCAGCTCGAATCGGTGGCGCTCGAGCAGCACCGTGCCCGTCGCCAGCTTCTTGCCGCGGTCTCCTGGACCCAGTTGGAAAACGGCGAAGAAGAAGGCGTCAGCCAGGCTGAGCGTGAAATCCACGAAGCCGCCGGCGCGCTGCTCGCCGCGATGACCGAGATCAGGCGCTACACGCAGAGCAGGAGTCCGGCGGCGCTGGCCGCCTATCGCCGGCAGTTCGCAGCGGGACGCGAATACTGGAACCAGGGCATCTCCCAGCTCTGGCACATCGCGAAAGTCTCCGGCGCTCCCACGATCTGACCCCATAGCTGGATCGCGCATCCCAGAGCCAAGAACGCGCTGTCAGCGGGAGCGTTGAGACCGGCCCTCGATCCGCCGCGCACTGAGTCGCATCCGTGAATTCCCGCAGGGCTCGGGCGGGATAGGCGCGCCAGGCCGACTGCAAACAACCGATCCGGCGATGGCCCGCGGCTGCGACGCTTGACGCTACGCCATTTCAACGGGGGCCAACCGGCTCCAGAGCCCCTGGAAGGAGCGACCCGTATGACTTCCGAGATTCCCCCCGTGACAGTCGGCGAGGTGATGCACGCCGGCCTGATCGCAACGCCCCCGCAGACCCCCATGCTGGAGGTGGCCGAGACGATGGCCCGCAACCGGGTTCACTGTGTCGTCGTCGAGGGGCTGGCCCGCGATGCGTCCCAGCAGGAGCGCCTCGTTTGGGGAATCCTCTCCGATCTCGATCTGATGAAGGCACTGGCGGCCGGACGGACCGGCGCAACCGCCGGAGAGCTGGCCGCGACGGAGATCGTCACCGTCAGCCTCTCAGAGCGCATCGACGAGGTCGCAAGGCTGATGGCCGAGCACGAATCCTCACACCTGGTCGTCGCCCAGGACGGCCGTCCCGTGGGCGTCATCTCGACGCTCGACGTCGCCCAGGGCATCGCGGTCGCCAGAGCCATCGAGGTCACCTGAGCGCCCCGGCCGTCATCGCCCGCGATGTGCGGGTCCGCCGTGGCGCGATCGAGGCGCTGAAGGGCGTCTCCTGCGAGATACACGCGGGTGAGGTGACAGGCCTGTTCGGCCCGAGCGGCAGCGGCAAGTCCACCCTGATCCGGGCGATCGCCGGAGTGCAGGCGAACGTCGCGGGGGAGCTGAGCGTCCTCGGCCGGCAGCCCGGAAGCGCCGCGGTGCGCCGGCAGCTCGGCTACATGACCCAGGCACCCTCGGTCTATGAGGACCTGAGCGTCGCCGAGAACCTCCGCTACTTCGCTCACATCACGGGCGCCGACACGGGGCAGATGCTCTCGAGGACGGGCCTGCAGGATCAGGCCGGCCAACTCGTCCGCGATCTCTCCGGTGGGCAGCGGGCACGCGTCTCGCTGGCGGCGGCCCTGCTCGGCTCACCCGGCCTGCTGCTGCTCGACGAGCCAACCGTCGGCCTCGATCCGCTGCTGCGGCGGGAGCTGTGGGGGCTCTTCCGCGAGCTCGCCTCCGAGGGCGCGGCACTCGTGATCTCGAGCCATGTCCTTGACGAGGCCCGACACTGCGACCGGCTGATCCTGCTGCGCGACGGGCGCATGATTGCGGCCCTGACCCCAGAGGAGCTGCTCGAGCGAACCGGCACGGACGACATGGACGAGGCGTTCGTGCGCCTGATCGAGAACTGATGGGATCCGCCGGCTCTCGCACCTTCGCCACCGGTGGCCGGGTCCTCTCCCAGCTGCGTCACGACCCGCGGACGATCGTCCTGCTGCTCGCGGTGCCATGTGTCCTTGAGACCCTCCTGCGGCTGATCTACGACCGTCACCTGCTCGCCTTCGACCGCGCCGGTGCCCCATTGCTGGCGATCTTCCCGCTGACGACCGTCTTCCTGGTCACCTCGGTGGCACTGCTGCGCGAGCGCGTCAGCGGGACCCTCGAGCGGCTGCTCACCACCCCGCTGGGGCGCCTCGAGCTGCTGCTCGGCTACGCGCTCGCCTTTGGCCTGCTGGCAGTCCTCCAGGCGCTTGTTGCAAGTGCCGTGACCCTCGGCCTGCTCGGGCTGAACGTGGCCGGGCCGCCCGCCATGGTCGTCCTGCTGGCGGTCTCGGTCGCACTGCTCGGAATGGGCCTAGGCCTGCTCGCCAGCGCCTTCGCCCGCAGCGAGTTCCAGGTGGTTCAGTTCATGCCCGCGATCATCCTGCCGCAGCTGCTGCTCTGCGGCCTGCTGGTCCCCCGCCAGCTGATGCCCGCCGGGCTTCACGCCCTGTCGGACGTCCTGCCGCTCTCCTACGCCGTCGACGGCATGCACCACCTGACGCTGCAGTCGGGCGCCGGCGGGGCGCTCTGGGGCGACGTGGTGATCGTTCTGGCCTTCGCGTTCGGCGCACTGGCGCTTGGAGCCGTCACGCTGAGGCGTCAGACCCCATGAGCCCGCGCAGCGGTAGCGTCTAGCCGTGGCCCGGACCCTCGACAGCACACCCGCCGCCGACGGTTTCTGGATGCCCGGCGAGTTCGAGCCCCACGAGGGCTGCTGGATGGCATGGCCCGAGCGTCCCGACAACTGGCGCCAGAACGCCCAGCCGGGGCAGGAGGCCTTCGCGGCGGTCGCCGAGGCGATCGCCATGAGCGAGCCGGTCACGATCGCCGTCTCCGACAGGCAATACGAGCGCTGCCGGTCGATGCTCTCGCCGGCGGTGCGGGTCGTCGAGATCTCCACCGACGACTCCTGGATGCGCGACATGGGTCCCAGCTTCCTGCTCGACGAGTCGGGAGCCCTGCGGGGCGTCGACTGGCACTTCAACGCATGGGGTGGCGAGGAGGGCGGCCTCTATGGGAACTGGGAGCACGACGACCGAGTGGCTCAGAAGGTCCTCGAGATCGAACGTGTCGATCGCTATCGCGCACCGTTCGTCCTGGAGGGCGGCTCGATCCACGTCGACGGCGAGGGAACGGTCCTCACGACCGAAGAATGCCTGCTCAACCACAACCGCAACCCCGGCCTCTCAAGGGAGCAGATCGAGGAGGCCCTGCGCGAGCATCTGGGCGTCAGCACCGTCCTGTGGCTCGGCAACGGGGTCTTCGGCGATGAGACCGACGGACACGTCGACAACCTCGCCTGCTTCGCCGGCCCGGGCGTCGTGCTGCTCACCTGGCCCGAGGACGAGGCCGACCCCACCCGCCCGGCCGCCGAGGACGCCGAGCGCCGCCTTCAGGCGGCCCGCGACGCCAAGGGCCGGGAGATCGAGGTGATCCGTGTGCCCGCCCCGGCGGCTCTCTCGATCACCGCCGAGGAGGCCGCGGGCATCGAACAGCGGGCAGGGACGCTGCCCCGTCCGGCGGGCGAACGGATGGCCGCCTCCTACGTCAACTTCTTCATCGCCAACTCCCGGGTGGTCTTCCCGCTGCTGGACGAGCGCTCAGATGAGACAGCCGCTCAGATCCTCACCGGCGCGTTTCCCGGACGCGAGATCGTCGGCGTGCCCGGACGGGAGATCCTGCTCGGCGGAGGCAACATCCACTGCATCACCCAGCAGGTTCCCCGCCGGGGCTCTCAGCCGAAGAACAGCTCGGCGGTCGCGTAGAGCTCCGGGTCGAGCAGCTTCGGCCCGGCCAGCGCTTCACCCAGCGGGACCTGAAGGATCTGCGTCCCCCGCAGGGCGACCATCATGCCGAAGTTTTCAGAGGCCACCGCCCGCAGGGCGCTGACGCCGAAGCGGGTCGCCAGGATCCGGTCGAACGCGACCGGGGTGCCGCCCCGCTGGACGTGGCCAAGGATGGTCACCCTGGTCTCAAAGCCCGTGCGCGTCTCGATCTCGTGCTCGAGCATCACGCCGATTCCGCCAAGCCGCGCGTGTCCGAAGGCATCCGTCCCGGCAACGCGCGTTACCGGTGTGCCGTCGGCGGCGGTCAGGCTCCCCTCCCGTGGGGTGGCGCCCTCGGCGACGACGACGAGCGAGAATTTCCGCCCCCGCTGGTGGCGACGGGTGAGGGGAGCGCAGACATCGTCCCTGTCGAAGGGACGCTCGGGCACCAGGAGC
>CAZFGJ010000154.1:0-6798 GCA_964518445.1 uncultured Solirubrobacteraceae bacterium
CGATGAGCATCGACGGCGAGTGGCGGACTGCCCTGATCAAGAGCGAAGCTCCCAAGCTCGAATACGGCACGGCACCGCTGCCGGTCGCCGACAACAAGAGCGAACTCTACGGCGGCGGCTACACGACCGGGAACATCACGGGGATCCTCAAGGGCGCCCACCACCCGGCGGCGGCATGGGAGCTGATCAAGTACCTGGCGACGAACGAAAAAGCTCAGGTCGAACTCTCCGAAGACCTCGGCAACGTCCCGACTTGGAGCCCCGCGCTCCCGGCGGCGACGGCCAAGGCCAGCCCCCAGTTCCAGACGTTCCTGAAGATCTTCGCCAACCCCCACACCGTCACCACACCGATCACCCCTGCCGGTGAAGGACCTCAGCAGACGCTCGAAAAATACTTCGAGAAGTACCAGGCCGGTGAAGGCGGCGAACTGAAGAAGGGCCTCGAAGGGGTGGCCTCGCAGATCGACGCCGAAGAAGCGCAGGCCTCGGGCGCAGGCGTGCCGTGAGCGCAGTCTCGGCAGCCGACCCGCGCCTGCGGGCCCGCCGCCGCTCCAATTGGCGCCGCCGCCGGACGGTGGCGGCGCTGATGGCCCCCTGGGCGATCGGGTTCGCGGTCTTCTTCGCCTACCCGCTGCTGGCGAGCATCTACTACTCCTTCACCCATTACGACCTGCTGTCCTCACCGAAATGGCTGGGGCTGCGCAACTACGAATACCTGTTCAACTCCGATCCGCAGATCTGGACGGCCGTGAAGAACACCCTCTGGCTGATCGTGGTGATGGTTCCCTGTCAGGTGCTGTTCGCTCTCGGCGTTGCGCTGCTGCTGTCCCGCGCGCGGCGCGGCTCGGGCACCCTGCGGACGATCTTCTACCTTCCGGCGCTGGCCCCGATCGTCGCCGCGACGCTGGGCTTCGTCTACCTGTTCAACCCCGCCACCGGGCCTGTCAACACGGTCCTGTCGGCGTTCGGCATCGAAGGCCCTCTGTGGCTGAACGGTCCGAGCACGGCCAAGCCGACACTGGTGCTTCTCTCGCTGTGGGGCGTGGGCAACGTGCTGATCATCTTCCTGGCCGCCGTGCTCGACGTGCCGAGGCACCTGCTCGAGTCGGCCGAGCTCGACGGCGCGGGCCCCTGGCGGCGTTTCATCCACGTCACGCTGCCGACGATCAGCCCGGTCCTGCTGTTCGCGATCGTGATCGGCGTCATCGACGCGCTGCAGTACTTCACCCAGGCCTTCGTCGCGGCCAGCGTCGCTCAGGGCGGGCAGGCCGGGGAATCGGTGACGGCCCTGGGCTACCCGCAGGGCTCGACGCTCTTCTACCCGATCTACCTCTACGAACAGGCATTCACCCGCTTCAACATGGGCTACGCCTCGGCCATGTCGGTCGTGATGCTGTTCGTCGCCCTCAGCCTGACGCTCCTGATCCTTCGCAACTCGCGTCGCTGGGTCTACTACCAGGGCTCTGCGAACTGATGGCTGCCACCACCACCGCACCCCCGGCGGTCCCGGTCCGCCAGACCAGGCGGCCTCGGCGCACCCGGCGCGAGTGGCTGATGCTCGTCGCCGAGCACAGCCTGCTGATCGCCCTCGCGATCGTTTTCATCGCGCCGATCGTGTTCATCGTCCTGACCTCGCTGATGACCAACCATCAGGCGCTCTCGACCGACCTGTGGCCCCATCCCTTCCAGTTCGACAACTACATCCAGGTCTTCCGCGACGAGCCCGTCGCCAAATACGCGCTGAACAGCTTCCTGTACGCGTTCCTCGCGACGGTCGGCGTGTTGATCTCGAGCATCCCCGCGGCTTACGCACTGGCCGTCCTGAAATGGCGGGGGCGCAACGTCGTGATGGTCCTTGTCCTGGTCGCCATGATGCTGCCCGAACAGGTCACGATCATCCCCGTCTATGTGATGTTCGCGAAGCTCCACCTGGTGGGGGGGATCGCGCCGCTGGTGATCCCCAACTGGTTCGGCGACGCCTTCTCGATCTTCCTGCTGCGCCAGTTCTTCCTGACGATTCCCTCCGAGTACGCCGACGCTGCAAGGATCGATGGCTGCGGTGAGTTCAGGATCCTCACCAGTGTCTATCTTCGTCTTGCAAAGCCGGCGATCGCAGCGGTCGCGCTGTTCAGCTTCTTCTACTGCTGGAACGACTTCTTCGGCCCCCTGATCTACACGGGTGAAACACCCGGTCACTGGACGCTGTCGGTCGGTCTGTCGCAGTTCCGCACGCTGCACCAGGTGCAGTGGAACCTGACCATGGCCGCGACCATCCTGTTCATGGCGCCCGTGATCGCGCTGTTCTTCGCAGCCCAGAAAGTCTTCATCGAGGGAGTCACGCTGACGGGGGTCAAGGGATGAGCATCAAGGTCGCCGTCATCGGTGGCGGTTCCACCTACACGCCCGAGCTCGTCTCCGGCCTCTCCGGGGAGCGCGATCGGATCGACGTGTCCGAGCTGTGGCTTGTGGATCCCGACGCGGAGCGCCGCGAGGTCGTGGGAGGTCTGGCCGGCCGGATGCTCGACGTGCAGAAATTCGAGGGGCGCCTCGAGGTGACCGATGAGCTCGACCGTGCGCTCGACGGCGCCGACGTCGTCCTGCTGCAGCTGCGAGTCGGCGGGCAGGCGGCACGGCTCTCCGATGAGACCGTCCCGCTGCAGTGCGGCTGCATCGGGCAGGAGACGACCGGCGCCGGCGGGTTTGCCAAGGCGATACGGACGGTTCCCGTAGTGCTCGAGATCGCCCAGCGGGTGAGGGAGCTGGCCGCCGACGACGCCTGGATCGTCGACTTCACGAACCCCGTCGGCATCGTCGTCCGTGCCCTCCTCGACGCCGGGCACAGGGCGATCGGACTGTGCAACGTTGCGATCGGCTTTCAGCGGGAGATCGCTCGCATCTATGGCGTCCCGCCCGAGTCGGTCATGGTCGACCAGGTCGGCCTGAATCACCTGACCTGGATCAGGCGGGTGCTGATCGACGGCAGCGACGTGATGGGAGAGCTGCTCCAGAACGCCGAGCGAATGGAGGATCAGACGGGGCTTCCGGCCGAGCTGATCAGGCTTCTGGGGGTCCTGCCCTCCTACTACCTGCGCTACTTCTACGAGCACGACAAGGTCCTCGAGGAGCTGCACCACGAAGCGCCCCGGGCGCAGGTCGTGGCGGAGATCGAGCAGGACCTGCTGAGCCTCTACCGCGACCCGGCCCTCGTCACGAAGCCTGCCGTCCTGGATTAGCGGGGAGGCGCCTTCTTCAGCGAGGCGGCCACCCAGCTGGTGGGCTCGCTGATCGCCGGCACCGGCGACGTGCAGGTAGTCGATGTCCGCGCGGGGGATGCCATGCCCGGGTTCGCAGCCGACGACGTCGTCGAGCTCCCCGCCCGCATCACCACCGCCGGAGCGGAGCCGATCCCGCAGCCGCCGCTGGCACCTGAGCTGCTGGGGCTGGCCCGCCACGTCGCCGCCTACGAGCGCCTGACCGTGCAGGCCGCCGTGACACACGATGTCGAGACAATGCGAAAGGCCCTCCTGGCCCACCCGCTGATCGGGCAGTTCCCGCTCTCGGATGAACTCGTGAAGCTCCTGGCCGAGGCCGAGCAGGCACGCAGGAGGGCACTGGGATGAGTGACCGGTTCGCCATCGCCGTGGACGGCGGCAACTCGAAGACCGACCTGGCCCTGCTCAGCGACAGCGGCGAGATCCTGGCGCTGGTCCGCGGCTCGGGCTCATCGCCTCATCAGATCGGCCTGCCCGGCTGCATCGAGCTGATCGGAGAGCTTGTCGAGCGCGCATATGACGAGGCCGGACTCGAGCGGCGGCGCGCGGATGCCGGCGTTCTCTACCTCGCCGGTGCCGACCTCGAGCGCGAGGAGGAGGAACTGCGCCTCGCCGCCGAGCGAAGCGGGTGGGCCGAGCTGCTCGAGGTCGGCAACGACACGCTCGCCGTCCTGCGTGCGGGAAGCGACGCGGGGTTCGGCGTCGCGGTCGTCTGCGGGGCCGGGATCAACGCCTTCGCGCGTGCTCCGGGCGGGCGCGAGGTTCGCTTCCCGGCGCTCGGGCTGAGCACCGGCGACTGGGGTGGCGGAGCCGACCTGGGCATGGCGGCGCTCGGCAAAGCCGTCAGGGCGGACGACGGCCGCGGGCGCCCGACGGCGCTGGCGCGGCTGGTCCCCGAGCACTTCGCGATGGCCAGCGCCGAGGAGGTCGCTTGGGCGATCCACGAGAAGGAGCTCGAGCTCGGCCGCCTGGTCGAGCTGGCGCCCGCCGTCCTCGAGGCGGCCGACGCCGGTGACATCCCGGCGATCGAGCTGCGCGAGCGGACGGCCGATGAGATCCTCGCCTTCGTCCGGGCCGCATCCGAGCGGGCGCTGGGCGGTGTGGAGCACTACGACGTCGTTCTCGGCGGAAGCCTTCTGACCGGCTCGGCAAGCCTGGGCGAGCTGGTGGTGAGGCGCCTGCGTGAAGCGCTGCCCGGGGCCGATCCGCGCATCACCGCTTTGCCTCCGGTCGTCGGCTCGGCCCTGGCGGCGATGGATCTGCTGGACGCCCGCCCCGAGGCGGTCCAGCGCCTGCGCGACTCCTTCGCCGAGCGGCTGACACCACTCGCCCTGAACGACGGCTCGAAGGGAGCAGGGAGATGAGCGATATCCGCTTTGACGAGGCGACACGGATCTATGACGGAACCGAGGCCCCAGCCGTGGACTCGCTCGACCTGCTGGTCGAGCCGGGCGAGTTCATGGTTCTGGTCGGCCCCTCCGGGTCGGGCAAGTCGACGGCCCTGCGGATGATCGCCGGGCTGGAGCAGGTGGACTCGGGGGGCATCTGGATCGGCGGGCGCGACGTGACCTACGACCGGCCCCAGGAACGCGACGTGGCGATGGTCTTCCAGAACTACGCCCTCTACCCCTTCCTCAACGTCGAGGAGAACATCGCCTTCCCACTGAAGATGGCCAAGGTGGGAAAGGAGGAGCGCAGCACCCGCGTTCGCGAGGCGGCAGCTCTGCTGGAGCTCGAGGAGCTGCTCGAGCGAAAGCCCTCTCAGCTCTCCGGCGGCCAGCGCCAGCGCGTGGCAATGGGACGGGCCATCGTCCGCCAGCCGGCTGCGTTCCTGATGGACGAGCCGCTCTCGAACCTGGATGCCCTGCTGCGGGTCCAGATGCGCGCCGAGATCGCAGCGCTGCAACGGCGCCTGGGGGTGACGACCGTATACGTCACCCACGACCAGGTCGAGGCGATGACGATGGGCTCGCGGGTGGCCGTGATGCGCGACGGGCGCCTGCAGCAGTGCGCCACACCGGCCGAGCTCTATGCACGGCCGGCCAACGCCTTCGTCGCGGGCTTCATGGGCTCGCCACCCATGAACCTGATCAACGTGCCGCTGGCCCGGCCCGGCGCCGTCGAGGTGGGTGGTCAGGCGATCGAGCTGCCGGGCGATGTGGCGGCGGCGCTCGCCGGCGAGGGACTCTCCGAGATCACCGTGGGAATCCGCCCCGAGCACCTCATGCCGAGCAGCGACGGGGGAGTGGCGGGCCGGGTGGTGAACGTCGAGCATCTGGGGGCCGACTCCCACGCGAGCTGCCTGGTCGCCGTCGGCGACAGCGAGGAGAGGCTGGTGGCGCGGACCCCCGCCGGCTATGCCCCCGGCATCGACGAGCGGGTGGCCCTCCACGTCTCTCCCGGCACGGTGCACTGGTTCTCACCGGCCAGCGGCGAGCGGATCAGCACCGGGGGATGAGCACCGAGGAGGCGCA
Source organism: uncultured Solirubrobacteraceae bacterium (assembly GCA_964518445.1). Classification (GTDB taxonomy): domain Bacteria; phylum Actinomycetota; class Thermoleophilia; order Solirubrobacterales; family Solirubrobacteraceae; genus Palsa-744. The sequence goes on from CAZFGJ010000154.1 coordinate 5,747, forward strand.
GGTCTCGTCAGCGCGGCCACTGCTGCTGCGCCAGATGAACGCCCGGACCGTCCTGGACATGATCCGCGAGAGGGGACCCGTGTCGCGTGCGGAGATCGCACGGATCGCGGGGATCTCGAAGCCGACCGTCTCGCTCGCCCTGCGGGCCCTGCTCGAGGCCGGTCTGGTCCGCGAGACGGAGCCCGGCGACACGGACGGGCCGACCTACGGCGCGATCTTCTTCGAGGCCGATCCGGAAGCGGCCTCGGTCCTGGGGATCGACATCGGCGGGCGCTACCTGCGCATGGCCCTCGCCGACGTGACGGGGGTCATCCGCGCACGCGAGGACGTCGAGAGCTCCTATGACTCGAAGGACAGCGTTTTCAAACTCGTCCCGGCGGTCGCGAAGCGGCTGATCAAGCAGACGGGGATCAGGGCTGAGCGCATCGCCTGCGCGACCGTCGGCGTGCCCGGCGTCGTCGAGCCCGGCACGGGTGTCGTCAGCCTGGCCGAGAACGTCCCCGGCCTCGAAGGGCAGCCGGTGGCCAAGCGCCTCGCCAAGGCCCTGGGGGTCCCCGTCCAGGTCCTGAACGATGTGAACCTGGCGGCGATCGGGGAGCGCGACGACGGGGCGGGCCAGGGCATCGAGAGCTTCGTCTTCGTCTCCGTGGGCACCGGCCTGGGCGCCGGCGTGGTGTTGCGGGGCGAGCTGCTGGCCGGCAGCCACGGTGCGGCGGGGGAGCTCGATCTGCTGCGCCCTGTCGCATCGGGCTTCGACCCCTCCGCACCGGCCATCCGCGCATATGCCGCCGAGCTCCAGGCCGGCAAGTCCGGGGGAAAGCGGCCGCTGGACACCGTCCAGATCTTCGCGCGCGCGCGCGAAGGTGACACCTGGGCGCTGGGGATCGCCACCGAGGTGGCCCGGCGCATCTGTGCCCACATCGTTCCGATCGCCGCCATCATCGACCCCGAGCTGATCGTTCTGGGCGGCGGCATCGGCAGCAACGGCGACCTGCTGCTGCCCCGGCTGCGCGAGATGCTGGCCGAGGCCCTTCCCTACCCGCCGGCCGTGC
>CAZFGJ010000155.1:0-6775 GCA_964518445.1 uncultured Solirubrobacteraceae bacterium
ATCGCGCTGAGGACCCTCGCCCCGGCGTCGAGGTCCGCCTTCGTGGCGAACTGCTGCAGCACGATTGCCGTGCCCTGCTCCTCGTCGAACATCAGCGTCAACCCACTCGTCGACACGTCGTCCGGCGGGCCACCTGCGGCCTCGATGCGCGCCTTCGTGTCCTGAATGCGCTCGGCGCTGACACCGGTGAACCTGACTACCCGCACATGCATCTAGACCACCCCCGGATTCGTTTTTCCCGACGCTAACGCCCCTCGGTCGGCACAGTCAACCGGACTCTCGAGTCACGCGGTCCGGACAGCTGTCCACGCCCCCCGGGCCCGAATCAGCCCGACGTGATGCCGGCTTTCGCTTCGGACATCGAGCCGAGTTCGCTGCGCAGGAGCAGGTAGGCGATCCCGCCCCCGATCAGGGGGACCAGGTAGCCGATCGCCTGGTAGAGCACCACCGCTGAAACCGCGTTGTTGTGGTCGACGCCGAAGACGATCAGCATCCCGGCCATGCCGGTGATCGCGCCGAGGTTCGCCGGCAGTGGGATCGAGCCTGCCAGCCCGCCGATCAGATAGCTCATCGAGACGACTGCGAACGTCGGCACCGGGTGGGCGTCGATCGCCAGGAACGAGCCCTGCAGGACGGCCATGTCGAACCCGAGGTAGGCCACCGCTCCGAGCACGATTCGTGTGCTGCCCCGGTGACGCAGCATGTCCCTCGTGTTCTCCACCGCAGTGGCGAGCGTGAGCACGCCCGTGGCTATCCTCGGCCGCTTGTCCTGGAAGCGATGCGCAAGGCGCTCCGAGCGGGTTGCCACGAACAGCGCGAGGGCGATCCCGACCGCCACCACGACCGCCGGGAGGAGTGTCAGTGCCGTGTCGTCGGAGCCGTTGAACACACCGAGCCAGAGGCCTGTCCCGAAGAGGATGATCGCCAGGCCGTCGACTGTCGAGTTGAGGAACATCAGGGTGAACTGGCGCTCGCCGACTCGCTCCATCGGCATGCCCAGCCTGTGCAGGATCCAGGCTCCGACGCCGATGCTGCCAAGTGTCCCGCCCGGCACCAACATGCCGCCGCCCAGTTGGGCCCAGGCGACCCGGGCGCCCGTGTGCCGTCCCCGGTCGTCCTGCGCCAGGAGGTTTTCGGGGTCGAGGATCCCGCGCCAGGAGACTACGTAGCCGATCTCCGAGACGGTCTCAACGAACATCGCCCCGACGATCCATCGCGCGCTGACGTTCTTCAGGTCGCTCAGTGACTTTTGGAGCCCCGGAATCAACTTCAGGAACAGGTAGACGAAGACGACGAACCCGATCAGGTGTATCGCGCGTTTCGTGAGATGGCCACGGGCCTCACGCAGGAGATGGCGCGTTCGGCGGAGTCGCTGACGCTCGTTGTCCTGGGAGGGATCTTCGGCGTCGGCCATCGCCGAAGATCCTGTCAGGGAGGCCGGACCGCCGGGGGTTGCAGTGGCGAGCTTGCCGCCTCAGCCGAGCGCCGCGGCCCCGAGTGCTGTGGCCGACCAGACCTCGCCGTGGCAGGGGTCTTGAGCCGACGTCACGAGGGAGGGTTCGCACAACTCCATCCAGCGGAGCTGTGGCCATGCCTTCGAGCCGATCGCGGTCGTGACTTCACGAGCCGTCCGGGCGCCGTCGAGCAACGCTCGCAGCACCAGCAGGTCCTTCGCGCTCAGTGACCCGAGCAGCGCATTGCGATCTCGAGAAAAATGGCTCATCGCCGGGCCCAAAATTCGGATGAGCGGGTACAGCGCAGCCGAGAAATCGTGGTCCCGTCACCTGGAGTATCCGCACGATTCACCCGGCCTGAGGTCGACCCGACGGCTGACATGCCTTATTGTCGGGGTTATGGCACGCCAGGGCCATATGATCTTGGTTGCGTATCTGGAAACTCATGATTACCCCTTGATCGGCGGGTGATCACGGTGACCTCGCGTCCGATCCGGGCCCCCGAGCTGCTCGAGCTCGAGACCTTCGTGACCTGCGCGACCGAGGGCACATTCGGCGGCGCGGCGGAGCTGCTCGGTGTCAGCCGCCCTGCTGTCTCAAAACGAATCGCTCACCTCGAGGCGATCGCCGGAAAGCCGCTGTTCGACCGCAGGGGCCGCGGCGTACGCCTGACCGACACCGGCGCCACCCTGCTGGCCGGCGCGCGGAGGCTGCTGAGCGAGAGAGACGTGCTCGTCGGCCTGTTGGCGGAAATCCGCGAAGACGGCCCATCCCCGATCGCGGGACTGCGAGACCTGCTGACCCAGTCCACTGACGCCGCACGTGGCGCCCAGCTTGCCGAGGCGCGTCTCATGGAGACCGAGCGGATTCTCGAGGCGGTGCTGCGCGAGAGCGCAACCGGCGTGGCCATCACCGACCCCGACACGGGGGTGATGCACGAGGTCAACGAGGCGCTCTGCCTTTTTGTCGGGCGTCCGCGCGGAGAGTTGATCGGCCGCCGCTCAACCGAGATAAGCACCTGGCACGACGCTGATGACCGCCCCGAGTTGATTGAGCAGCTTCGCCGGACCGGCGTCATCGACAGGGTGATCGTCCGTGCGCGGCGACCCGACGGGTCGATAACGGCCGGCGAGACATCCGGGCGGATCATCTCCATCGCCGGGAGCCCCAAGATGCTCTGGACGATCGACGACGTCACCGAGCGGCGGAGGCTGGAGCGCGAACACGAGGGGACGCTGATCGGCTACGCGGCGATAGCGACACTCACCGAGCGCGCCCTCACCGGGACCGCCCTGCTCGAGGCCGTGGTCGAGGTGCTTCCCGAGCTTCGCCGAAGCGGCGATTTTCAGACGGCCCTGCTGCTCGACCACGGCAGCGGAGCCGAGACACACCGCGACGGGGAGGAGCCGTGGGCAACGCTCGCTGCTGATCTCGAGCGGGCGAGACCGGTGCCCGGAACGACGACCAGATTGCTCAGTCGGTCGGGGAGCCCGCCACAGCCGATGATCGGCTTCGCGGTTCCTCTGGAGGGTGTCGAACGTGACCTGGTCCTCCTGTCGAGGCGGGACATGACCCCGTCGCCTCAGGTTCTCGTGGCAAACATCCTCAACGACCTGGGCCGGACGGTGCGAGCGATCGCCGCGATCCTGGGCTGATCAGATGTAGGTGTAGTGTCCGCCGGGTGAGCCGCCCGAACGCCCGGAGCTGCAGGCCTCCCGTCGTGTCGGGCTGAAGCCGGTGCTCGGCGGACGACGATCCCGTCCTGCCGCCGCCGCGATCGCGGGTGTCGTGGCCTATGACCTCCTGCAGCGGCGGAGCGCCGTCCTGCGGAACTTCCCGATCGTCGGGCACCTCCGCTACGTGCTGGAGGCGTTTGGCCCGGAGCTGCGGCAGTACATCGTCACCTCCAACAATGAGGAGCGGCCCTTCTCGCGTGACCAGCGGCGATGGGTGTCCGCCTCATCGGAGGGCCTTCCGAACATGTTCTCCTTCGGGACCGACGACGAGATGGAGTCAGTCGAGAGCCTCCTGATCATCAAGCACTCGCCGTTCCCCTCCCGCGCGCCCGTCTCCGGAGAGGCGGGCGGCCCGCCGAGCTTCGCGATCCCCTCAGCCAAGGTCCTCGGTGCCTCGCACCGGCGCCGACACGCCTTCCGGCCGAGCTCCGTGGTCAACCTGTCGGCCATGAGCTACGGCTCGCTCTCGCCAGTCGCGGTCGAGGCGCTCAACCGGGGGGCATCGATCGCGGGTGCTCTGCAGAACACCGGCGAGGGAGGACTCGCCGAGGCCCACTGCCACGGCGGCGAGCTCGTGTTCCAGATCGGAACCGGCTACTTCGGCTGTCGCAGCGAGGACGGCCGGTTCGACCTGGCCCGCCTCGGAGAGAGCATCGCGAAGGCGCCCGTCCGCGCTGTGGAGATCAAGCTCTCCCAGGGAGCAAAGCCTGGACTCGGCGGTGTGCTTCCCGGGCGCAAGGTCACCCCCGAGATAGCCGCGATCCGGGGGGTCCCGGTGGGGAAGGACTGTGTTAGCCCGCCTGCGCACTCGGCGTTCTCGGATGTCGACGGGCTGATCGAGTTCGTCGAGCTGATCGCCGATCACACGGGTCTGCCGGTGGGGATCAAGTCGGCCGTCGGCGAGAGCGGCTTCTGGGAGACCCTTGCAGCTCGCATGTCGGTCACGGGCGGAGGCCCCGACTTCGTGACAATCGACGGGGGCGAGGGCGGGACGGGTGCCGCGCCGCTCTCCTTCGCCGACCACGTGGCCCTGCCCTTCAAGCTGGGTTTCGCCAGCGTCTACAGCACCTTTGCCCGCGCGGGCCTGGCCGAGGATGTCACCTTCATCGGCTCCGGGCGCCTGGGGTTCCCCGACGCGGCGCTGTTCGCGTTCGCCCTGGGTTGCGACATGGTCAACGTGGGGCGCGAGGCGATGCTCTCGATCGGCTGCATCCAGGCCCAGCGCTGCCACACCGGTCGCTGCCCGACAGGGGTTGCGACGCAGTCGCGCTGGCTGATGCACGGGCTCGACCCGGAGCTGAAGTCAACGCGCGCGGCGAACTACCTCGTCGCCCTCCGAGCCGAGATGCTGGCCCTGGCTCGCTCCTGCGGAGTGGCTCATCCGGCGCTGGTCACGCCCGAACACATCGAGGTCGTCACCGAGCGCTACCAGCATGCGCCGCTGGTGGATGTCTTCAACTACTCGCCCTCCTGGCCCGTTCTCTCCGACGCCCGTCGCGGCGAGGTCGAAGCGCTCGTGGCATACCCGGAGAGCCTTCCGCCGTCCAGCTAGCGGCGCCGCCCGACCGTCGCCCACTAGCCACGGTGTAGCCTCGAGAGCGATGCTTGAGGGAGCACAGCTGATGGGGTTCGTCCCGACGCGTGATCTGGCCGTGGCGAACGCCTTCTACGGAGAGCTGCTGGGCCTCCGTCTGCTGACTGCGACGTCGCTGGCGAACGTCTACGACGTTGGTGGCGGCAGGCTCTGTCTTGTACGGGCCGACAACGTCGAACCGACGGGGGAGACAGCCTTCGCTCTGAGCGTGATCGACCTTCCGGCGACGGTCGCTCGACTGCGCGAGGTCGGTGTCGAGCTGATCGAGTACCCCGGGCTGGGGCAGGACGCCGACGGCGCCTGGACCTCTCCCTCGGGCGCCCTTGTCGTGTGGTTCAACGACCCCGACGGGCACATCCTCTCGCTCATCCAGGTGCCCGACTGAAGCTGGTCGGGGTAGGGTCCTCCCACGGAAAGCCGAGAGGAGGAGTTGCAGATGTGTCGCTGGCTCGCATACACCGGTTCACCGCTTCTACTCGAGGAGGCTCTGTACTCGCCGGCCTACTCGTTCATCGACCAGAGCCTCCATTCGAGGCTGGGGGCAGAGGCGACGAACGGAGACGGCTTCGGCGTGGGTTGGTACGACGACGCGCCCAAGCCGGGGATCTTCCGCAGCGTCGAGCCGGCCTGGAACGACCAGAATCTGAGGGAGCTCTCCCAGCACATCCGCTCCGGTCATTTCTTCGCGCACGTGCGGGCCGCGATCGGCTCGGCCGTGCAGCTGACCAACTGCCACCCCTTTCGCCATGGGGACTGGTTGTGGATGCACAACGGGTGCATTCACGACTTTGCTCTCTTCAAGCGGGATGTGGCGCTGGCGATCGACCCTTCCCTCTATCCCCACCTGGCGGGCCAGACCGACACGGAGATCCTCTTCCATCTGGCGCTCAGCTTCGGCCTGGAAGATGATCCCCCGGCCGCGGTCGCCCGGGCGATCGGGTTCGTCGAGGATCGCGGACGCCTGGCCGGTGTGAAGTACCCGTTCCAGGGGACGATCGCGACGACCGACGGTGACACGGTCTGGGCATTTCGCTATTCCAGTGAGGGCAAGTCCAGGTCGCTCTTCTACTCGAAGGACGTGCCCGGCCTGCGGGCGCGCTTCCCCGAGCGGGAGATCCTGTACGAGCTGTCCGACGAGAGCCGGCTGATCGTCTCCGAGCCGATCGGCGACCTGCCGGGCGCCTGGAGCGAGGTGCCCGACTCGAGCTACGGCATAGTCGGGAGGGGACGCGAGGAGATACGGCCCTTCGCCGTGGTGGCACCGCCGGCGCACACGGCGCTCTCCTCCTGAGGGCTCGCTAGAGGACTTCGAGCAGGCCGACGCCGATCAGGTACAGGCCGGCTACGACCGAGACGATCACGGCTACGGACCGCCCATGCCGGGCGAACCAGGCGTTCACGTTCTCGAGCACGCGCTGGCCGCCGGCCGGGAACACGAGCAGCAGCAGCATGGGGATCTCGATCAACCAGAGCATGATCACCAGTGAAGTCACGAGGTAGACGAGCTGCTGGGCCGTCGAGGCATTCGTGTCGGCCACCGCTTTGACGACGCCCACGAAGATCGGCGAGGGCACCACATAGAGCACAACTCCAAGCAGCAGCACCAGGCGGGCGCTCTCCAGATAGCGGTCGGTCTTCGATGGGCCGGCGTCCTTCTTATCGGCGCTCGGGCCGCGTTTCTGCAGATGGGCCGCAAGCCCCAGTAGGGCAATGCCCGCCGCGATGTAAAGCCCCGCCCCGACGGTCCGGGCCGTCGAGCTGCTGCCCCCCACTTCGGTGAACAGCAGGAGCATCAGCGATCCCGTCACGAGGACCGTGAAGAAGGCCGCCACCACGAGCAGCAGCACCCGAAGCCGGACCTGGGTGCCCCGGCCCAGTGCGATCACCACCGCCAGCGCCGGAGGGTAGATCGAGGCGGCGAGGGCCAGCGAGACGGCTTCACTTGGCATGCCGGCCTCCCTGTGTCACGTGAGCCCTGCCAGGCCGTTGCG
>CAZFGJ010000156.1:0-6714 GCA_964518445.1 uncultured Solirubrobacteraceae bacterium
CCTTGCCGGGCGCCTAGCAGCGGCGGGCTGGAGCGCATAAGGTTGGCGCCATGCGAGTCCTGATCGTCGGCGCGGGCTTCGGTGGGATCGCCGCCGCGATTGAGCTGCGCCGCCACGGGATCGACGACGTCACGATCCTCGAGAAGGGCTCGGACCTGGGCGGCACCTGGTTCTACAACAGCTACCCCGGCGCGGCATGCGATGTGCCCAGCCACCTCTATTCCTTCTCCTATGCGCAGCGGCGGGACTGGTCGCGCCTCTGCTCGCCCCAGCGGGAGATCCACCAATACCTGCACACCGTCGCGCGGGATCACGGGGTCGAGGAGCTCGTCCGAACGGGACAGGCGGTCACCGCCTGCGCCTGGAGTGAGGAGTCCTGCACCTGGACGGTCGAGACCGCCGCGGGCGAGACGCACGAGGCCGAGGCGCTGATCCTGGCGACAGGACAGCTCCACCAGCAGCACCGGCCGAGGATCCAGGGTGCCGACACGTTCGCCGGCCACGAATTTCACTCCGCCGAATGGGACCACGACTACCCCCTCGCGGGCAAGCGCGTCGGCGTGATCGGGACCGGCGCCAGCGCCGTGCAGTTCGTCCCGGAGATCGCCCCGGAGGTGGCACGCATGACGGTCTTCCAGCGGACGGGGAACTGGTTCCTGCCGCGACGCAACCGCCCCTATCCGGCGTGGGTCAAGGCCGTCTTCGAACTTGTCCCGGGGCTGCAGGAGTTCCGGCGGAAATTCGTCTTCGAGTACGGAGAGTCGCTGACGGCGATGATCCGTCACCCACGCAGCCTGGGCCTCCTTGGCCGGGCCCGCTCAACGGCCTTCATGCGGATGCAGCTGAAGGACCCCGAGCTGCGGCGGAAGGTCTGGCCCGGATACACCTTCGGCTGCAAGCGGGTCCTCTTCAGCTCCGCCTTCCTGCCCGCCCTGCAGCGCGAGAACGTCGACGTCGTGTCCGACGCGATCACCGCGATCACCCCCGAGGGCATCCAGGACTCGACCGGCCGGACGCACGAGCTCGATTGCATCATCTGGGCGACAGGGTTCAAGACCAACGACTTCATGTTCCCCATGGCCATCGCCGGGCGCGAGGGCAGGGAGCTCAGCGAGGAGTGGTCGGGAGGCGCGCATGCCCACCTCGGCATCTGCGTTCCGGGCTTCCCCAACATGTTCGTCCTCTACGGTCCCAACACGAACACATCGGGGGGCTCGATCGTCTTCTACCTCGAGACACAGGTCGCCTATGTGCGCCAGGCCCTGCAGCACCTCGCCGCCCGCGGCGCGGCGGCGATCGAGGTGCGCCCCGAGGTGGAGGCGGCCAGCGACCGCGATGTCCAACACCGGTTCGCCGGCACCGCCTGGACCGAGTGCGACTCCTGGTATCGCGACCAGCAGGGGCGCATCGTCGCCAACTGGCCCGGTTACATGCGCGAGTACCTCGCCCAGGCCTCGAAGCTTGACGTCAGCCAATACAGCTTCGCGCCGATGCCCGAGCGAGCGGCGGTCGCATGAGCAACAGAGGAGAGGTGGCCCAATGCATGACTACGTGATCGTCGGAGCGGGATCTGCCGGATGCGTGCTGGCCAACCGCCTTTCCGAGGATCCCTCGGTCAGCGTCCTGCTGCTCGAGGCGGGCGGCAAGGACCGCTCTCTGAAGATCAAAATTCCCGCGGCCTTCCCCGAACAGTTCCACACGAAGCTCGACTGGGACTTCGCAACCGAGCCGGAGCCTCATGTCGACGGCCGCGAGCTGTTCGTGCCGCGGGGAAAGGCGCTGGGCGGCTCGAGCTCCATGAACGCGATGCTCTACGTCCGGGGACGCCCGTTCGACTACGACAGCTGGGAGGCCCAGGGCGCTCCGGGCTGGAGCTATCGAGATGTCCTGCCCTATTTCATCCGCTCCGAGGACAACGTCCGTGGAGCCTCCGAGTATCACGGCGTCGGCGGTCCGCTGAGGGTCAGCGAGCAGCGCTCCCCCCGCCCTCTGAACCGGAGGCTGCTGGCCGCCAGCGAGTCGGCCGGGATCCCGCTGATCGCCGACTACAACGGCCCCGAGCAGGATGGCGCCTCGATGTTCCAGGTGACGCAGAAGAACGGCGCCAGATTCAGTGCCGCCGACGCCTACCTGCGCCCGGCCATGACCCGCCCGAACCTCGAGGTGCGCACCGGCGTGCAGGTCCTCAACGTGGAGCTGGAGGGCAACCGCGCCGTGGGTGTACGGCTGCGCAAGGGCCGCGGCTCCTCCGAGGTCGTCCGGGCCGGCAGCGAGGTGATCCTCGCCGCCGGGGCGATCGGCTCGCCGCAGCTGCTTCTGCTCTCGGGGATCGGCTCGCCGGCCGAGCTGGCCGCCGCGGGAGTCAGCGCGCGCCACGACCTCCCCGGCGTGGGACGCAACCTCCAGGACCACCCGTTCGTCACCTGCATATGGGAGGTCTCCGACGAAAAGACCCTCTACGGTGCCGACAAGCCCAAGCCGCTCGCCGAGTGGCTGCTGCGTCGCTCGGGGCCGCTCAGCTCGACCGTCGCAGAGGTCGTCGCCTTCACCCGCACCAGGGGCGGGCTGCCCGCCGCGGACATCCAGTTCCACATGGGAGCGGCCTACTTCGAAGACCACGGCGCCGAGACCTACGACGGCCACTGCATGGTGATCGCCCCGGTTCTCGTAGCTCCGCGGGCCCGAGGCCAGGTCTGGCTGCGCTCGGCCGACCCGACCGACAAGCCGCGGATCCTCACCAATTCCCTCTCGGAGCCCGAGGACGTCGAATCGATGGTCGCCGGGATGGCCCTTGCGCGCCAGATCGCCTCGCAGGGCCCGCTCAGCGAGATCGTCCTGAAGGAGCTGAAGCCCGGGCCTGAGACGGTCGACCGCGAGGAGCTCGAGGCCGACCTGCGCCGAAGGCTGATGCTCATCTACCACCCGGTCGGCACCGCCCGGATGAGCGACACGCACGAGCAGGCCGTCGTGGACTCGCGCCTGCGCGTCCACGGACTCGAGGGTCTGCGCGTGATCGACGCCTCGGTGATGCCGACGATCGTCGGCGGCAACACGAACGCCCCCACGATCATGATCGCCGAGCGCGGCGCGGACCTGATCAAGGAGCTGGTGTGAGCTCGATCAACTATCACCGCGAGGGCTCCGGCCCGCCGCTGCTGCTGCTGCACGGAGTCGGGCACCACTGGCAGGGCTGGCAGCCGGTCATCGAGCGGCTGCGCGGTGAGTTCGACCTGATCGCCTGCGATTCGCCCGGTTTCGGCCAGTCGGCCCCGCTGCCGTCGGGGATCGAGCCGACCATCACCTCGTACGCCGACGCCTTCGAGTGGTTCCTTGCCGAGCTGGGCCTGGAACGTCCTCATGTCGCCGGCAACTCGATGGGCGGAGCAATCGGCCTGGAGCTCGCGCGCCGGAGAGCCGTCAGCTCTGTGACGGCCTTCTCGCCCGCCGGATTCTGGGTCAACGCCGAACGGCGCTTCTGCCAGCTCTCGCTGAGCGCCCTCGGCAACATCCCCGTGCCGGCGCGAGGCGCGGTCGAAGCGGCTGCCCGCACGCGGGCGGGGCGCATCGCGCTCTTCTCCCAGAACTTCGGCTACCCCGCCCGGCTGCCGGCCGAGGAGGCCGTCGCGACCCTGCGGGACGCGTGGGCGGCGCCGGCGCTCGAGGGCGCTCTGAAGGCCTTCGACCACTACAGCTTCGAGCGGCCCGAGGAGCTGCGCAACACGCCCGTGACGATCGCCTGGGGCGTCAAGGACCGCCTGCTCCCCTACCGCACCCAGGCACCAAGAGCCCGCGCGACGCTCCCGTCGGCGACCCACCTTTCCCTGGGAACGGGACATGTCCCCTTCTACGACGACCCGGCGGCCGTGGCAGCCGCAATTCGCTCGACCGCAGTTACGTCGCTACCGGCGGCCCGGACCGCCGATCACTCCTAGCGGCTCTTCCCCTCAGACCCGCACGGGAGCGACTGGCTGACCGGCCGGCTCTGATCGCGCGCGGAGCAGGGTCCCACCGAGCTCAGGACTCTGCAGATTGTCCGCTGTGGTAATCAGGACGTCGCGCATGTCGGCTCCGCCGAAGGAGATGCTGGAGACGAACCCCGCGGGGAGCTCGATCAGCTCATCCAGCTCGCCGCCGGGAGTGAACCTCGCGACCGAGCCCGCCTCGCCCAGGGCGACCCAGACCCCTCCCTCGGCGTCGAGGGCCAGCCCGTCCGCAGAGCCCGCCGGCACGTCGGCGAAGACCTCCGTCGGGCCGTCCCCGAGATCTGTCACCAGGACCCGCTGACGGCCGTAGTCGCTGACGTAGACCCGTGTGCCGTCCGGCGAAACGCCGATCCCGTTGGGCCAGAGGACTTCCTCGCTCAGCACCCGCAGCCCGCCGCCCGGAGAGAGCGCCAGCAGCCTTCCCTCACGAGGCTCGTCACCCGCCATCGGCCGGTAGAGGAGCTCCCCCAGCAGCAGATCGCCCTCGAGGGTCGCTCCCATGTCGTTGTAGCCCGGCACCCCGGGATCGCTCAGGATCTCTCGCTGAGCGCCGTCGCCCGCGACGTGGAGGATGCTCTTACCGCTCACCACCCAGCCACCGTCGGCGTGGGCCAGCACTCCACCGATCCCCCTGCGCTTGGGCAGGAGCTGATCGATCGTGCCGTCGGGCCTGCAGGCCCACAGGCCTCCCACGATGACATCGCTGTAGATCAGCGAGCCGTCAGGCGTGATTCGCGGCCCCTCGAGCAGCGAGTGGGGGCGTTCGAGCACCGCCGTCACCGGCTCGGCCGGCGAGAGAAGGCTCACTCAGGCCCGCATCCCTCGGATCACAAGCTCCAGGTGCCGGCGCCAGTCCCACCCGGCCTTCTGCTTGTCGACCGCGGCGCATACGCCGCACATCAGCATCGGAATGTCCTCGGCGCTGAACTCCGGCGCGAGCGTTTTCGCACCGCGGGCCCGGCGCACAAGAGCCCGCGCGAGGCGCATGAACTCCTCCGACTCGACCGCCGCGTGGGCAAACACCCGCTCACCTCCGCTCATGAAGGCGAACCGTGTCGCGGCATCCTCTGCCACGCCGGCGGCGTTCGCTCGCAACGCAGCGGCCAGGGCGTCGAACGGCTCCGCCTCGGTGTCGGCCAGCGCCGCCCGGAGCTGCGCGTTGAACAGCTCGAAGCGCTCGCGGACCAGTTCACCCATCAGCGCCTCCTTGTCGGGGAAGTGCCTGTAGACGGTGCCGACCCCGACACCTGCCCGGCGCGCCAGGTCGTCCATCTGGACCTCTGGAGGGTCCCCTGCGAACAGCTCCCGGGCGGCCTCGAGGATCCGTTCGCGGTTGCGGCGTGCGTCAGCCCTCATAGGACGGGTAACTGTTGTCAAAGGGCTCGCCATGGCATTCGAGGCAGGGTCAGCAGAAAACGGAACTCTAACTCCGATTCGCAAATCTGTGTGCTAGGTTAGCGAAATCGGAAACGGAATTCACCTTCCGTAACCCCTCTGCATCACAGGAGATCAGGATCAATGACCAACCAGGATTCCCGCGCAAAGTCTCTCGCTCTGGCCCTTCTGGCGATGACGCAGTTCGTCGTCGTCATCGACGCCTCGATCGTCAACATCGCGCTCCCCTCGATCGGCACCGCGCTGGACTTCTCGCAGGCAGACCTCTCCTGGGTCGTCAACGCCTACACGCTGACGTTCGGCGGGTTCCTGCTGCTCGGCGGGCGCCTCGCGGACCTCATGGGCCGCCGGCGCATGTTCATGGTCGGCCTCGTGATCTTCTCCGTCGCCTCCCTGCTCGGCGGCCTGGCTCAGTCGGAGGCATGGCTGATCGCGGCGCGCGCCGTCCAGGGCCTGGGTGCGGCGATCGTGTCCCCCGCCGCCCTGTCGATCGTCACGACGACCTTCGCCGAAGGGGAGGAACGAAACCGAGCCCTCGGCGTGTGGGGTGCGGTCGCCGGCGCCGGCGGTGCCGCGGGGGTTCTGCTCGGAGGGATCCTCACCAGCGGCCTGAGCTGGCGCTGGGTCCTGTTCGTGAATGTCCCGATCGGCCTGCTCTGCACGTTCCTGGCGCCCCGGATCCTCGAGGAGAGCCACGCCGACTTCGAGAACCGCGACTTCGACATCCCCGGCGCCGTGACCGTCACGGCCGGCCTGGGGCTCCTCGTGTACGCGCTCGTCGACGCCGTCAACGTGGGCTGGGGCTCGGCCCAGACGATCCTCGAGATCGCCGGCGCCCTGGCCCTGTTGGGAGTCTTCATCCTCATCGAGCAGCGGCGCAAGGCGCCGCTGATGCCGTTCTCGATCTTCCGGCTGCGAACCCTGCGGGGCGCCAACATCGTGGCGCTGCTGATCGGGATGTCGCTCTTCTCGATGTTCTTCTTCGTCTCGCTCTACATGCAGCAGGTGCTCCACTTCTCGGCCCTGCGAGCAGGCCTCTCCTACCTGCCACTGGCCGTGGGGATCATCCTTTCGGCGGGGGCGGCATCCGTCGGGGTGACCAGGTTCGGCTTCAAGCCGGTCCTCTTCGCCGGGCTCATGTTCGTCGCCGCCGGGCTGTTCTGGTTCTCGCAGATCCCGACACACGGCACCTTCACCGCGAACGTCCTCGGGCCGTCCGTCCTCGCAGCGATCGGACTGGGGCTGTCCTTCGTGCCGGTCACTATCGCCGCGGTGACGGGAACCCGGCCACACGAGGCCGGCCTCGCCTCCGGCCTGATCAACACCTCCAAGCAGG
>CAZFGJ010000157.1:0-6683 GCA_964518445.1 uncultured Solirubrobacteraceae bacterium
GACCGGCTCCAGCAGGGCCTGATCAAGCGGACCCCCAGGGGTCGCGCGGCCACGGCCGCGGCGTTCGAGCACCTGGGGCTGAGCGTCCCCGCGCAGGCCGGTGCGTCGCTCTTCTGAGCAGCTCGGCGGGCCGCTGGGGTTGCGGTCACCGGGCGCTTCCCTGGCGAGCCTTGCGTAGTCTGTGTCCCAGACCATGGCCCATCCCTTCATCTGCCCCAACTGCGGTCACCGCACCACCGAGGTCGATCGCAACCTCGGTTTCACCCGTCAGCCCAAGGGCTGCACCAAGTGCGGCTTCGCGTTCCTCTTCGAACTTCTTGACGACTACTTCCCGGCGCCCGACGCGGCCTTCTTCGTCTGCGACGGCGAGGGCCGGGTGATCGGCTGTGGCAAGAACTCCTTTGCCTTCACGGGCCTCGAGGAGGAGGACGTGATCGGCCAGCATGTGGCTCAGGTGCTGGGACTGAGCTTCGCCAACGGCGACGATCCCATTGCAAAAGTCCTGGAGTGGGGCGTGCGGGCGATGGAGGTCCCTGTGACCGTCAGCGGCGAACGAGATGTGGCCGCGACGGCCAAGGCCGACATGTTTCCGGCGTATGACGATGACGGTGGGCTGTTGCTCGTGCTCACGCCCGACAAGTAGTCTGCTCAGAGATGACTGATCGTCGCCGCAACTCCGTCGTGCTGCTGCTGGTCCTGATCCTGATCGGGCTGGCCGCTGCCACGATCGTCGCCAAAAAGACACGCCTGGGCCTCGACCTGAAGGGCGGCGTCGAGCTCGTCTACCAGGCCAAGCCGACCGCACAGGCGAAAGTCGACTCCGAATCGCTCAACCGGGCGATCGACATCATGCGCAAGCGGGTCGATCAGCTCGGTGTGGCGCAGCCGGAAATCCAGCGCTCCGGCGAAGACGAAATCACCGTCGCTCTGCCCGACGTCACCAACGCCTCGCGCGCTCAGGACGAGGTCGGGCGGACGGCCCAGCTGCAGTTCTATGACTGGGAGCCCAACGTGATCGGCCCCTCGGGTGAACCCGAACCGAACAACCCCACGGTCACCGGCGGACGCGAAGCCGGCTCATCGGCCTTCGGGCTGACCGAGTACAACGCGGTCCTGCGTGGCGAGAAACGCCCGCCCGAACTGCGCAAGAACGCGACCACCTGGACTCCCGGCTGCACGCCCGAACAGAAGGAAGGGTGTCTTTACGGCAGCTGGTACCTGATCGACACCAAGGGCGAAAAGATGCTCTGCCCGGGCACCCCGGCCCCGGTGGTCTGCCAGGGAGCCGAAACCAAGGCCAACCTCTACTCCGACGGCTACAAACCACCCGCCGGGACGACGCCGAGGGCTGTCCGCGTCAACCCCGGGACGGTCCTGCTTCAGGCGCGGCCCACGGAAACGGCCAGCGGGAAAGTCATCAACCGCAACCCCAACAGCTTCTACGTGATGAAGGATGACCCGGTGCTGACGGGTGCGGACGTCACCCACCCCCAGCAGGGCTCCGATGAAAACACCGGTCAGCCCAACGTCAACTTCGGCTTCACCTCGCACGGCAAGGCGGTCTTCGAAGACGTCACCAAGAAAATCGCCCACCGCGGCCAGGAAGCCCAGCTCCCGGGTGTCACCAAGGAAGGCGCCATCCAGCACTTCGCGGTGGCCCTGGACGGCCAGCTGATCACGACCCCCTCGATCGACTACACGGTCTACCCCGAAGGGATCGACTCGGCCAATGGCTCGCAGATCTCCGGGGGCTTCACGATCACCTCGGCCCAGGAACTCGCGGAAGAGCTCCAGTCGGGCGCCCTGCCGATCCGCCTGGTCCTGATCTCCCGCAACCAGGTCTCCGCCACACTGGGCAAACAGGCGCTCAACCAGGGCCTCATCGCGGGCCTCGCAGGATTCCTGATCGTCTGCCTGTTCCTGATCGTCTTCTACCGGATCCTCGGCCTGATCGCCGTCGGCGGGCTGCTGATCTACGGCATCTATTTCTTCGCGCTGATCAAGCTGATCCCGATCACCCTGACGCTGCCGGGCATCGCCGGCCTGATCCTCACGATCGGAGTCGCGGCCGATGCCAACATCGTGATCTTCGAGCGCGTCAAGGAGGAGATCCGAGGGGGGAGATCCGTCGTCTCGGGCATCTCGACCGGCTACAAACGCGGCTTCGCGGCGATCATCGACGCCAACGTCGTCACCTTCATGACGGCATTCATCCTGTTCGCGCTGGCGACCGCCGAAGTCAAGGGCTTCGCCTTCACGCTGGGTATCGGGACGCTCGTCTCCCTGTTCACCGCGGTGCTTGCGACCCAGGCGGCTCTTGGTGCCATGGGCCGCTCGAAATTCGTGACTCACCCGGCCGCGCTGGGATTCTCCTCGAAGGAGCGCAAGGGATGGACCTTCGACTTCATGGGAGCCTCGCGCTGGTTCTTCTCGCTGTCGGGCACGATCCTGCTGATCGGCGCACTGGCGATCGGCGGCAAGGGACTGAACTTCGGCATCGACTTCAAGTCCGGGACGCGGATCCAGACGGCCTTCGTGAAGCATGTGAACGAGGGTGAAATCGCCGACACGATGGCCTCGCTGGGCTTCCCCAACGCCGAGGTCCAGAAGTTCTCGAGCAAGAGCGTCGGCGGCAACGGCTTCCAGATCTCGACCAAGACCCTGAAGCCCGAGGGCCTGAAAAAGGTCGAAGCCCAGCTGGATGCCAAGTTCGGCAACAAAGCCTTCTCCTCGACCTCGATCGGCCCGACCTTCGGGAAAACGATCGCCAAGAGCGCCGTCATCGCGATCATCGCCTCGCTGCTGGTGATCTCGGCCTATATCGCCCTGAGGTTCGAGTGGAAGTACGCGGTTCCGGTGCTGATCGCGCTGATGCACGACCTGTTGATCACGGCAGGCGTCTATTCGCTGACGGGCCGGGAAGTGACGACAGCGACCGTGGCTGCCCTCTTAACGATCCTGGGGTATTCGCTCTACGACACCATCATCGTCTTCGATCGTGTGCGCGAGAACGTGCCCCGAATGCCCAGGGCCGCCTTCTCGCAGATCGTCAACCGCTCGATGTCCGAGGTGCTGACCAGATCCCTGGCGACGACGTTCTGCACCCTGCTGCCCATCATGGCACTGCTGTTCTTCGGTGGTGAAACCCTGAAGAACTTCGCCTTCGCCCTGGCGATCGGGGTCGCCTCGGGCGCCTACTCGTCGATCTTCATCGCCTCGCCCGTCCTGACGCACTGGAAGGAGCGCGAGCCTGCCTACCGTTCACGGCGCGCCCGGTTGGTCGGGGAGCTGGGCGCGGTGCCCGCGTACGCAACCGTCGCCGGCGGCGCGCCCGAGGACATCGAGCCGGAGAACAAGCAGAAACGAGGCAGGCGCGGGCGGCTCACGGCGCCCGAGGAGCCAGGGCAGCAGATATCCCGCGACGAGTTCCAGGAACTGGTCGCCGACCTGGACGTCGAGGAGAAGCCCGCCGGTCGCAAGGCGGCGGTGGCGAGCATCGAGGATGAGGAGCCCGCACCCGCACCGGCGCCCGAGCCGAAGGTGGACCCGGCAGCCGACCTGACACCGGAGGACCTGGTCCTCAAGGACGACCCGAAACCGCGCCAGAAACCGCGCCGGACTCGCAACAAACGCCATGGGAGGGCTCGCTGATGGGAATGCTCGGCTGGGTCATGATGGGCCTCGCGATATGGCATTACACGATCTTTCTGCCCGACCGCTTCTGGGGCGGAATCGTGGGGGCGTTTGTCGGCTCCCTCATAGGTTCTGTGATCGTCGGGATGCTGATCTTCGGGATCAAGAACTCGGCCTTTGAAATTCCCGGCGAGAAGGCGACCGACATCGCGGTCGTCCTGTACGCCGTACCCGGTGCCCTGATCGGGATGGGCCTGGTCTACCTCGAGGGAATGCGCCGCGAACGCGCCGGTACCCAGCCGCGCATCGAAGGCGGCATGTAAAACGTTCCGTCCCGGCGTGGCCGTAGTCTCGCCGCCGTGCCGCACGTTCGCTTCGACGTTTCGCCCTGCCCGCCCTCGGAGGTGTCCGCCCTGCGCGTTGCGCTGGGGGTAAGCGACGCCATGGCCCAGGTTCTGGTGCGCCGCGGCTACTCCGAGCCGGCCCGGGCGAAGGCATTCCTCGACGGCGCCGAGGAGCACCCGCCGAGCGCCTTCGCCGGGATGGGCCTGGCCGTGGAGATGATCCTCGGATATGCCGGGCGGGGAGCCCGGATAACGGTCCACGGGGACTACGACGTCGACGGGATCTGCTCCACGGCGATACTCGTCCGGACGCTGCGCGAGCTCGGCGCCGACGTGGACTCCTTCATCCCCGACCGTGCCGAGGGCTACGGCCTGAGCCTCGAGACCGTCGAGCGCCTCTCGGCCCGCGGGACGGAGCTGCTGATCACGGCCGACTGCGCCATCACGGCCGTCGAGGAGGTGGCGGCTGCCCGCGGCCTGGGGATGAGCGTGGTCGTGACGGACCATCACCAGCGCCGGGCGGACGGGCTGCTGCCGGATGCCCCGATCGTCCATCCCGGTCTCTGCGGCTACCCCTGCCCGGATCTCTGCGCGACGGCCGTCGCCTACAAGCTGGCCCAGGCGCTGGTCGCGGCCAGCGGCGGCGACGTGCGCGCCCTGCGCAGGGACCTCGACCTGGTGGCGCTGGCGACGGTGGCCGACGTGGTCCTGCTGACGGGCGAGAACAGATCTCTTCTGCGCCGCGGCCTGCGGGCGCTGGCGGCCACCTCCAAGCCCGGCCTGCGCGCCCTTATGGCGGTGGCGGGGGTCGAGCCGGGCAAGCTCGACGAGCGTTCGATCGGTTTCGCCCTGGCTCCGCGCCTGAACGCGGCCGGCCGCCTCTACCGGGCGGACGCCGGGTTGGAGCTGATCCTCACCGAGGACCCCGGCCGGGCCGCGCAGATCGCCAAGGAGCTGGACGCGGCGAATCACGAGCGCCGCCAGATCGAACATCGCATCCGCTTCGAGGCCGAAGCCCAGATGGCGGAGCTGGGCGAGCGCGACGCCTACGTGCTCTCCGGTGAGACGTGGCATGCCGGGGTCGTGGGGATCGTCGCCTCGCGCCTTGCGGAGCAGAGCGGGCGGCCCGTTGTGATGCTGGCCCTCGACGGCGAGCGGGCGAAGGGCTCGGGACGGAGCATCGACGCGTTCGACCTGCTGGCGGGACTGCAGGCCTGCGGTGAGCACCTGAGCCGCTTCGGCGGGCACCGGGCGGCCGCCGGGATGGAGCTTCGCCGCGAGGACATCGACAGGTTCGCCACCGCCCTTGCGGCACACGCCACGGCCGCCCTGAGCGCGCAGGAGGCCACCGTCGTCGAGCGGGTCGACGCCGTCGTGGCGGGGGTGGAGCTGAGCATGGAGCTGGCCGAGGAGCTGCGGGCACTGGCGCCCTTCGGCCGAGGCAACCCGCCGGTCTGCCTGATGCTGGCCGAGGCGACGCTTCACGATCCGCGCCCGATGGGCGAAGGGCGCCATCTGCGCTTCACGGTCGCCTCGAGAGGCGTCCGGGCGCGCGCCGTCAGCTTCGGGGCGGGCGGGAGCCTCCCGGTCGAGGAGGGCGTGCCGGTCGATGCCACGTTCGCACTCGAGGTGAACGAGTGGAACGGTGTCAGCGAGCCGCGCCTGCTGCTGCGCCGCGCCCAGGCGGTGGCGGGCGCCGTGGCGGACGAGCCCCCCGAGGCTCCGGCGCCCGAGCCCGCCGAGCTCCTGCTCTTCTAGCGCACCTTCAATCCGGCCAGGGCGTCCCCTACCCTGTGTAGATGGCCGTCAGTGAGAATCCCAGTCCTCCGCAGACCGCCGAGGTCGTCCCCGAGGCGGCGCCGGAGGCGAACGGCCGGCCCGCCGCGGCAGGGGCCGATCAGCAGGCGCTCGGCCTGAGCGCATCCGAGCGGCGGCTGCTTAGCGACCTGTTCGCCATCGTCTCCGAGCACGCATCGGATTCCTCGGTCGAGATCGACCACGCCAGGGTCCAGGACGCCTTCGTCTTCGCCTGCGCCCACCATGCCGCGCAACGCCGCAAATCGGGTGAGGACTTCATCGTCCATCCCGTCGGCGTGGCGAGGATCTGCGCCAGCATGCGCCTCGACACCGAGACGCTCTGCGCGGCGCTGCTCCACGACACGGTCGAGGACACCTCCGCGTCGATCGAGGAGGTCAAGGAGCGCTTCGGCGAGGAGATCTCGGGGATCGTCGACGGCGTCACGAAGCTCAAGGACATCACCTTCCAGTCCCGCGACGAGGCGCAGGCCAACAACTACCGCAAGATGATGGTGGCGATGGCCACCGACGTGCGGGTCATCCTGATCAAGCTCGCCGACCGGCTGCACAACATGCGGACGATCGAGGCGATGTCCAAGCAGAAGCAGATCGAGAAGGCTCGCGAGACGCTCGAGATCTACGCGCCCCTGGCACACCGGCTGGGTATCCACGCGATCAAGTGGGAGCTCGAGGATCTCGCCTTCGCGACCCTGCACCCACGCAAGTACCAGGAGATCAAGGCGCTGGTCGCCCAGCAGCGCGACGAGCGCGAACACTTCGTGACCGAGGCCGGGGAATACCTGCGCTCGGAGCTCGGCGAGGTCGGCATCGAGGCCCAGATCGCGGGCCGGGCCAAGCACTTCTACTCGATCTACTCGAAGATGACCAAGAAGGGCCGCGAGTTCAACG
>CAZFGJ010000158.1:0-6665 GCA_964518445.1 uncultured Solirubrobacteraceae bacterium
CGAACAGCAGGACGATGATCGCCGCCGTGATCGGCACGATCAGGTGCTCAAGCGACGGCTGCACGATCTTAAGCCCTTCGACGGCCGACAGCACCGAGATCGCGGGCGTGATCATGCTGTCGCCGAAGAACAGCGACGCGCCGAATATCCCCAAGGCAGCGAGCATGAGCTTCGTCCGCGCGCCGCCCGGCAGCCCCCGGCGCCGGGTCAGGGTGATCAGCGCCATTATGCCGCCCTCGCCGTCGTTGTCGGCGCGCATCACCAGCAGGACGTAAAGAAGCGTGACGATGATCGTCACCGACCAGAAAATCAGCGAGATGACGCCGTAGACGCTCTCGCTGGTCGCAGTGACCGGATGTGGGTCGCCGGGGTTGAAGACCGTCTGGATCGTGTACAGGGGGCTGGTGCCGATGTCACCGAAGACGACGCCCAACGCGCCGACGACAAGCGCCGCCTGCGCCGGGCTGCGCGCGCGCTCGTTCCGGATGTCGCCAGTCCTGCTCACGAGCGCCAGGACGGTACACCCGATCGCACAGGGGCGGCCCCGCGATGGCCCGCGCCATCGCGTCTAGACCACGCCGGTCAAGACCAGGACCCCGATGACGATGAGCCGCCGAAACACGCGGCGCGTTCACAGACAGCTCGACCTGGACCACAACAACCCGGTCATCTCCGCGTGTCGGGGGTTCGAGTCCCTCCTCCGGCATCACGAAACGTGGACTCAGGCAACTCCGCGCCGACGGATCGGGCGCCGGAAAAAGTCCGCCAGGAACACGACCAGCCGGAATAGCAGGGCGAGAGCAACCACCTCGAACGCCAGGACGATCGCGACCACCAGGACGCTCCGATGGTCCCTCCAGTGGCCCAGTAGAACCTGTGGCGAGATCACCACGCTGCTCACCGCAAAGGACACGGCCCAGGGCACCACCCAGCTGCGTCGCCCGTCCATGCGGCTTCATCGGTAGTGCCTCCGCGACCCTTTAGACGCGTTCGCGACGTTTTCGGCCGGCGCGACCGTTCGGCGCGCATCCTCCCGATTTGAACTTGAGCGATCAAGCAGGCCCGCGCCCCTGCCG
Source organism: uncultured Solirubrobacteraceae bacterium (assembly GCA_964518445.1). GTDB lineage: Bacteria > Actinomycetota > Thermoleophilia > Solirubrobacterales > Solirubrobacteraceae > Palsa-744. The sequence continues at coordinate 1,077 of CAZFGJ010000158.1, forward strand.
ATGCCATCCCGTGCTCGGGATCACCCCCAACCCCTACCAGCGCGCTGCCGCAGGATGTGTCCTGCTGGCGATGTTGGTGCGGTTCATCGGAGCCGAGGCGGCGTCCCTGCCCCTGCTTGCAGTCGGCTTCGTCTTCGCGATGGTCGCACTGGCGAAGCGCCACCAGTACCCCGATAGCACCGGCGGGACGCCAGGCCGTCAGGGCCTGGGCAGCGGCGAGCCTCCCAACCGCTAGACCTCGCGCGCGAGGATGCGGTCGAGCTCGACGGCGTCGGTGGAGCCCGAGTCGACGTAGATGACAAAGACGCTCGCGGCGCCTCCGAACCAGGTGCCCGACTCCCGGTCGCCCACGAACTCGGCGGCCCGCCGGGTGCCGTTCGGCTCGACCACCCAGATCGGCTCGCCCTTGCGAAACGGCCCGTCGCTCAGATGTCTCATCGTCAGAGCGTATTCGACCGGGTCGCTACCGTGCGACGAGCGGTTCTACGTCGTGAATGATCTGTTCCGGCGCGAAGTTGGCCGGATAGATCGTGTAGAGCTTGCCGCTGCCGCTGACGCCGTAGATCAGGGCCGAGTGGCTGACCAGCTCCGGGTGGGAGACGTCCGCTTCCGAGCCGACCTGCCATGACTTCCAGACGGGGACGAGCTGTGAGGACTTCCCGATCAGGTACTTGCCCTCACCAGCCAGCTGGTGGGCCTTCATGAAGGATGCGACCGTCCCGGCGGTGTCCCCGTGCGGGTCGACCGAGACGGCGACGATGTCAACCTTGGAACGCTGCGCTGGAGTCATTTTCGCGTAGGCGTTGTGCAGGTTGGCGGCGATCAGCGGGCACACGTCCGGGCAGTGCGCGTAGAGGAAGGTCACAAAGACCGCCTTGCCCCGATCGGAGGCCAGGTTGAAGTTTTCGCCGTTGTAGTTGCGAAGCGTCGAGAGTTCCGGGGCGGGCTGCGGCGGATCGAGCGTCTGGCCCTGGAAGCTCGAGAGTTTGACCGTGCCCACATTGCCCGGCAGCTTCGGCTTGGAGGAGCCGCCGGCCAGGAGCAGCGTGATGCCTCCGATGATGACCAGAATCACGATGATCGGCAGAATCAGCCTCAGAGGGTTCGGCCCCCCTGCCTCGGGGGTCTGAGCAGCGTCGTCGCCCTCGGGAACCTCGGGAACCTCGGGCGCCTCGGGGACGGGCTGGCTCGGGTCCATCGGGCGATTATTCCACCCTGAGGCGCCGGGCCGAGTCAATTGAGAGCCGTGAGGGTTATCGTCCGGTCTCATGTCGGCCAGCAGGCCCAGGAGCCCGTGGCTCTTTCTCTCCGCCTCGCTCGCGCTGCTGCTCGCCTGGGTGGTGGCGTCACATGGCTTCTCGGCTCCCGTGCTGGAGGCGCTGGCCTACCTGCTGCCCGCCCTGGGCCTCCTGGCTGTTCTCCACGCCAGGCGCTACCCCGGCGAGCGGGCTCTGCTTGCCGCGATCGGTTCACCTCCACGCCCACAGGCCTCCGGCGAGAATGCCGCCCCTGCGTGCGCCACTCCCCGCGCGCTGTTTCCACGGGGAGGCCGCCTGATCGCCTGCTCGCTGGCTGTGCGGCCCCCTCCGCGGCTGCTCGCCTCGCCCGTCTAGCGGCTGCTGTGCGACGGCGCACGGCGCCGATCACGCAACTTCTAGGAGGAAAATGTCCAACAGGACTCCAAGAGGACGCTCAGCGCCACCACGGCGCCGGCTTCTCACATCGCTGACATCCGCCTTCCTGGCCGCCGGTGCGATCTCGCCCGCCCTGGCCAGCGCACACGGCATCTCCGGACGGGCCGGTCTGCCCGTGCCGGCCTGGCTGTTCGCCTGGGTCGCCGCGGCCGTGCTGGTCATCTCGTTCGTGCTGCTCTCGACGATGTGGCCGACCCCCAGGCTCCAGGAGCCGCGCGAGTCCCCTATCTGCTCGTGGCCGGGCTTCCTGTCGGTCCCCGCGGGCACCATCGGCCTGGCCCTGTTCGCGCTGATCGTCTACGCCGGCTATGAGGGCTCGCCCTACCTGACGGAAAACATCGACCCGACCTTCATCTTCGTGATCTTCTGGGTGGCCGTGCCCGTCTCGACGATCGTGTTCGGGAACTGGTTCTCGGCCTTCAGTCCCTGGCGGGCATTCGCCCGGGCGATCCGCTGGATCGGCGCTCGGATGAACCTGACCTGGCGTCCCCCGCTGACATATCCCGACCGGCTGGGGCGCTGGCCGGTCGTCGCGGGACTGCTGGGGTTCGCCTGGCTCGAGCTGATCTACCACGACCACGACAACCCCACCACGCTCGCCTCCCTGTCGCTGGCCTATTTCGCGCTGATGGGTCTCGGGATGGCCCTGTTCGGAATCGAGCAGTGGACCGAGCGGGGCGACGCCTTCGGCGGCTATTTCGCGCTCTTTGGCCGCCTCGGGCCGTTCGAGGTGCGCGACGGAGGCCTGTGGCGACGGCGAATCCTCTCGGGTCTGCCCTCGCTGAAGATGGAACCGGGCAGCGTCGCGATGATCCTCGTGATCATCGGGATCACGACGTTTGACGGTGCCTCCAACGGCGTTGTGTGGAACAACCTGCAGCCACACGTCCAGAGCGTCTTCTCGGGGATGGGCCTCGCCGACCCGGCGCCCGATGAGATCGCCGACAGCCTGGGCCTGCTGCTGGCGATCGCCGTGGTCGTGGGCTTCTACCGGATCGGCGTCCTGGGAATGCACACGGTCTCACCCCGCCCCGGCAAGCAGGAGCTGTCACGGCTGTTTGCGCACACGCTCGTGCCGATCGGCTTCGCCTACGTCCTGGCGCACTATTTCTCGCTGCTGATCTGGCAGGGCCAGGGGATCTTCTCGCTGGCATCAAATCCGCTGGGCCACGGCACGAACTACTTCGGCACCGCCTCCTGGCATATCAACTACAACTTCATCGGCTCGACCGGCATCTGGTACGTACAGGTCATCGCGTTGGTGACGGGACATGTATGCGGTCTGGCTCTGGCGCACGACCGGGCGCTGGCGACCTACCGCTCTCCGCAGCTCGCGATCCGCTCGCAGTACTGGATGCTGGTCGTGATGGTCGGCTTCACGAGCCTGGGACTCTGGCTACTCTCGGCGGTGAACACCTAGCCGATGACTCCGATCGCCGCCCTCGCTCAGCTCGCTCACATCGGCAACATTCCCATCGAGGAGTGGGCGCCGTTCCTGGTGCCGATCATCGGCCTGTACTTCTACGGGCGCCGGCGGGAGCACCGCCGGCGCGGAGAAGTCTCAGAGCTGCCCGAGACGAGCGAGGGCCTCGATCCGACGGTCGTCGAGAAGATCGTGGCGGGATGGAGAGAGGCCAGGTACGACGGCGTCAGGCCGGAGCACCTGCCCCTCCTCTATCCCCCGGGCCCGGACGGGCTGAGCGTCGCTGAACTGGCTGAGCGGACCGCCGGCGAGGAGGAGACCGTCCGTGGCCTGCTCGAGCAGCTCGAGCGTGGCGAGTACCTCGACCTGTTCCCCGAGCCCCAGTCGGGCGGCCTGCAGGCGTCGCTGACGCTTCGTGGCTTTGGCCTTGTCGATCAGACCGAGGAGTCGCTCCTTGAGGCCCTGCGAGAGACGGGCGAAGCTTCGGCGAAACCCTGACGCCTCAGCCGCGTGCGAGCAGCGCCGGGGTTCTCAGCGGGCCAGCCGCTCGTAGGCGTCGGGGCGCCTGGTGTCGAGGAAGGGGAACAGCTCCAGCCAGTCGTGTCGCTGGTCGAGGTCGAGTTCGGCCACCAGCACGGCCGGCTCGTCACGCGGCGCCTCAACCAGCTTGCGGCCATAGGGGTCGCAGATGAACGACGAGCCGTAGAAGTTCAGTGGACCCTCCGCTCCGATCCGGTTGACGGCGACCATGAAGACGCCGTTGGCGATCGCGTTGCCGCGGATCACCTGCTCCCAGAGCGGCTGCGTGTCGAACTCGGGGTGCTCTGGCTCCGAGCCGATGGCGGTCGGATAGATCAGCACGTCGGCGCCCTCCAGGCTGTAGGCCCTGGCGACCTCGGGGAACCACTGGTCCCAGCATGTCGGCAGGCCGAGATGTGCCTCGGCAAGTGCGACGAGCGGATAGGGATTCCCGTCTCCAGGCCCGGGACGGAAGTAACGGTCCTCGTGGTAGCCCGCCGTGACGGGGATGTGCAGCTTCCTGGTCCGGGCCAGCAGCGACCCGTCCGGCGCGACGATGATGGCGGTGTTGAAGCCCAGCCCGTCCGGGCCGTCGGCGCGCTCATAGAGGGACGCGTGAACGTAAACCCCGGTCTCCTTGGCCATCTCAGCGGCAAATTTGAAGGTCGGCCCGCCGGGCAGATCCTCGGGTGTCGCGCCGGCGGCCTTCGGACCCCCGGGGTCGACGGCGAAGTAGCGGCTCAGGGTGAGCTCCTGCAGGCAGACGAGCTCGGCTCCTTCATCGGCCGCCCTGCGAATTCCGGCCGCCAGGGCCTCGGCGTGCTCGTCCGGGTCGGGATGCCATCGCTCCTGGACCGCTCCGATCCGAAAGTGGGCTCGGCGCGGAGGGCGCTTGCGGGCATGGGAGACGTGGGGGCCCGCGGATGAGATGCGGTGCTCGCTCTGGCTCATGAGGGCACTGTAGGCCCTTTTGCCCGACGGTTGAATGACGGCCGCATTTGGCCGCGAAGGAGCACCGGGGAGAGACCTCCGGCACGTAGTTTTCGCGGATCAGAGTGCGGCGCACCGCCGATGGCCCAGCCGACTTCCGCAGACAGACTCGACAGCGATGAGGCACTTCATCGACACGCAGGACTTCAGCCGCGAGGAACTCGAGGAGCTGCTGCATCTGATCCGCCTGCTCAAGGAGGCCGATCGCGAGGCCGCCGTCCCGACGTTGCTGAGCCACCGCTCCCTGGGCATGATCTTCGAAGAGCCCTCGACCCGCACGCGTGTCTCATTCGAGGTGGCCATGGCCAAGCTGGGAGGCCACGCCCTCTACCTGAAGCCCGGAGAGATCCACCTGGGGGCCCGCGAGTCGCTCTACGACACGGCCAAGGTCCTCTCACGGATGTGCGACGTCATCGAGGCCAGGACGCTCAAGCACGAGTCCGTGCTCGAGCTGGCCCGCTACTGCGACGTGCCGGTCATCAACGGCCTGACCGACTTCAACCACCCCACGCAGGTGGTCTGTGACCTCCTGACGATGACCGAGCACCTGCCAGAGGGCCGCCGGCTGAGCGACTGCACGGTTGTCTTCGTGGGCGACCGGACCAACGTCTGCAGCTCGCTGATGTCGATCACGACGCAGTTCGGGATGAACTTCATCCATGCCGCGCCGCCCGCCTATCAGTCACCACCGAAATGGACGGCCATCGCCGAGATCAACGCCCGCCGCTCGGGTGGCTCGGTGAAGGTCACCGAGGAGGTCGAGGAGGCAGTCGCTGAAGCCGACTTCGTCTACACCGACCTCTGGTGGTGGGTCGATCAGGTCGATCAGATCCCTGAGCGGCGCGCGGCCTTCATGCCCCGCTACCAGGTGAACGAGGGCCTGATGGCCAAAGCACCGGCTCACACGAAGTTCATGCACTGCCTGCCGGCCTCACGCGGCGTCGAGGTCACGGACGAGGTGAT
>CAZFGJ010000159.1:0-6507 GCA_964518445.1 uncultured Solirubrobacteraceae bacterium
GGTTGCGCAGAGTGCCGACCTGATCTATGAGCTCCGCCAGCACGGGGTCCGAAGCGCGCAGCTTCGAGAGCCCCCGGTTAGACAGGGGGATAGGCCTCGGCTCCCATCGGCTCGCCGTCCAGAGCGTTCAGCGCCCGCTCGAGGGACATCGCGATGCAGGTGAAGCTCGGCGTGTCGCGGACCGTGAAGCGCGAAGCCTCGGTCGTGCGCAGACGCTGGACCAGATCGAGGAACGTGCCGACGTCGTCCGTGTCGAAGGCGACCACGAACTCCTGGTCGTCAAGGCCGAACGAGTAGGTCGTGTGGTTGTCCACCGTCGGATATTCACGGCCCACCTCGATATGGCCCTGCATGATCCGCCAGCGCTCATCCGCCGGCAGGGCATACCACTCCCGCGACTTGACGAACGGGTAGACAAAGACGTACTTGCCGCGGAAGCCCCGCGGGACGGTCCGCTCGTCTTCGGAGTATTCAGAGCTCTTGCGCATGCCGAGGAAGGAGTGGCTGATATCAGACCAGCGCATCAGTCCGCTCTGCCCGAGGATCACGTGGAACTCGTGAATCCGCTCGAGGTTCTCGGCCTCTGAGAGGAGCAGGATCTCGGCATCCCCACGCGTCCCGATCAGGGAGAAGGACTGCAGCATGTGGCCGTCGGCAAAGTCCTCGCAGGCGGCCATGAACTCGCGCTTGTCCTGCTCTCGCTGAGCCGCGTCCAGGCGCTTCCAGGCCGGGTCCACCTTGAGAAACGTGTACTTGACGAAATGACGGGAGCTCACCGGGCGATTATCGCAGCGAGAGGTGGTTTCTCCGTACGCCTCGCTTCGGGCGCCGCGGCCCGGCGGATGACCTCCCAGGGGGATAAAGTGTCCCTCCGTGCGGATCGCGCTCGTCTCGCCGTACTCCTGGACCTACCCCGGCGGTGTCACTCGGCACATCGAGGCACTCTCCTCTGAGCTTGCCCGCGCCGGACACGAGCCTCGGATAATCGCGCCCTCGGATCCCGACGACGCGACCTCCAGGCGCCTGCATCGCGGCGCGAGTCCCGGGGCGCACCAGGTCCCAGAGGGCTTCGTCTCGCTCGGCCGGACGATCGGCCTGCCCGCCAACGGCGCCGTGTCGAACCTCTGCCACACGCCCTTCGCCGTCCAGGAACTGCGCCGGGAGCTGCGGCGTGGAAACTATGACGTCGTCCACATCCACGAGCCGGTCGTTCCCGTCGTCAGCTGGGATGCCCTCATGTCCTCCGGGGAGCTGCCGCTCGTCGGCACCTTCCACACCTACTCGGAGAACACGCTGACCAACGGCTTCGCCGCCGTGCCCCTCGGGGGGCGGCGCCGGATGAACCGCCTGCACGGGCGCATCGCAGTCTCCGAAGCGGCGGCCTGGACTGCGCGGCGCTTCTACGGCGGGCACTACCGGATCATCCCCAACGGGGTGCACCTCCAGGAGATCCCGGAGCCCCCGATCGAGTCCGCCGAGCCGGGCGAGCTGCGGATCCTCTTCATCGGCCAGGCCGTCGAACGAAAGGGACTCCCCGTTCTGCTGCGCGCCTTCGAGGCGCTCCGCGAGCAGGTCCCCGCAAGCCTCACGCTCGTCGGGGCGGGGCCCGAGGAGATCGCCCACCTGACACTGGAGGACTCGGGCGTCCGGGCCCTCGGCAAGGTCTCAGAGGTTGACAAGCTCAGCGAGCTGGCCAAGGCCGACGTGCTCTGCGCCCCCTCGCTGGGCGGCGAGAGCTTCGGGATGGTCCTGACCGAGGCCTTCGCCGCCGCGACGCCCGTCGTGGCCTCCGACATCCCCGGCTACCGGGACGTTCTCCGCGACGGCATCGACGGCCTCCTGAGCGCACCGGGCGACGCGCTGGGGCTGGCCGAGGCGCTGCGCCGGATGGCCCTCGAGCCGGCGATGCGAGCGCGGATGGCAACGGCCGCCCGCGAGCGCGCCGAGCGCTACGCCTGGCCCCACGTGGCCGGCGAAGTGGCCGAGTCCTACGAGCAGGCCATCGTCACGGCCCGCCGGGCCCACAGCCCCTCTGCCACGCGCGTCGGGCGGAGTGCCCGCCGCTACGGACTTGCTCCCTCGGACATGCTTCCGAGGATCCCCGCCCAGCGCCTCACGAGCCTGCAGGCCAACCCGGCCCTGCCGGCCGGCCGAGGAGGGGAGGGGGACCCCGCGGCCGGACCGAGGCGGATGCGCCGCGTCCGCCGGGCCGCCCTCGGACTGAGCTCGCTGGCCGGACTGGGGCTGGCGGCGCTGGCCCTGCAGCGGGTCGGAGTGGCCCGCGTCGCGGCCTCGCTCGTGGCATCCAAGCCCGGCCTCGTGGCCGCGGGCCTGGCGCTGATGTGCGCCTCGATGTTCGTCAGGGCGCTGGCCTGGCACACGATCCTCTCGGTTGCCCCCACCTGGCGGCGCGCCAAACGCCGCGATGCGATGCAGGGGACCTTCATCGGCGTCCTGATGTCCTCGACCCTGCCGGCCCGCCTCGGCGAGCCATCCCGTGCCCTGATCCTCGCCCGCCGCCTCGGCCGTGCCCGTGACACGCTCCCCGTGGTCCTCGGGACGATGGTCTCCCAGACGATCCTCAACCTGCTCGCCCTGGGGATCCTGGGCGCCGTGACGCTGTCGCGGGTCAGCGTCCTGGATCGCCACCACTCCGATCTGATGCTGCTCGCCCTGACGCCCCTTGCGGTGCTGCTGGCGGTGCTGCTTGCGCCGATCCTGATCCCGCCCTCAGCGGTGTCGCGCTTCAAGCGCCTGCAGGGGCTGTTGATCACCGCCCGCGCATCGCTGGTGCGGCTCAGGCAGGGCCTCGAGGTGTTCCGCCAGCCGCGCACGGCCGCTCTCGCCACGGCAACCCAGCTTGGGGCCTGGACGCTCCAGTGGCTCTCCTGCTGGCTGCTGCTGATGGCACTGGGCCTCGGCTCGCAGACCGGCGCGGACGCCGCGGCGGCGATTCTCTTCGCCGTCAATGTCACGGCCGTCATCCCGGCGACGCCCGCCAACGTCGGGGTATTCCAGGCGGCCTGTGTCGCGGTGCTGGCCGGCGCCTACCACGTCTCGACCCCCGAAGCGATCGCCTACGGAATCGTCCTGCAGGCCGTCGAGATCGCCACGGCCCTGATCATGGGCCTCCCGGCGCTGCTCAACGAGGGCCTCTCCTGGCGAGAGGTCCGGCTGCGCACGATGAACTCCGCGCCGGTCCGGCTGCCTGCGCTGCCCGCCTCCGCCCGCGGGACCGCCGGCGCCGTGGCCGACTGAGCTTCAGGTGGCCGACGCCTGGGTGTACATGCTGCGCTGCAGCGACGGCTCGCTCTACACGGGCTGGAGCATCGACGTCGAGCGCCGCCTGAGCCGCCATCAGGCCGGCACGGCAAGCCGCTACACCGCCAGCCGCCGGCCGGTCGAGCTGGTCTATGCCCGGGCGATGGAGGACCGGGGGGCCGCCATGCGCGAGGAGGCACGGATCAAGCGCCTGGAGCGTCCCGGCAAGCTGGCCCTGATCGCCTCGGAGGGCGTTCCTGAGGGCCTCGGGAAGGCTCAGTCCGGGGTGACGGGCGGTGTTGCGGCATGATGGGGGGTATGGCCACACGACCCCCAGGGCGCAGCGTGAAGATCGGCGAGGACGAGCGGACCGGCTGGTCCTCCGATCGCCCGCTCCGTGACGGCGCGCCGCCGCGCCCCGCCAACCTGACCGTCCACTGCCGCATCCTGCGCCCGGCCGACCGCCTGCGCTACTCCCCCGGAAGTCTTCTGATTGTCGCCTCGGCCAACCCGGCCGAGCGCGATGCCTTCCTCGAGCGCCTCATCGAGGAGCGCTCGGCCCTGCTCTCGGTGGCCAAGGTCGAAGCCCTGCTCGAGGGCCGCGTCGATGCTGAGGAGATCGGCGACCGGGCCCGCGAGCTGCTTGCCGCGGCCGTTGCCAAGCGCCTGGAGAACCGCCAGACGGTCGTCCTTGCGACAGAGACCTTCGATCCGGCCGAGCGCGAGCCCTTCGTGAGGGTGGCGGCCGCTCTGAAACGCCCCCGCCACCTGATGCTGATCGAGACCTCTCGCGAGAAGGTCGACGAGGAGCAGCTGGCGCCCCTGAACGAGCTGCGCCGTGCTCTGGATGCCGGCGAGCTTGGCAACGAGGGATTCCAGACGGCTCTGCGCCTGGGCGGCGGCTCCGCCTCGGAGGTCAAGCGGATCCTTTTCCGCCCGCCTCCTCGCGAAGACGACTAGAACAGCCCGCAGGACCCCGTCGGATTCGGTCCTACTGAATCTGCGCATATTCGCTGTCAGAGCTCAGACGCCCATGGAGTGGGCCGATATGCCCATATGGACGAGTCTGCGGCCGTCGTCGCCGAGCCTGCCCATGCAAGGGCAACCAATAGCCGCAACCTGAGAGCTGCGACGGCGCGCGTCGCTCACGCACGTGCGCCGCTCCCAGGACTGCTTGACCCCCACGTCGTCCGGGCGGAGCTCTCGCGTCTGCGGGGGCCGGGACAGGCGCTCGCAGCACCACGATCACGGGGAGCTTCGGCGCTCGATGGCCGCGGTCGAGTCTGAGCCGCGGACAGGGCCGGCGCCCGCCGGCGTGAGCCGTCTCGTATGGATCTCATGGCTCGTCGTGATGGGCCTGGTGGCCGGTGCCTACTCGCTGGGCGGCGTGATCGGCGAGAGCTGGCTGCACCGGAGCCTCGTCTTCAACCTGCTCGGCGGCGCGGCGATCGCTGCGCTGATCCTGGGAGGCCGGGCCAACTCGCCCAAGCGGAGGCTTCCCTGGCAGCTGCTGGCGATCGGCCAGCTGATGTTCGTCACGGCCGACGTCCTGGCCTCCAACTACGAGCGGCTGTTCGGCAGCTCCCTGCCCTTCCCGTCGGTCGCCGACTCCTTTCACCTGGCCTTCTATCCATTCCTTGTCGGGGGGATGCTGCTGCTGATCCACGAGCGTGACGAGAGCCGCGACCGCTCCGCCCTGATCGACGCGCTGATCGTGACGCTGGCGCTGGCGACACTGCTCTGGGTCTACCTGATCTCGCCCTACGCCAACGACACCTCGATGACCCTGCTCCAGCGGATGGCATCGATCGGCTACCCGGCGATGGACATCCTGGTGCTCGGCGTCGTCGCCCGCATGGCCGCCGGCAGCCACCGCCGCGAGCCCTCGTTCATCTTCCTGCTGACCGGGGCCGCCGTCCTGCTGGTGGCCGACACGATCTTCGGCGCCAGACTGCTGGATGGCGTCTTCGAACCCGGCCCCGCCACCTCGGCCGGCTGGGCCGTCTTCTACGTGATGCTGGGCGCCAGCGCCCTGCACCCCTCGATGCGCCTGCTCTCCGAGCCGGGGCCCGAAGCCGAATCCGGCCTGACCAGGGCGCGCCTGGCGCTGCTGGCCTGCGCCAGCCTGACCGTGCCGCTGGTGATCGTCCTGCGCAAGGCTCTTGGCGAGCACATCGACCTGTACGTCCTGATCGGCTCCTCGGCCGCGATGTTCTTTCTGGTCCTGATGCGCATGTCGGGGATCATGCGCCGCCACGAGGAGGTCACCGGCCGCGAGGCGGCCCTGCGCGTCGAGCTGACCGAGAGGACCGTCACCGAGCGCTCCGAGGCCCGCATGGGAGCGTTGATCAAGAACTCCTCGGACGTGGTCTGCATCCTCGGCCCCGACACGGTCGTGCACTACGTCAGCCCGTCCCTCGAGCAGATGTTCGCCCACGATCCCAGCGAGCTGACCGAGCGCGAGCTGAGCGAGATCATCCACCCCGATGATCGCGCCCGCGTCCGCGCCCTCGTGGCGGCCATCGCGGCCGGCCCTCCGGCGCAGCGCTCGGTGGCCGAGTTCCGCATCAGCCACGGGAACGGGGAGGATTGGCGCGATGTCGAGGCGCTCGGCTCGAACCTCATGGCGGACGAGTCGATCGATGGGATCGTCCTGAACATCAGGGACGTCTCCGAGCGCAAGGCCTTCGAGGACGAACTCGAGCACCAGGCCTTCCACGACACGCTCACCGGCCTCCCCAACAGGGCCCTCTTCCGCAACCGCGTCGAGCACTCCCTCGCCAGCCGCCGGCGTGACCACCTGCCGGTGGCGGTCCTGTTCCTTGACATCGACGACTTCAAGTTCATCAACGACAGCCTCGGCCACGCCGCCGGCGATGAGCTCCTGCAGGAGATCAGCCGGCGCCTCGAGGACTGCATGCGCCCCGTCGACACGGCCGCGCGGCTCGGCGGCGACGAGTTCGCGATCCTGATCCGAGACTCCGAGTCGGAGCTCCACTCGGTGGAGATCGCACAGCGCGTGATGAGCGCCGTCGTGGCGCCCGTCGCCCTGGAGGGCCGGGATGTGTCCGTTGGAGTCAGCGTCGGGATCGCCTTCTCCGACCAGAACATGGTCTCCACCCGCGACGCCGAAGAGCTGCTTCGCAACGCCGATGCGGCCATGTACATGGCCAAGGAGAGCGGCAAGGGCGGCTACCAGCTGTTCAACCCCGAGATGCACCTGCGGGCGATGGCCCGCCTGGAGCT
>CAZFGJ010000160.1:0-6481 GCA_964518445.1 uncultured Solirubrobacteraceae bacterium
AGTCTCTGCGCCACGTGGTCCTACCCCAGGCGGTGCGCCGCGTCGCCCCTCCCCTGCTGAACGACTTCATCTCGCTGCAGAAGGATGTTGCCCTCGTCTCGATCCTCGGTCCGGTGGAGGCATTCCGCGCGGCCCAGATCTACGGGGCATCGACCTTCAACTACACGCCCATGCTGGCCGCCGCGGCGCTCTACCTCTGCGTGACGATCCCCCTCACGCGGATCGTCGACCGAATGCAGTCGCGGGCACGGACCCAGCGTGGCGCCGCGATCGCACTGGGTCCCAGATGAGCGCCGTCCTGGAGCTGCGCGGCGTCAGCAAGTCATACGGCGACCACGAGGTGCTGCGCTCGGTCGACCTGTCGGTCGGGGAACACGCGGCGGTCGCCCTGATCGGAGCATCCGGGTCGGGCAAGTCGACGCTGCTTCGGTGCGTCGACCTGCTCGAGGAGATCGACGACGGCGACATCTACCTGGACGGCGAGCCGATCACCGATCCCGGCACGAACCCCGTACCGATCCGCCGGCGCCTGGGCCTGGTCTTCCAGGCGTACAACCTGTTCCCCAACATGGATGTCATCTCGAACGTCGTCCTGGGCGCCACCCGCGCCCAGGGCACGCCCCGCACGGAGGCGGTCGAGGCCGGCCAGGCTCTCCTGAGCCGCTTCGGCCTGGGCGACCGCGCCAAGGAGTTCCCGGACCGTCTCTCTGGCGGGCAGCAGCAGCGGGTGGCGATCGCCCGGGCGATGCTCTGCAAACCGAGAGCCCTGCTGCTCGACGAGGTGACAAGCGCGCTCGACCCGGAGCTCGTCGGGGAGGTCCTGAGCGTGATTCGCGAGCTCAAGGAGCAGGGCATGACGATGCTCATCGCGACGCATGAGATGAGCTTCGCCCGCGAGGTGGCCGACGAGGTCTGCTACCTGCAGGAGGGCCGGATAATCGAGCGGGGCTCACCGGACCACATGTTCACGGCTCCCCAGGAGCCCGAGACCCAGCGCTTCCTCTCGCGCCTGCTGGGCGCCGGCGCCATCACCTGAAGCGGCCGGCGCGCGCCTGCGGGACGCTCAGCAGGCAGGCTGTTTGCGTTCGCCGCAGCGAATGAACCGCACGACGACTTCGCTGACGCCGTCGTCGGTCTCTTCGCCTTTCAGGGTCGACGCGGCGAGCGTCTTGGGCGAGCCTGTTTCGTTGCCCGTCAGCTTGACGGCGATCCCGTTGGCCGGGCCGAACATCTTCTGCTCCGGTAACGGCTCGAAGTCGAGCGGAACGAAGTGGGGGAATTCGTATTCGAGGCCCAGGAACCCCGAGGTCAGGCTGGTTTCCCCGCAGAGGGGTTTGGGCAGGGGCGAGATCGTGTTGTTCTCTGACGCCTTGATCGTGAAGAGGCTCCCGGCGACTTTCAGCCCGACGTCGAACTTCCGTTTGACCGGTGTGCCGCAGCTTCCGGTCTTGCTCAGGTCGGGGTAGGGGTTGGGGCATTGGACGGCCGGGCTGATCTTGGCCAGTTCGCGCCCCACCGAGGTGAGTTCAAAGACGGCGTTGCCTTTCGCCTGTCTGGTGCTGGTCGTCACAACGGTGAAGGCCGCCTGGGCGTGAGACAGCCGCTTGACCCCGTAGCGGGAGAGACCCTTCGACTTGCTGCGGGTGAATTCGAGCACGACGCCCTTGCCCCGCAGGAACTGGGTGTATTCCCGGAATTCGCCCTTCAGTTGCTCCTCGCAGAGCGAGGTTTCGCCTGCCACGGCGAAGGTCCGAATCGCGATGACGTCGCCTTCGACGACCATCCGGAATTTGACGGTCTGGGAGGCGCCGGCCGTGGAGGGCGAGAGGATCGCCAGCAGGCCCAGACCGGCAATCAGAGCACCCCGCACCCGGAGCGCGGAGAGCGGACGGAAGACGCGACGGATGAAGCTCATTTCCCCCCAAGTCTCGTAGAGAAACCCGGCTGGCGAAGGCTACCACCGAGGGCTCAGGAATGGGAAAAAATTCAGGACCCGGGGACCGTCATCGGGTCGCTCAGACGCCGTTGACCGGCTCCACCCGGAAGCCCCTGTTCCCCTGGTAGAGGAAGGTGGCTGTCTGGGTGTTCAGAGTCCAGTTCCTCGGCGGGATGCGATTGGCCGAGAGGAAGCTCCTGAAGCGGTTGGTGACCTCGACGCAGCCGATGTCACCCAGCGCGTAGAGGTAGTACCTGCCGGCTCGCAGCTTGAGCGAGTTGATCTGGTCGTTGTGGAGGACCTGGAAGGTTCCTGGGCAGGTGACGCCCTTGGTGCGGCCGCCGCCGCCCGTTTCACCGCCGGCTTCGATGACCCGGAAGCCGACGCCCCCGCCCTTGGAGAAGGTCGAGGTGGCGGCATTCAGCGTCCAAGGGGATGGCAGGGCGGCACCCGAGCCTCCACTCAGGAAGGCCGAGAATTGGCGGGCCGCCGCCGCACAGCTCAGGGACGGGCTGTTGTTGAGAAGTTGCAGGGCATAGTTGCCCGGCGGCAGCGTCAGCTTGAGGATCCTGCCGGTGGCCGTCAGCGTGAAGGCCCCGGGACAGATCTGTCCGCCCGGGGATGGCGGCGGGACCGGCGGCGACTTGGCCGCCTTGACCGTGAAAGCCGCCTGGCTCCCGCTCTGGCGGAAGCCGCTGCCTGAGACCTTCCACCTTTCGGGGAGGATGCCGTCCCAGTCCTCGAGGAAGCGGTTGAAGAGGGTTGCCGCCTGCCGGCAGCCGACACCTCCCGATGGGGTGATGACGTAGGGCCCAGCGGGCAGCTTGAGCGATCCGATCCGATCGCTGTTGAGAACCTGGAAGGTGCCCGGGCAGGAGGCTGCACTGGCATATGCCGGACCGCCCAGCGCCGCAGCGAAGATGACGCCGGCGATGAGGGCCAGGGCGATGACGTGGCGCGAGCGCATGCTGGGGCGATCATAGTCGGCCGGGCGATGGGAGTGACACCTTTTTGCGGTACTCGGATAGCGGACGGCGCGTCGCCCCTTTTTGCGAGATCTCGGAGATCGGCTCACCCTCCCGGCTCAAGGGGCCGATGGGAGGGCTGCCGATGCGCCGCCTGTCCGGATACGCCCTGCTCGCACCCCTCCCGATGCTGGCCGCACTGTCGATGCCGGCCGGGACGTCCGCCTCGAGCGGGGGCCCACGGGCGAGAATCCTGAGTGCCTCGTGGGGCACCGACAACGCGGTCGGCTGCCTCCCGGGCGAACGCGGCCTGGACAACATCCCGGTCACCTTCAACCGGTTCGTGAGGCGCTCGTCCATACAGACCACGGACTTTCAGGTGGTGCGCAGCGACGGCAGCCTCGCCACCCCCACCTGCGCGCTGCAGTTCCCGCCGGATGAGTCAGACGAGGCCCAGACGGTCAATCTGATCGGCGATTTTGGCGACTCGGTCAACGGGCCCAGGCCGATCGCGATTCGCATCGCCGGCGAACTACAGGCCCGGCCGATCGGGGCGCTTCGATGGAAGCGACTCCGGCCCGTGCCGCCGGTGAAAGTGGAGCCGCTCGCCGGAGGCCCCCACATAGTGGATGCCTGGACGCTGACGCCGGCGATCTACCGTGGCGACCCGAACCGTTGCATGGTCGGCAGCACCTTCGTGCGCGTCGTCTGGTCGAACGGCCTGACGGCCTACCCGACCGGTGAAGAGGTGGGAGCCTCGGTCGTCGCGTCCTACCGCGCGACCTACCACCTGCGCAACGGCGGGCACATCGCCCTCGCCCCGCTCGCAGTTGCCGACCTGCACGATCATTCGACCGCTGCCAACGCCGACAATATGCATGATCTCTGCCTCCCCCGCCCCCCGCGCGGCGCGAATCTCACAGGGGTCACCATCGGCGGCGGGCTGATTCAGGATCCCAACGGCGACCCGAACCCCCCGCAGCGGTTCAGGGCCCCCGCACTCCGCTGAAGTCCAACCGATCCGCTCCTGGGCCCCGTAGTAAGGCTGAGCGGGCTTGGACCATGGGGCCATGACGCACACGGCCCTGGAGAGCCCCGCTCCGACGTCAGAGCCGACCAACCGACGAAGGAGAGACCATGAAGCTGCACAGAAGGATTCGTTCCCGAGGACTTCTCACCGTGACCGCCCTGATGGCGACCCTGGCACTGGTGCCCGCATCGGCCTCCGCCACCGGCGCGCGGAGCGCCTGGGCGGGCCACTCGTGGGGATCGACCCCGCAGAGCTACGGCGCGACCTCGCTGGTTCCCGATTCCGGCACCATCGATGCGCTGACCAGCCTGGGAGTCTCGGTCGGCGTCGTGGCACCGGCCGCCGCCGGACCCAACGGGATCGGATTCCCGATCACCAACTCCCTCTTCTCGGCTCTCTACAGCGGGAGGATCAACCACAGCGGCGGACTGACCCTGACGGGCGGCGGCAAAGAGGTCAGCCTGACGAACTACATCGTCAGCCTGGGCTCGCGTCAGCTCAGCGCGGATGTTGCCGCGGGGCCCGCAGGTGGAACGCTTTCATCGCTTGGCCGCATCGCGATACTCAACCTCAAGTTCTCAGGCGCAAAGCTCAGCTTCTTCCCCTCGGTGACGCTGGGACCCCTGGTCGCGACGCTCACCTCGGGCGCCGCCGGTGCCCTCAACGGCGTGTTCGGCACCAGTGCCCTCAGCGACGCCACTGTGCTGGGTTCGCTGACGGTGAGGTACGCGCGGTTCTAGCTCGAAGTCGAGATAACGGCGGGGCGGCGACTCCAGGAGCCGCCCCGCCAGGTCCTTGCCCCGCCAGAGGCGAGGCTGTGGCTCAGCAGAGCCCGCCGTCGTCGACGGTGATCGTGTCTTGTGCTTTCCGTTTGAAGTTGTCGGTCACCGTCACGGTGACGTGGTGCACTTCGATCACGCACATGGAGCCGGAAAGGGTGTGTTCGAGGGTCTTTCCGGTGCCGAGGAAACCGTCGATGTCATCGCTCCAGCTGTAGCCCGATTCTGGAACTGTCGCCCCGCCGAGGGTTTCCACAGCCGCATGGAACCGGATCAGTTCTCCTGGCGCATGGCCTGATTCGTTTTCCGGTTCGGTGATCTGGACACTGGGGTTTCCGCTCGGAGGCCCGATCTTGACGGTGATCGAGGCGCTGGCGGTGGCGCCGGCCGAGTTCGTCGCCGACAGGGTGACCGTGTGCGGTCCGGGGCTGCTGTTGATCTTGGTTTTGAACAGCCCCGCACCGGTCCCCACAGGCGTGCCGTCCACCGACCAGACGGCCGAGGTCGACAGGTCGCCCTGGGCTCCGTCGAAGGCGGTGCCGCGGAAGTTGATCGACTGGTCAGCCGCGAATTCCGAGCCGTCGGCAGGGGAGGTGATGGCGACGTGGGGCGGCTGGACGACAATGTGGACGGTGATCGGGTCGGTGACCCGCACGCCGCCCTGTGAGTCGGTGATGCGCGCGTAGATGCGGTGCAGTCCAGGACTCAGGCTGTGGGTCGTGAACACGAATCCCTGACCGATGTGCGAGCCGTCCGTTTCGTCCATCCAGGCGATCCTCGAGTCCGGCACCGAACCATCGAAGACGTCGTCGGTGCGCACGATGAAGGTCGCTTCGGCGCCCCAGTTGTAGGTCTGATCACTTCCTGTCGGGAAGACGATCTGTCCGCTCGGCCGGGCGTCCGGCACGCAGGCGTTGTCGGCGTTGGACCAGTAGGTGTCCACCGCCGTCTGACCCTTGCCCACGCGCGTCGAGCGAGCCCAGGGATAGCTCAATTCCTCGCAGATGTCACCCAGCTCGCCGTCCGCCCAGACAGGCTCCTTGGCGGGGTCTGCCCAGCTGAAGAAGGGGTACGGATCGGTGGCCGCCTCGACGAACTCATGCGAAGCCCGCTCGGTCGTGGTGTCGAGGGCCGACAGGTAGGCCGGACTCGTGCGGTTGTGCGTCAGCGAATCGAGTCCGGGCACCTTGACGATGAACCACGGGATCGCCGGATGCACCAGGAACGAGAACAGGATTCCCTCGGATGGCGTAAAGAAGTGATAGCCGCCCCAACCACCGGAATTGATTTCGCTTTCATCCACGAACACGGCGAAGATCGGGTCTTCGTCGGAGTCCCGCCACCAGTAGTTCGGCGCGTCGGAGCCGAAGCGGTGCGTGTAGGTGAAGGACTCGACATCGAGGAATGTCCACACGCCACCGGTGTCCGGCTGGCTGGTGTCGATTTCATATCCGAGGAAGCGCCCCTGTCCGACGCCGTACTGGGAGAGGTCTCCCCAGAAATTTCTAGAGTCCGGGTTGGCGAACTGGTCGCCGACGAAGTCCTCGAGGCCTTTGTTCACAGCGCTGACGAAGTCGGTGTGTTCAGCAAAATGCGGGCCCCAGTAGAACGCCCAGATGGCGGGGTGTTCGCTGATCGGTCCCGATGCGATCCCCGTGGCGCACCCGATCACATCGATTACCGCCACACCGCAGCGGTTCGGGTCGGCGGGGACTTCGGCAGTGTGGGCTTTTCCGCCGGCCGGCGCGGGAATCAGGTCGTGGCGCTTGTA
>CAZFGJ010000161.1:0-6470 GCA_964518445.1 uncultured Solirubrobacteraceae bacterium
AACCGGGGCGGGCCTCAGCGCCGCTCGGGGATTGCCGGCCCGTCGACGCTCGCCTACGGCTCGACCAGTCCGGCGCGGATCGCGTAGCGGGTCAGCTCGACCCGATCGTGCAGACCCAGCTTCTCCAGGATGTGGGCACGGTGGCTGTCGACCGTCTTCTCACTGATGAAGAGGGCCTCGGCGATCTGCCTGTTCGTGTAGCTCTCGGCCACCAGCTTGACGATTTCGGTCTCGCGCTTGGTCAGGGGATCGTCGGGCGTCTCGCCCGCCCGTGCGCGGCGCAGATAGTCATCGATCAGCGAGGTCACTGCGCCCGGATAGAGGAAGGGCTCGCCGCGAATCGTCGCCCTGCAGGCTTCGATGAGATCCAGGTCGGCGACGTTCTTGACCACATAGCCCGATGCCCCGGCCCTGAGGGCCTGGTAGAGGTACTGCTCGTTCTCATGCATCGAGAGCATCAGGATCGGCAGGTGGGGCCGGCGCCTGTGCAGCTCGGCCGCCGCCTGCAGGCCCGTCATGCGCGGCATGGCGATGTCCAGGATCGCCAGGTCCACCTCCTGCCCCGCCGCGAGGCTGAGCGCCTCTGCTCCGTCCCCCGCTTCGAGCACGACTTCGAGGTCGGGCTGGGCGTCGAGGATCAGCTTCAGGCCCCGGCGGACAAGGTTGTGGTCATCCGCCAGCAGAATCTGGGACTTGAGAGCGCTCATTGCCCCGCGCCCAGTGGCACCTCAAGGGCCAGCTCTGTACCTTCCCCGGCGCTGGGAGGCCCGATCGTGAGGGTGCCGCCGGCCAGCATGGCCCGTTCCTGCATTCCCCTGATCCCGTTTCCCTCGCGCTTACGAGGGCGCATGCCTTTGCCGTGGTCGCGGATCCGGAGGGTCAGCGAGCCGTTCCTGCGCGCGAGCGCCAGTTCGACCCGGTTCGACCCGGAGTGGCGGGCCACGTTGGTGAGACCCTCCTGGGCGATCCGGTAGACGGCCAGCTCGGCTTCGTCGGCCAGCCGGACGGGAACATTGGGCAGCACCGGATGTACGGCGATCCCGGTCCGCGTGGAGAACGTGTCGCAGAGGGCCTCCACGGCAGTGGACAGGCCGAGATCCCTGAGGACCTCAGGCCTCAGCTCCGTGGCGATCCGCCGCACATCCTCGAGGCTCGAGCGGGCCGCGTCCTGCGCCTCAGCGAGTTCGTGCTTCATCTCAGGCGGGAGGCGGTCCTGAACCCGCCCGAGCTGGAGCAGTACCGCCGTGAGCGTCTGGCCGACCTCGTCGTGGAGTTCCTGGGCCACCCGCAACCGCTCGGACTCGTGGGCCGCCAGGACTCGACGTGCCGCCTGAGCGCGCTCCAGCTCGAGCCGGTCGAGCATCTCGTTAAGCGTCGTCGCCAGCTCGCCCGCCTCGGAGGTGAGGCTGGCGTCCCGGATCCTCTCGCCCGGCTGCGCGGGGTCCAGACGCCGGGCCCTCGCCGTCAGCTTCTGAAGCGGCACGACGATGTGGCGAACCATCGCGGTGTTCAGCAGCACCACCAGGGCGAGGGCGGCAATGAGGAGCTCGTCCGCCGCGATTTCGGACACCCTGCGCGGGTCGAGGAGCACGAAGATGGCGACGCAGGTTGCCAGCAACAGCAACACGTTCGCAACGACGATGCGTGCGAACAGGGGCATGTATCCCCGCGCGTCCGAGTCGTGTCTCCTCCTCCGCCGCCTCCCCGGTCGGCCCATGACTCAATTGTGGCTCGCCCGAGACTCCGAACACGCCGTTTCCTTCCCCATGGAGCGGTATTTGTCAGCGGCCTGACTTGAAGCCCCCGATTCTTTCGTACGGCGCGGGTATTCACCCCCACGCAGGGCGCCAGCGGGGCGGCGGGGCGCGCCTCCGCCATACACTCGGGCTCGTGGGCCTCCCCCTGATCGGCACCCTGGACGCCTTCACCGGCCGGGCACTCGAGAGCACCGTCGGCGCTCATCACCGACGACGCCTGCGTCGCGCCGGACGGGCCGAACAGCTCGATCCTCCGGTGAACTCGGGACTCTGGACGGCCGGCGATCCACCCCCTCGGGCAGGCTGCAGCTTCGAGGTGCTCGTCGACGGCTCGCAGGCCCTGCCACGAATCGCCCATGCGATCGAAGGAGCCCGATCGCACGTGCACATCGCCGGGTGGCATCTCACGCCCGACTTCGGCTTGACCCGCGACGCGGGCGCGCAACAGCTCCGCGACCTGCTCGGCCAGGTCGCGGAGCGGATCGACGTGCGCGTGCTGCTCTGGGCAGGAGCGCCGGCACCGGTCTTCAGCCCTTCCCGTTCAACCGTCCGGGATGTCCAGGGCGAGCTCACGAGGGGCACGGCCGTCCAATGCGCGCTGGACGGTCACGAGCGCCCGATGCACTGTCACCACGAGAAGCTGGTGATCATCGACGACGAGATCGCATTCGTGGGCGGCATCGACCTGACCTCGCTCGGGGGCGACCGCTTCGACACCAACGACCACCCGATGCGGGGTCGTCTCGGTTGGCATGACTCGGCAAGCCGCATCGAGGGCCCGGCCGTGGCTGACGTGGCAGCCCATTTCAGGGCGCGCTGGCATGCGGTCACCGAGGAGAAGCTCGAGGAGCCGCTCTCGCCTCCCGAGGCCTCGGGTCCGATCGAGCTGCAGGTGGTGCGCACGGTGCCCGAGAAGATCTACGACTTCTTGGCGAACGGGGACTTCCGGATCCTCGAGGCCTACACGCGCGCCCTGCGCTCTGCGACCCGGCTGGTCTACCTCGAGAGTCAGTTCCTCTGGTCTGCCCAGGTCGTCGAGATCCTCAGCGCCAAGCTCCGCCGGCCGCCGACTGAGGAGTTTCGCGTCGTGGTCCTGCTGCCGGCCAAGCCGAACAACGGAGCCGACTGCACCCGAGGCCAGCTGGCAGCCCTCATACGCGCCGACGATGGAGCAGGACGATTCCTGGCGTGCACGCTCTCGTCACGGACCGGGAACCTCTCGGGCCCGCTCTACGTCCACTCGAAGATCGGGATCGTCGACGACGCCTGGATGACCGTCGGCTCGGCCAATCTGAACGAGCACTCCTTCTTCAACGACACCGAGATGAACGTCATCACCTGCGACCCGGCCCTCGCCCGTGCGACCAGGCTCCGGCTGTGGTCGGAGCACCTCGAGCTCCCCCTCGAGGAGGTCTCCGGCGACCCCTCAGCGGTCGTGGACGACCTGTGGCGACCGATCGCGGTAGAGCAGCGAGAACGACTCGAGCGCCACGACGCGCAGACCCACCACCTGCGCGAGCTCCCAGGGGTCTCGCGACGCTCGATGGCACTCCTCGGCCCGATCGACAGCCTGCTGGTCGACGGCTGAGGGTCCCGGCCCTCGACTACCTGACCAGTCGAACCTCCGCGGACGTCTCGCGACGTAGGCTCCTCGCGAATAAGTTCCCGCCCCGGCTGAACCTGTGGCGCGGCAACAGGACGATCCCCATCCCATGCTCGGCAACCCACTCGGCCAGCGGCGGCTGGGGACATCCGGCGAGCAGGATGAAGGTGGCCCGGCCGGCGACCGAGCCGAGCAGCTCCCGGGCGAACCTGAGGTCGAGCTTTGCTTCGTCGCGAATGGCCGCGTTGTAAGGGCCCTCGCCGCCTGAACGTACCCATCTCGCAGGGCGGGCCTGTGGAGCCAGCGCCACGACCGCGAGCAGGCGCCCGCCGTTTGCAAGTTCGGCGCCCTCGCGAAGGGCGGCCTCACCAGCGGGGGAGCGCTCGAACACGACCGCGGCCCGGGCCGGAGCTCCCGCTTCGGGGCCACCATGAATGGAGCCTTCCTCAAGATCTATGCAGAGGGCGGGCATCACGATCAACGTTACACCCGGCTCACACCCCTGTGGGCCTCAGCTAGATCTGTTGAGCCGCTCGCAACATGCTGAAGCAAGCGGACACACGGTCGATACAGGACGTCGTGACTCGGATCCCGTTTCAACGCGCACGCCCGCTCCTGTCTCTGACCCTCTGCCTGCTGCTGCTCTGCCTCGGCGCAACGGCCGCCCCGGCCGGTGCGGCCACCAACCCGAGCAACTGGAATCGCTCACGTCAGCGCCAGGTCGTTGCCGCCGGCCTGATGGAAGGTGCCGGGGAATCCTTCAATGGAGCGGGCCTGTTGAGCGCCGCGCAGGCAAACAGCGCGATGGCGGCCCTCGCCGCACGTCTGCAGAGCGAAGCGCCCCAAGCCGGGGAAACGGCCTACTCGGGGGAAGCAGGCCCGAGCGCGCCGAGGGTTGTGCACACCTCCCGGAACCCGGTGAGCGTCAGGACCTTCGACAGAATGCTGATCGAACAACTCGGCCTCGGAGACGTCGCGTCGAAGGTGCAGAGCAGCACGGTCGCGGCCGCCCTGCATCCGCCCTCCTACTTCGGATCGGAGACGGTCGCTCGGCTGCTCGAACTTCGCTTCGAGCAGCCCGTCGGCTCACAGCGGATGGATCTCTTCCCCGTTGACCCGATCACCCGCGCCGAAGCCGCCACGTCACTTGGGAGGGTCCTCGAACTCGGCCGGTGGGGAGTCTCGAGTGCCCGCGAATCACTGTCCGCCTTCGAACTGCCGGCGATGAGCGCGGCGCAACGCCAAGCTCTTCAGATCGCAGTCTCCCGGATCGGCTACCCCTACATCTGGGGTGGCACCACCGACGACACGAGCGACGGCCTCGAACATGGGGGCTTCGACTGCTCGGGGTTCGCATGGCGCGTCTTCAAGGTCTCAGGGCTCCCCTCGGGACAGCAGATCCAGGGACGAACGGCTGCTGAACAGGCTCGAGAGATTCCGCGCTCGCAGCGCCTGCGAATCACCCAGCTCAAACCGGGCGACCTGCTGTTCTTCGGCTCGGCCCACTTCACTTCCAGGGCGACCGAGGCCAACGTGATCCACGAGGGGATCTACCTGGGTGACAACTGGGTCATCCACTCATCCGGGCAGGGCGTCTACGTCGTCCCGCTCAAAGGGAGCTGGCTCGGCAATTCGTTTGCCTGGGGCCGCCGCGTGATCGGCTGACGAGCCCGATGAGGAACGCGGCAATCAGTCGCCGTGGATCCGCCTGACGGGCTGGACGTGTGAGACGAGTCGGCCGTCCTCGAGCGAATGCACCGCAAAGCCCAGGGGCAGCGGCGCGACGTCGAACGGCAGCTCATCCAGCGGGCGAAGGTCCAGGAGGACCGCCGAGTTTGTGCTGGGGCAGATCAACAGCGGCCGTCCGGCGAAGCTGCTGAGCATCGTCGTGTGGGCGTGCCCACAGGTGATCGCCTGCACCTGAGGCTGCTCGCGGATCAGCGCCTCGAGCGCCCGGCGGTCGCCGGCGTCGAGGGCGATCTGATCCATGGCCCGGATGCCGCTCATCACGGGCGGATGGTGAAGCGCCAGGAGGGTCGGTCGATCGGGCTCCTCGGCCAGTGCCTCCGACAGCCACCCGAGCTGATCGGCGCCCAGGGCGCCCGCGTCGCTTCCGGGCATGACACTGTCGAGGCCGACCAGCCTCAGATCGCCACAGTCGACCGCGAAGTTGACCGGTGATCCGGCGGGGGCCGGGGCAGGGCCGAAGTGCTCACGGAGCATGTCCCTGTCGTCGTGGTTGCCGGGGATCGCGTGTATCGGGATGCCCAGCTCGAGCAGGAGCCGCCGGGCCTGCTCGTAGGCCTCCCGCGAAGGTTCGTCGACCAGATCGCCGCTGATCACCACGGCCGTGGGAGACGGTTGCAGGGCAGCCAGTTGCCCGATCGCCCGTTCAAGGCGCCGGGCAGCGCCGGCGCCCTCCTCCCCTGCCCTCAGGTGCAGGTCGCTCAGCTGGGCCAGGATTGTCACAGCCGAGATGATGACCGGTCCGGAAAACTACGCGCGCCCAACGCGTAGTCCCCACTCTGAGGGTTCCTCCGCAGGGCGCCGATGCTCGCTCCATGTCGATCGACGTCGAGGCCACCGGACCTCCACCAGCCTTCGACCTGCGGGCGGCACTGGTGCAGCTGGTCGAAAGGGGCGGATCGGACCTCTGCGTGAAGGCCGGCAACCGGCCCCTGATTCGCATCGACGGTGAGCTTCACTGGCTGGACGAGAACGAACGCGAACTCGGCCCCGATGACACGATGGAGGCGCTCCACTCGGTGCTCCCAGAAGCGCGGGTGCAGGAGTTCGAGACTCTGCACGAGATCGACTTCGCCTACTCGATCCCCAACTTCGGACGGTTCCGGGTCAACGGCTACATGCAGAGGGGGGCCGTCTCGATGGTCTTCCGCCTGGTGCCCCATGCGGTCCGGACGCTCGAGCAACTCGGCATGCCCGACGTGATCCGCACGCTGGCCGAGGAGGAGCGCGGCGTGATCCTCGTGACCGGTACCACCGGGAGTGGGAAGTCCACAACCCTGGCGGCGATGATCGAGCACATCAACGACACGGCCTTCAAGCACATCGTCACGATCGAGGACCCGATCGAGTACCTGCACAGCGAC
>CAZFGJ010000162.1:0-6454 GCA_964518445.1 uncultured Solirubrobacteraceae bacterium
GATCGAACTGCTGACCGGCAATCCCCGGTCCTCCCTCTCGCCGCTACCGGGCGACGACGAGACCTACCACCTGATAGGCGGCAACGACCAGCTCGTCAGCGGGATGATCTCCCAGCTGCCACCCGAAACGGTCCGCCACGACCACGTCCTGGAGGCAATCCGTGCGAGGAGAGACCGTACGATCTCGCTCACCTTCCTCCTCGCGGGCGCGAGCGTCGAGGTCACAGCCGACTACGTCGTGCTGGCCCTCCCCTTCAGCACCCTGCGGGCGGTCGACCTCTCAAGGTCGGGCCTCTCCCCCGCCAAGCGCCGGGTGATCCGGACGATGGGGATGGGGACGAACGCCAAGATCCACCTCGAAGTCAGCCACAAGCCATGGCCGGCCCTGGGGCTCAGCGGCGCCACCTACGGGGAATGGAACCGGCTCGCCTGCGCCTGGGACGACTCGGTGCAGCTCGGCGCGCAGGCCCAGCCCGGGCTCTACGTCGGCTTTCCAGGCGGGAACCGCGGACGGACCGGACTCACCGGGGCGGCACATGGCAGCGCGCCGGCCGCCGACGTCGCATGGGCCCTGGGCGAGCTCGAGCCGATCATTCCCGGCATGACAGCGGCCTTCACCGGCCTGGCCTACGAGGACCACTGGGCCCTGGACCCGTGGGTCAAGGGCGCCTACTCCTACTACCGCGTCGGGCAGGCATCGAGCTACGGCGCGATCGCCGGGCGCTCGGAGGGGCGGATGCTGTTCGCCGGCGAGCACACCTCGATCGCCAACATCGGCTTCCTCGACGGAGCCATCGAAACGGGTGAGCGGGCGGCCTCTCGCCTGCTCGGGAAGCTCATATGAGCCGGCCCCGCCGATCACATCCGGGACACGATGTCTGGCTCGCTGGCCAGTATGCTCCGCCGTCGATGGTTGCGAGGAGAGGACTCAGCGCAGCCGGGGGCCTGTTGGTGCTCGTGCTGAGCGCCCTTTCCCTGGTGAGCGCGCCGACGGCTGCGGGGGCGCCGATCGACGGCATTCACAACATCCAGCATGTGGTGATGATCATGCAGGAGAACCGCTCGCTGGACACTTACTTCGGCACCTATCCCGGAGCAAACGGGATTCCCGCGGGCACCTGCATCCCCGACCCGCTCCACGGGTCGTGTTTCAAGCCCTACAACAACCCGCTCGAAAAAAACAACGGCGCAATCCACAGCGCAGCGGGAGCGGCCACGGACATCAACGGCGGCGCGATGAACGGCTTCGTGCGCGAGGCTGAGAAAGGGTGCAAGCCGACCACCCCGCGCTGCGTGGCCTGCACCGAACTCCAGCCCCACGGCTGCATCGACGTGATGGGCTACCACGACGCTCGCCAGATCCCCAACTACTGGGCCTACGCACAGAACTTCGTGCTCAACGACAACATGTTCGAGAACGTCGCCTCCTGGTCGCTCCCGGAGCATCTGGCGATGGTCTCCGGCTGGTCGGCCAACTGCCAGTTCAACAACCTCAACCCGCTCGATTGCGAAAGCTCGATCGAGCCCCACCGCCCGACCCATGCGACGGACGCCTGGACG
Source organism: uncultured Solirubrobacteraceae bacterium (assembly GCA_964518445.1). GTDB lineage: Bacteria > Actinomycetota > Thermoleophilia > Solirubrobacterales > Solirubrobacteraceae > Palsa-744. The sequence continues at coordinate 1,561 of CAZFGJ010000162.1, forward strand.
GACATCAGCTACCTGATGTTCAAGGCGCACGTCAGCTGGCGCTACTACGTATTCGAAGGCCAGGAGCCGGACTGCGAGTCCGACGAAGCGACTGTCTGCAATCCGCCCACCCAGGGCCCGACGACGCCGGGCATCTGGAACCCGCTGCGCGACTTCACCGACATCAAGCAGGACGGGCAGACCGAAAACATCCAATCGCTCAACAGCTTCTACTCGGCCGTCCATGAAAAGGCGAAATGCGGACTGTCGAACGTCAGCTGGGTCGTTCCCGACTTCGAAGTCTCAGAACACCCCAACGGCGATCACCCCGGCGGGACGCTGGGCGCCGGCCAGGCCTACGTGACGACCCTGATCAACTCGATCGAGCGGAGCCCCTGCTGGAACTCGACGGCCATCTTCCTCTCATGGGATGACTGGGGCGGCTTCTACGACCACGTCGCGCCGCCCAACGTTGACGAAAACGGCTTCGGGATGCGGGTTCCCGGCATCGTCATAAGCCCCTACGCGAAGGCCGGATTCGTCGACCATCAGGTGCTCTCCCACGACGCCTACCTCAAGTTCATCGAGGACGACTTCCTCGGTGGCGGCCGGCTCAACCCGGAAACAGACGGCCGACCCGACTCGCGCCCCGACGTGCGCGAAGAACTCCCGCTCCTGGGCGACCTCAGCGAAGACTTCAACTTCAACCAGCAGCCGCGCGCCCCGCTGCTGCTTCCCACCCATCCGGCGCCCGGCCCCGCCTCCCAGCCCCCGGCTGGCTCCGCGTCGAGCAGGACCTCCGCCAGGACGGCACTGGCGGCCTCAGCCTTCGCGCCTTCCGGCGGCAGGCCGTCGCTTCAGCTGATCGCGTCGGTCGCCCGCGTCCAGAGCGTTCCTCGCGGCTCGGGCGTCCTGCGAATGGTCCTCGGATGCAACCTCGACTGCCATCTGCGACTTGGCGGCTCCGTCAGGATCGGCTCGCGGTCATACCCGTTGCAGCCCGCCAGCCGATCGCTCGCGGCGAACCACTCACGGACGCTCTCGGTGTCGATCGCCGCCGGGCTGCCGTCGATTCCCGCCGGAGGAGCCGCGGCAGAGGTGACGGTCCTTGCAAGCTCGCCGGGACAGCCGACCCGGACCTATCAGGCCCACACGCGCCTCCTCGCCGGATGAGCTTCGAGTCGGCTGAGGCGATGAGCCGATCGGACCGCTGCCGCGTCCGGGCGTTGCTGATCATCGGCCTTCTGGCCGGGCTGATCGCAATGCACCCTCCCGTCGCCTCGGCGGCGGGGAACGAACTCCGCGCATGGGGGGCCAACGGAAACGGGCAGTTGGGGATCGGCACCAACATCGGCCCTGAAACGTGCGTCCTGAGCGAATCCTGCAGCACCAGCCCGCTCGCCGTTCCGGGCCTCAGCCAGGTCAGCCAGGTCGCCTCGGGAGACTTCCACAGCCTGGCACTGACGGCGGCCGGGACGGTGCAGGCATGGGGCTTCAACGGCTCGGGCCAGCTGGGCACGCCCACCCCGCTGGAAAGTGCCAGCCCGATCGAAGTCCCCGGACTGAGCAACGTCATCGGGCTCGCCGCGGGACATGAATTCAGCCTCGCCCTGCTCTCCAACGGCACAGTCATGGCCTGGGGCGAAAACAGCTTCGGCCAGCTCGGCAACGCCAGCACGGCATCGACCTCCACTCCGACGCAGGTCACTGGTCTGAGCGGCGTCAGCGCGATCGCCGCCGGAGGCAACCACGCGATCGCACTGCTCAGCAACGGCACCGTCATGGCGTGGGGCGACGGCGGCGACGGGCAGCTCGGCAACGGGCACATTCTGGGCAGCTCGACTCCCGTCCCGGTGAATGCGATCACCACCGCGACCGCCGTGGCTGCCGGGGAAAACCACTCGATGGCCCGTCTGAAAACGGGAAAGGTGATGACCTGGGGCGAAAACGCGCAGGGCCAGCTCGGCAACAACCGCACGGCAAGCTCGGCTGAACCGGTGACCGTCAGCGGTCTCACCACCGCGACGTCCATTTCCGCAGGCGGCTACCACAGCCTTGCCCTGCTCAGCAGCGGCACAGTCGTCGCATGGGGCGAAAACAGCCAGGGCGAGCTGGGCAACAACTCGACGGCAAACGCGCTCACGCCGGTGCCCGTCAGCGGACTGAGCGGCGTCAGCGCCGTCGCGGCGGGCTCATTCCACAGCCTCGCCGTTACGAGCAGTGGAACAGCATTCGCCTGGGGCTACGGCGGCGACGGGCAGCTCGGCACGGGAAAAACCGAAAGCAGTCTCATCCCGGTGGCCATCCCCGGCCTCGGCGCCGTCGCGGGGATCGAGGGTGGCCGCGACAACACGCTCGCCTTCGAACCGTCCGCACCGACCGTCAGCTCCGTCAACCCTCCCAGCGGGCCGCCCTCCGGGGGGACCGCCGTGACGATCTCCGGCGCCGACCTGGGCGAAGCCAAACAGGTGAACTTCGGCGCCACACCGGCGAAAAGCTTCACAGTCGTGTCCCCGACGAGCATCAACGCGGTCTCGCCGCCAGGTAGCGGCACGGTCGACGTCACCGTCACGACGAACGCGGGCACGACCCCCCTCACTCCGAAAGACCACTTCAGCTACAGCACGACACAGCCTCCGGCCGTGAGTGCCATCTCCCCCGCCCAGGGACCCGCGGGCGGCGGGACAGAAGTGAAAATCACCGGCACGAACCTGAGCGAAGCCAGCAAGGTGAGCTTCGGGGCGACGACCGCCGCCGGCTTCACTGTGCAGTCGGCCACATCGATCACCGCGACCTCGCCGCCAGGGTCGGGGACGGTGGACGTCAAGGTCACGACCCCCGGCGGCACGAGCGAAGCGGTCGCGGCCGACCGCTTCAGCTACATCTCGGGCGGCGCCCTGCCCACGATCACGAAGATCGCACCCAACAAAGGCCTCGCGGCCGGCGGAAACACCGTCACCGTGAAGGGCACCAATCTCTCGGGCGTCACGGCGGTCGCCTTCGGCAGCGTTCCCGCCACGAGCTTCAAAGCGGTCTCGGCTACGAAGCTCCAGGCCGTCGTGCCCCCGGGGTCGACAGGAGCGGCAGAAATGCGCCTCACCAGCGCCGCCGGGATAAGCGAACCCTCGGCCAAGGGCATCTATCACTACGGAGGCCCGACGGTGACGGCCGTGTCCCCCGCGAAAGGACCGCGGAGCGGCGGCACAACGGTCACCATCACCGGAACGGGCTTCGCGATCGGCTCGAGCACCGTGTTCGCCTTCGGCAAGTTCGCGGCGCTGGCAGTCAACTGCACCGTGAGCACTCAGTGCACGATGAACACGGCAGCCGCCAACAAAGCCGGCACTGTCGACGTTCGCGCCACCAGCGGCGGGCTGACGAGCACCCGGCAGGTGCCGGCCGACAGCTTCATCTACGAATAGGCGCCGCTCCCGGGCTCGGGCGGCTCCACCCCGTCGTAGTAGTCGACCTCGTCGGCGACCCGGAACAGCGACCAGATGCCACCTCCTTGGGGAAGCCGCTCGAAGGCGCCGAGCTTGCCCGAGTCGGGGTAGCTGACGATGTCCGGCTCCCCGCTCGTGGAAAGTCTCAGGAAGCGAACCGTCCGATCGGTTGCGTTGAAGAGCTGATGGCCGCCCTCCTCGCCGCGGAGAAAGGAAACGACATCCCCCTCCTCGAGCACACGCCATCCTTCCGGCGTGCGCAGGCTCGGACGGCCGTCCAGGACCACGAGCATCTCCTCCTCGGTGTAGTGAAAGTGGTACGGGTAGGAGGCCTGGCCGGGCTCGATCTCCCACAGGCTCAGCCCCAGTCGCTCGGCTCCGGCTTGGCGGCTGATCCGGGCACGCCTGGCGAGGAAGCCCTCGTGCTCTCGGAGCTCGTCGAACTCCGGCCTGTTGATGTTCGCCATCGGCTCATACCTCCGAGATGGTGGGCGGGGGACGCCGATCATAGGTGGGTTGCGCGTTGCCGGGATTGACTGTGGCGGGCTCATGCCCTAGCGTGGTTGGTGCGTGACCGTCACGGAGGGTGCGGTCCGCTCCACAGTTCAAGGAGGGACGGAGATGGGGGCATCAAGGGGGAACTCCAGGCGCGTGCTGCAGCGGGTGATCGCGGGCCTGGCGATCAGTGACGTGGCCTACCGGCTGCTGATGCGGGAGCCGCTGAGAAGGGCGCTCGGCATCGAATCGACGCACGCCTGACAGGCGGGGTTGGCGGGGCCGCGACGCTGGGCCCCGCAAACGCCGCTCAGTGAATGCCTGCCTTGCTCATCGCCTGCTCGACCGCCAGCGCCTGGTGCTGCTCGCCTAGCGCGTTCGGGTGAAGTCCGGCGCCTTCGCCGCCGTAGAGCGGTTCCATCCAGCGCACGCCGAGCGGCTGGCAGATGTCATGCCCAACGCTCCCCTTGTAGGTGTCCACGTAGGTGGCGCCGTTCGCCTTCGCCCGCGACTTGAAGACCGAGTTGTACTTGCGCTCCAGGCCATCCCAGAAGTGATAGTCGCCGGGCGTCCAGGGAAGGCTCGCCGGACAGTTCCCCTGCTTGGGGAGCAGGTTGGGATACCCGACGACGAAGACCTTCGCGGACGGAGAGTGAACATGGATCAGGTGGATCGCTTCTCCGATCAGCGCTCCGTCGGAGATGATCTCGTCGGTGAGGCTGTGCCCGAAGTGCTTCTTGCAGGGCGAGCCGCCGTTCGCGAGGATTTCCGCGTCGATGAACGTGCAGATCGAGACCGACGATGAATAGAAGTTGTTGTCGTTCCCGCCGATGCTGAGCGTCACGATTTCCGTCGACGGGGACAGTGCATCGAACTGCGGCGGCTGGTCGGCGTACTGCGCTTCGATCATGTTCCAGACGGTGGCCCCCGCGCAGCTGACATCCGTCAGCGAGAGGTTCAGGGCGGCGGCGGTCAGG
>CAZFGJ010000163.1:0-6403 GCA_964518445.1 uncultured Solirubrobacteraceae bacterium
GGGCGACCTCGTCTGGACCTATCCCAAGGGGCACGTGGAGGCCGGCGAGACGCCTGCCCCCGCGTGGGGAGAGCCCGGTGAGGGCGCCCTTGCCGGCGCCCGCCCCTGCCTGCGCCGGAGGTGACGAGACGGCCGGCGGACGCGGGTGCTCCGGCGGATCGAGACCCAGCGCCAGCGTCGCGACCCTCGTTCCCGCGCCAAGGCAGGCCAGGCCGGCGAGCACCTTGACCGCCAGGGCAGCCATGCCGCCCCCGCCCAGTTCCAGGGCACCGCCCGGCATCCCCAGGTCGTGGGGCGCCCTTGCGACGGCGGCGGTGGAGGCGCGCCACCTGATCCCGAGGACCCTCCGCCAGTGGCCGACGACCGCCGCAAGGGGCGCGAGGAGACCAAAGCTCCTCGCGCGACCGAGCTTCCCCGCGACGGCCCGGCAGTCCTCACATGTCTTCAAATGACGGCGGAGGCGGCTGCGCATCAGCTCCGCGCCGCTCGCCTGGGCGAGCTCCGCCTGGATCTCACGGCAGTCGGTGGTGCGCGCCTCGCGCTCGGAGATGAGGTTGGCCCTGGCCTGGAAGACCTGCGACTTGACCTGCTCGGCGGTGATCCCGAGGATCGATCCGATCTCGCGGTGGCGGAGGCCGTGGAGCTCCGCGAGCACGATCGCGCTTTGCTGGAGCTCGGGAAGTTCGGCGATCGCCTCGAGGAGCCGGGCCACCTCCTCCCGCTGCTCGGCCCAGTCGACCGGGTCCCCATGGAGGGCGCAGACCTCGCTCATCGGCTCCTGCGGGTGGCGGCGCCTGCGCCGGATGATGTTCTGGCAGGCGTTCCGGGCGATCGTGTAGAGCCAGGGCCGCAGGTCGATCTCGCGATCATCAGCCATCAGGGCGCGGTGGGCCGAGGTGAAGGTCGCCTGCAGGGCGTCCTCGGCGTCGTGGGGCGAGCCGAGCATCTGCCGGCAATAGGCCAGCAACTGCCGGCGGTAGCGCTCGTAGACGATTTCGAAGGCCGTCTCGTCCCCCCGCCGAACCTGTGCGACGAGACGGTCATCGGTGCCGAAGCGCGGCCGGATCCTCCTTCCCGGCTTGGAAACGCCAAGCGTCTCTCTACTGCTCAAAGCCACCGCCGCTCTCCCATCCCTGTGTGCTCTCGTGCCCGCCTGTGCCCGGCCGGGCAAATCTCTCAACTGCCATTGACAGTAGCGCGGCGCCCCGCGGGCGTCGAGACCTCAGCCGCCGGGCGTCGCTTCCCCTTTGCCTTTACCCGAGCTGCCGCCGCCTTTGCCTTTGTTCGAGGCTTCTTCGCGTTTTTCTTCTTCTTTTTTGAGTTTCGCTTCTTCTTTGAGCTTGGCTTCTTCTTCCTTCTTCAGTTTGACTTCGGCTTCTTTTTTGAGTTTGGCTTCTTCTTTGGCTTTGTTTTCGGCTTCTTTTTTGAGTTTCGCTTCTTCTTTGAGCTTGGCTTCTTCTTCGGCTTTGAGCTTGGTTTCTTCGCGTTTGATTTCAGCCGGCGACTTTTCGACTTTCGGTTTCGGCGGAGCCGCTTTGCCTTCGCTGACGGGCGTCGGAGCCGGTGTTTCCCCGGGGGGCTGTTCGGAGCCGCCGCCGCTGTCCTTGGGGGCGCTGACGGGGACCGTCGTGCCCGCGGAGCCGGTCGTGGCTGTGCCACCCTGGCCGACCGCAGGCTGAGTCGCGGAGGGAGAGCTCCCCTTGTTGACGGGAGTCTTCAGAGCCGCCACGCGGCGAGTCGGTCCCGTGGGCCCCTTCTTTGAGGTTCCCTGGCTCTGGCCTCGACCGGAGCCATTCGAGCTCGACTGGCGCAGGACACTCGCCGTCGCTCCCGCCGGAGCGGTGGCGCTCGCGGTCGCGATCGCATGGTGGTGGGACTTTGCGGGCGCGTTGGAGGAGACGGCCGACGTCACCGCTGCCGTCCCGCTGACCAGGGCCGCCACGGCGGCGACTTTCGCGGCTGATGCGACCCCCGCTGCGCTGCTGCCCAGCCAGGTCACCAGGCGCTCCGGCAGAGCAGCCACGAACGACCAGAGCGCCAGCGGGCCCCGGCCCGCGTAGTAGGCGCAGAAGGCCCTGACCACGTCCGGGTCCAGGCGGGTCCCCGCCTCCGCCTTGAGGATGTCGATCGCCTTCTTGTGCGGGCTGGCCGAACGGTAGGGCCGAGACGAGGTGATCGCGTCGAAGGTGTCGGCCACCGCGACGATCCGCGCACCCATCGGGATGTCCTCCCCCATGAGCCGCTCCGGGTAGCCGCTCCCGTCGACCCGCTCGTGGTGGTGGCGGACGATCGCCGTGATCACCGGGTCGCCCAGCACCTCGACCATCTCGGCTCCCTCGCCGGGATGACGCTTGATGACGTCATACTCGGCGTCCGTCAGTCGGTCGGGCTTGTGCAGGATCGATTTGGGCGTGTTGATCTTCCCCACGTCGTGGATCGCCGCGGCGGTCCTGATCCTGGCCACTTCCTCGCGCGGCAGGGCCATCTGGCGGGCGATCATCCATGAGTGCCTGGCCACACGGCGCGAGTGGCCGTGGAGATAGGGGTCGTGAGTCTCCAGGCCCGACACGAGCCGCTCGAGCAGCTTGACGTTGCGCTTGTGCTCCTTGGACTCCGGCTGAGCAGAGGAATCCCCGATCGGAGCGAGCAGCTCGGTCACATTCGCCAGGCGGCGCTGGGAGCGCAGCCGGTGCAGGTAGCCCCAGACCATCAGCTCGTTGAACAGCAGGTCTTCCGAGCCGGGGCGCGTCTCCCAGATGATCCGCCCCACGTAGGAGAGCAGCAGAGAGATCGCCATTCCCATGCCGATCGCGATCGGCGGCGAGGTGACAACCTCGGTCGAGCGCAACCACCAGACGACCGCCACCGGGAAGCCCGCGACGATCGTCGTCGCCGCGACGACCTCCGCAACCTGCTTCGTCCTTGGGGTGATGGCGTGACTGCTCATGAGTGACCCCGACACGTTGGGGTTACGCGTGCGATCGACACCATCAGCCGGTGGATGAAGCTCTGAAGCAGGTATTTCGGCGGATATCGGAGGCGGGCAGGGGCGCCCGTCAGGGCGTCATCCCCCTCTGTGAGGCGTTCCATCCAGCCCGGATCCGCCGCTCGGCGGGATCGCTCAGTCGCCGCGACGGCGACGGCGGCGCACGAAACGCGTGCTCAGGAAGAGGCCCACGACGGCCGCTCCGGCGATCAGTTCGGGCTTGTGGCGCTCGGCATGGGCGCGCCAATCGGTGAGCCGGGCGACCTCGCCCCGCAGCCGGTCGACGGACACCGCCAGCTCCATCCTGTTGCTCTCGATCGAGTTGCGGATCTCATCCGCTGAGCGCTGGGCCATCAGGAGTCGTCCCCTCCCTGATTGCGTTGGAAGATCGCATCCGCCCCGAGGGTCTCGCCGCCGCTCGGAGGAGCCGGCGCGGCCGGTGCGGGAGCCGCGCCCTGGGCGGGGCTTGCCGGCGGTGGCGCCGGAGGGGGAACGGGGGGCGGCGTGGGCGCGGCCTGCTGGGCGCCCGGCGCCGGGGGTGTCGGCGGCGGCCTGACCTCCACATGAGGGGCCGTCACGGTGTCACGGATCAGATGTGCCTCTTCGATTGCCATCGTGGGTACAGGGGGCGAGCTTTTCTTGAGGACCCTCGAGGCGATGAAGCCCGCGATCGCGCCGAGGATGACAAGGATCACGGCCATCGCGAAGAAGCCCCAGAAGTATGCGAAGTCGCCGACGGGCAGATAGAAGTAGAGGAGCCAGGCGCCGCCGACGAGGGCCAGGATCAGGGCCATCACGAAGAAGACACCGGCGACGACGCCAACCGCGGCGCCCCGGGCGATCTTCGTCAGCTTCTCGGTGACCTCGGCCTTGGCGAGCTCGATCTCCTCGTGGACCAGCAGCGTCGCCCGGTCGGAGATCTCCGCGATCGCCGTGGCGATGTTCTGTGGTGAGTCGGGGCGGCGTGAATCGCTCACTCTGGGGGCTCCTCGTCGAAGATCCGTCGCCACAGCGTTGCCGCCATGCGATTGGCCGCGATGCTCGCCAGCGCGGCACAGCCCGCCAGCAGGCCGGACCACATCAGTCGCTTGACCATCTCGTTTTCCATTGGCGCCACTCTATTGCCCCGGGACGTCGTACCGAAACCCGGTTCCTCGCCGCCGAGGAAGGGGCGGCGCTCAGGCGACCGGGCTACGGCGCACCTCGTCGACCTCCAGGCCGCCGCAGATCGTCTCCACGACGAGCCACTTGGCGCGCTCGAAGTGCTCCGTCCCCTGGGGCAGCAGGCCAAATATCCAGCCTGTCAGGAGCTGCTCGATCGCCCCGTAGAAGGCCATCGCCGCGAAGCGCGCCTCGATGTCAGAGCGGAAGACACCCTCCTGCTGAGCCTCTGTGACGATGTCCCCGATCAGCTCGTAGGCAGCGCCGATCTGGCCGATGTGCGTCTGCCCGAAGGAGTTGGCCGCCCTGGTCACCTCGACGATGATCACCTTCATCAGCTCGGGGTCGTGCTCGTAGCTGTCGATGATGAAGGAGGCGATCGCCCGGAGCTTCTCGCGCACGGGGATCGATTCCCCGTCAACCCGGCGGATCAGCTCGAGCATCACGTTCCAGCGCTCCAGGAAGAGGGTGTCCAGCACCTCGTCCTTGGAGGCGAAGTAGTGGTAGACGAGGCCATAGGCGACGCCAGCCTCGTCGGCTATGTCCGAGACGCGGCAGGCGTGGAAGCCCTGGCGCGCGAAGACGCGGACGGCCGCGTCCAGGATCAGCCGGCGCTTGTCGGCGGCGGCCTTGGAGCGGGAGGCGCTCATGCCGGCTGCTCCTGCGGCCAGGCGTAGGACTGCGGGCGGCGGTTGGCAAGCGACGGCAGGCGCTCGCGGATCTCGCGCTGGCGGGCCAGGTCCAGCTCGGCTGTGATGTGGCACTCGCCGTCGGGCGCCTGAGCCAGCACGATCCCCCAGGGGTCGACGATCATCGAGCGTCCCCCCGAGTGCTGCCCGGCGGGGTGAGGGCCGACCTGGTTGGCGGCCACCATGAAGGCCTGATTCTCGATCGCCCGCGCTCGCAGCAGGACCTCCCAATGGTCCCGGGTCGTCGCCAGCGTGAAGGCCGCCGGGACCGTCATGAGGCGCGCACCCCTGACCGCGAGGATCCGGTAGAGCTCCGGGAAGCGCAGGTCGTAACAGACCGTCAGGCCCAGCTCGAGCCCATCCGATGTCGCCGAGAGGACGATCTCCTCCCCCGGCTGCTCGAGCTCGGACTCCTTGTATTGGCGGCCTTCCACCTCGACATCGAACATGTGGATCTTGCGGTAGAGCGCTCTGATCTCGCCGCCGGCATCGATGTGGACGGACGTGTTGGCCAGCTTCTCGACGCCCGGGAGCTGCTCCAGGATCGAGCCGGCGAGCAGTTCGACACCCAGCTCGCGGGCCACTCCACGTGCCCACTCGATCGCCGGGCCGTCCAGCGGCTGGGCCGATGCACGCAGGTCGTCATCGCCGCCGATCGCCGTCCACTTCTCGGGGAGTACGATCAGCTGCGCCCCATCCTTCGCCGCCGCGCGGGTGAGGCGGTCGGCGACACCCATGTTCGCCGCCAGATCGGCGGTGGCGTTCAGCTGTACTGCCGCGACCTTCAAAGCGCATCCTCTCCGGTGAAGCGCACTCTCGCGCCCTCCACGGACAGACTCCCCAGGAAATAGATTGACTGGTCAGTCAACAAGCGAAAGCATATCGCCGCTGCCCACCGCCGTGACATCCGGGGATGGCCGGCCGCTGCCCGGCTCGAGCGGCCTGTTCGACGGCAGGCGTCCCCTGAAGCGCTGGCGCTACGTGGGGATCTTCGGCGAGCAGCTGATGGCGTGCGCGGCCCGGGTTCAGATCGGCCCGGCCCACCAGAGCTTCTGGGCCCTGCACCTGCCCGGCCAGGGAACCATGCGGGAACGAACCCGGATGCGCCCCCGCGACGAGGAGGTCGAGCTGATCGAGGGCGCCGCGGAGCCCGGTGGAACGCTGCGGCCGGGGCACCTGCGGATCCACGACCGCGGGGTCGAACTGGACCTCGAGCTCACAGAACAGGACGGCATCCAGGCCCGCTGCCCCCACGGCCGCTCAGAGGTATGGACGCGCAAGCAGGCCGGGGTCCGGGCGACCGGGACGCTCAGGCTGGACGGTGGTGCACCTCGCTCGATCGAGGCCCTCGCGGTGATCGATGACACGGCCGGCTACCACGCCCGCGAGACCGAGTGGCGCTGGAGCGCCGGCGTCGGCGTCGGCGTCGACGGTTCGGCCCTGGCATGGAACCTCGTCAGCGGAATCAACGACCCCCCTTCCGGCAGCGAGCGGGCCGTCTGGCGAGACGGCGTCCCGGCCGAGGTGGGTCCTGTCGACTTCGCCGAGGACCTCTCCTGGATCGCCG
>CAZFGJ010000164.1:0-6376 GCA_964518445.1 uncultured Solirubrobacteraceae bacterium
GCTCCTGAGCAGTGCCGCGCCTTTGGCTGTCGCGAGCTCTTCGCGGATCTCCCGGCAGTCCGTCTCGCGCGCTGTCCGCTCGGAGATGAGGTTCGAGCGGGCCTGGCAGATGAAGGCCTTCACCTGATCGGACTGCACCCCCAGGACGGAGCCGATTTCCGACTGGCTGAAGCCGTGCAGCTCGGCCAGGACGAGTGACGCGCGCTGGGACTCTGGCAGAGCCCGCAGCCCCTCGATCATCAGCCGTACCTCCTCGCGGAGTTCCAGCTCGCGAAGCGGGTCGCCGTTAAGCGCCGGCTCGCCGTTGAGCTCCACCCAGGGACGGCGCCGGCGAAGGATGCTCAGGCACTGGTTGCGGGCGATCGTGAAGAGCCAGGGGCGGAGTGCGACCGTCCGGCGGTCCGAGCGGAGCGCCCGGTAGGCCGAGGCGAAGGTCGCCTGGAGCGCGTCCTCGGCGTCATGACGCGAGCCGAGCATGTAGACGCAGAACGAGAGGAGTTCCGCCGAGTGGCGGTCATACATCGCCTCGAAGGCCGCTGAGTCACCCCGGCGCACGGACGCCACGAGACGATCGTCCCCCACGAGCCGCAGCCGGACACGTGAGGCGGTGGTCACCGCCCCGAGCCCTCACTCAAAACCCGACCGCGCTTCCCCATGGTGCCTCTCCCTGGTGCGTCCTGCGGAACTGCCTGTACACATCAAACCTACTCGTCTCTAACCATCGCTTCAAGTGGCCCTTCGAGGGTTTCGTCGCAATCCGGGAAAAGCCGCATCCGTCCAACCTTTTGGCCCCGCGAGCGTTGCGGCTCAGCTGAACTCGCGAGAGGTCCCCGGACAACCTTTTGACGACAGCGGCGTTCTACTGACAGACAACCGAACAAGAGCCGAAGGACGACCATCGCCGCCATGTCCTCAGAGCAAATCATCGAGCTTCACGGAAGGGTTATCGCGGCCGCCAACGCGCGGGAGGTGCCGAGCGATCTCCTCGACCCCGACTTCCTGATGCAGCACCACACGAGTGCCGCCACCGACTACACCTATCACGGCGCTCCGGGGTGGCGCGACTGGATGAACGACCTGCTCGAAGAGTTCACCGATGACGCCCGCTGCGAAGTCGAGGAACTGATTGCCGCGGGGGACGACTTCGTCGTGGCCATGCTGCGGGTCGCCGGGCACGCCATCCACTCAGGGCACCCGCTCGAGTTCCGCTGGGCCGAGGTGACCTGGTTCAGGGACGGGCGGGCCACACGGTCGGCCGGTTACACCAACGGCACCGAGGCGCTTCGCGCCGCAGCAGCCTGATCTAGATCGTCCGGACCGTCCCGGCTGCAAGCAGCTCCCGCAGGATCGCCGAGTGCTCGGGTCTGCTCAGGGGCGCGTACCCGCCACCTCCCTCGAGCCGGCCCAGCGCCGCTCTGGGTGCGACGTCGGCCGTCTGCGGGCCCTCTTTGATCAGCGGGACCCAGACCTCGATGCGGAACGGGTAGATCCAGGGCCAGCGCTCGGCGCCCGGGCGGGCAGGCTGCCAGCTGGGAGGCCCGGTGATTTCTCCCTCGGCGATAACGCGCGACTGCAGGGGCGCGTGAAGCAGCACCCTGTCGCCGCTTTCCATCTGCGGCTGCTTCTCCCGCATGGCGGGGCCGGTGGCAAGCTCGAATTCATCGAGGCTCCTACTCCGGAGCCAATCATCCTCGCTCTCTCCCGACCCGATGGGTGCGAGCGATTTGAGCCAGTACCGCGCCATCTGGATCCCTTCGGTCGGCCCAGGAACCTACAGGGGCGCCGTACGAGGAGCCGCCCTGATCGCTCAGAGGTCCTCGGGCAGCGGAACGTCCTGGGGGGCGCCGCCGGGCCCCTCATCGCCCCAGCCGGCCCAGGCACGGCCGTCCCGGCCCACGTGCTCACCGGCGCCTCCAAGGGCGAGCAGCACCAGGCGCTCCTCGCCTGCGTTGACGAGCTGACGGCGGACGCTCGGCGGGACACGCACGAGGCTGTCCGGCTCGAGCAGATGCTCCTGGCCCTCGACGATCAGCGTGAGGCGGCCCTCGAGGACGAGATAGATCTCCTCTTGGCGATCATGGGTGTGGACCCGCCCGCGTTGGCGCGGCTGAAGGACGATCTCGTTCATCCCGAAGCTCTCCACGCCCAGCTCCCGCCGCAACGGCTTGAAGCGGTCGGTGATGTCCCTGTCGATCTTGGTGAAGGAGAGCTGGTTCATCAGGCGGCCTGCGCCCGCTCCTCGGCGGATTGCCGGGGGTTGGGGAGTCCCAGGGTGAAGAGTAGGCCGAACAGGACGAACCCGGCCGCCGTGAAGGCGGTGGTGCTCGCCGAGGCGGCGAGCGCCCGAGAGGAGGCCTCGGCGACCTGCTCGTTCCCGGGCTTCTCCCGCAGGGCGACGATGGCGCTGCCGCCGCTCGCTCGCACGGCGCCGGCGATCGCGGCCTGACTCGCCGGGGGAAGGCCCGGCACCGAGCGCAACCGCTCGCTCACGCCCGAGCCGAGGGTGGTGATCAGGATGGTGCCCAGGATCGCGATGCCCAGCGCCGAGCCGACCTGGCGGAAGGTGCTCTGGATCCCCGAGCCCTGGCCGCTGGCCTCCACGGGCACATCGGTGAGGATCACCCCGGTGAGCTGGGCCGTCGCGAAACCGACGCCGACGCCGTAGACGAACAGCCAGGGGACGATCTCCCAGACGGAGGTCTGCGGACCCAGGATGAACCCGAGCCCACCGATGCCCAGGACCTCCAGCAGGAGCCCCAGCTGGACTACCCCGCGTGGGCCGAGCCGGGGCGCCAGCAGCGTCGTCGTGCCGCCCGCCAGGAGAGTGCCGATCGCCAGCGGGATCAGCGCCGCCCCCGTGTCGAGAGCGCTGAGGCCCAGTGCTCCCTGTAGGTAGAGGGGCAGCACGAACAGGATCCCGAACTCCCCCAGGGCGACGATCAGCGCTGCCACGTTGCCGCGGCTGAAGCTCTTGATGGCGAACAGCCGCAGATCCACCACGACGAGTCGCCCTGCACGGATCCGTGCCCGCTCGATCAGGACGAAGGAGACCATCGAGACGAACGCGACGACAAAGACGATCGGGACCGGCGAGATCACACCCCGCGGCCAGCTCAGGAGATCGAGCTGCTGGGTCGTCCGCCACCACCCATAGGTCTGGCCCTGGATCAGCCCGAAGACCAGGGCGCTCAGACCGAGGATCAGTGTGAGCTGGCCGGGGACGTCCAGTCCGCGAGGCGTGTCGGGGTCCGAGGTCTCGGGGATCACCGTCAGCAGCCCGATGAGGATCGCGATCCCCAGAGGAATGTTGATCAGGAAGGCCCACCGCCACGAGAGATCGGTTGTCAGCAGCCCTCCGAGGAACGGCCCGACCGCCGCCATGCCCCCGATCGTCGAGCCCCAGATGGCGAACGCGACGGCTCGCTCGCGGCCACGGAAGAGGGCGTTGACCGTCGAGAGGGTCGCCGGAAGGATCATCGCCCCTCCGATGCCCTGCAGGAAGCGCCCGAAGATCAGCATGGCGCCGCTGGAGGCCGTGGCGGCGACGACGCTGGCCAGGACGAACCAGATCGTCCCCAGCCGGAACAGGCGCCTGCGCCCGAACATGTCGCCGACCCTGCCCAGCGTGATCAGGAGCGCCGCGAAGACGAGCGCGTAGATCGAGTTGACCCACTCGGCCGTGGCGGCCGTCACGTGCAGGTCGCGAATGATCGTCGGGACGGCGACGTTGACGATCGTCGCGTCGATGATGATCATCGCGACCCCCAGCGCGATGAACGGCATCGCCAGCCAGCGCCGGCGATCCGCCGGCGGGGAAACCCCGCTGGCGGGTGCTGCCTCCACTGCGGACATCATCGCAGTGGGGTGCTCGGGAGCGGCCTAGAGGGCTATGGGATAGGCGGTAAGTGATCCCAAAACCGAACGGAGCTCATCCCTCTTCCACTTCGACGTCGGCGACAGCGTTATTCGCTGCGAGTTCGGCGGTCGCCGCTTCCGCGATCTTGACGCCCACATCCCCGGCGCCCGCGCGGGCCAGACTGGGACCAATTGCGCGCATTAGTTCTGTCCGCAGCTGCGGATCCACCCCCGCCTCGACAAACTCGCGACGCGTCCGCGCCTTGATCTCCACCGTTTCGGCGCGTGCTCTGTCAGCGATTGCGTGCGCTTCATCCGCCTGCGCCTCGGCTAATCCTGACTGTAGCTGAGCCCTCTGCGCGTCTATCAGCCGCTCTTCGGCCCGGGTCTTTTTGATCTTGAACACGCGGTCGACGTTCTTGAGCACGGCGCTAGCGCCGATCGAAGCTGCACTCATCACACCTACCCCTGCCGTGAGGACGATTGGTAGGGCAAATACGACGATAATTGGAGACTCGCGCCTGACATCCTCGAGGCTCCCTATCGCGTAAGGGTCGCCGTGTGGTCGTTCGCGCTGATCCAGCTGTTCTCGTCGGGCATTGGTGAGGCCGGTTAGCAGACCCGTGTCGAGGGGGTTGAATGGGTCAAGCTCCTGGACGAAACGCAGTGCTCGCGCGTTTTGATCGAGGTCATCATCGGTGAAGTAGCGACTGGCAGCGTCGTCGCTTGCCAAGGGGCCCGAGCTCCAACCGCCCCGGCTTTCTAACGCCGCTTCGATCCACACCCCAGCCGTGAGCGCGAGGTTGAGTGCTTGCACTGCCCACGCAAAAGCGTAGGCGTCTGGCTCCTCGGTGGTGAACTTGACCACGACCCGCATCGTTTCGCTCGCCTCAGCCATTTGTCGGTCCCCAATCAGTTTTGGCATCCGTCCCGCACTCGATCGTCTACAGAAGTTCTATCCGTTGAGCCAGACTGCCACACCACCGTCGTGGGTGTTCAGCGCACCTATCCGCGAGGGCATATGGGCTCGAACGCGGCGCTCTCTGGTCGGAGCGGCTTCAGCCAAACGCGAAGGTTCATCGCGGGATGTGTCTGCGGCCGCGGCCACAAGGGCCCTCGGCTGGAGGTGCGTCGTCTATGATCGCGACGGTTCAAGATCTCAGCGGGCACTCCGCACGACGTCGTATTGGGGGGGGGTTAGCGTGCGTCTCACGCCTTGGAGGGTCCTTCAGTTCGCAGCTCTCAGCATTCTTTGCGGACTTGCGAGCGGAGTGCCGAGCGCTAGCGCAGCTGAAGACGTGGAACCGCCTCAGCTGCTTTCGCTCGCTGTCACGCCGGGGTCCGTCGACACGTCCTCGTCTGCGATGTCGGTGACCGCAACAGCGCACGTCACCGACAACTTGTCGGGGGTCACATACGCAGCCATCGAATTTGTATCGCCGAACGGCGAACAGTTTCGTGGCGCCAAACTCGAACTGGTTTCAGGCACGAATCTCGATGGCGTCTATGAAGCCAAAGTCACGTTCGCCAGATTCAGCCAGGCTGGGGCCTGGAAAGTGATAGTGAGGCTTCAGGACGCCGTCAACAACTACAACTTCATGCAATCCCCTCAGCTCGAAGCAAAAGGGTTCCCCGCGGCGATGAACGTCACCGGTACGCAAGACGTGGAACCGCCACAGCTGCTTTCGTTGTCGGTCAGCCCCAAGAGCGTCAAGACCTCATCCTCGACCGCGATAGTCAAGGCGAAGGCTCATGTCACGGACAACTTGTCGGGGGTCACATACGCAGCCATCGAATTTGTATCGCCGAACGGCGAACAGTTTCGTGGCGCCAAACTCGAACTGGTTTCAGGCACGAATCTCGATGGCGTCTATGAAGCCAAAGTCACGTTCGCCAGATTCAGCCAGGCTGGGGCCTGGAAAGTGATAGTGAGGCTTCAGGACGCCGTCAACAACTACAACTTCATGCAATCCCCTCAGCTCGAAGCAAAAGGGTTTCCCGCGGCCATATCTGTGAAGGCCGTGAAGGCGGTACCCACGGTCACCTCCATTTCACCGGCCAGCGGTCCAGAGTCGGGGAAAACGGTCGTGTCGATCACCGGAACAGGTTTTGCAACAGGCGCCGGGACGGAAGTCTTTTTTGGGAAGCACGCCGCGACCAATGTCCTGTGCGCGTCGAGCACGTCGTGCACCGTCGAATCGCCGTTGGCGACGAAGCTCGGCCTGGTCGATGTCCGGGCAAGGGTCGCCGGCAAGACGAGCAAGAAGAACATCGCCGACCGTTTCACCTACGGCTGACCAGTATGTCGGGACCGAAACCCAGTCTGCGCTGGGTTGTTAGTGCGCGCGACCGCCTGCTTCGGGCGGATAGCGCCCCGTGTTGCGGTCGACCTTCTCGTTCGCAGCGGTGATCAGGTCGATGTCGGCGACGTCGCAAAGACGAACTAAGTAGATGAGGACGTCGGCGATCTCTTCTTCGAGCTCTCGACGGTAGGGGTCTAGAGCCTCGCCGGGTTCGGCCC
>CAZFGJ010000165.1:0-4845 GCA_964518445.1 uncultured Solirubrobacteraceae bacterium
GGCCGCTTCCTGAGGTCTGAGGCCGGCCTCTCGCGGGAACCGGCGACGGCCCCCGCGAGTACGCCTCAGACCTGACTCAGACCCGCTCCGGCTCTCCCAGGACGACCAGGCCGTGAATGCAGATCACGCAGATCGCGAACACGCCGATCGCCCACCAGGGGGACGAGCCGCCGATGTCCAGCAGGGCGCCGACCGCGCCGAGCGTCGCGGCGACGAGGCCGACGACGCGGCCGTAGGCACCGCCCCCGAACAGCGACAGCGAAGCGGTCAACTGGATCACGCCCAGGATGATCGTTATCCAACCCCACGTGTGGAGACTGGAGAACACGAACTTGGTTTCACCTACCCAGAAGTGGGCGTCGCCGACTGCGGCGATGCCATAGATGATGTTCAGGATTCCCGCCACCATCAGCAGGATCCCTACAAACAGCGCGCTTCCGGTGCCTCTCATTGCCTACTCCCTTGGTTTGAGCGCCAGACGACGCTCGTTTGGTGGACAGCTTCCGCGTCCCCGCCGGGGGACTGGAACATCCGGCGCATTGGCGCCGGGTAATTCGTATATGAGATCGTGGGCTGCATAAAACCCCCTCGGGGAGCATTCGCGCAAGCCGCCTGAAGCCCTCCTAGCGTTTCACCACGACCAATCTTTGATCCTCGGTGGTGGACACCTTCTTACCTACGTAGTTTCCCGCAGTCAGGTCTCAGCGGGGGACGGGCCTGGGGGCGGCGGGCCGGTCAGGCGGATACGTAGGCGCGGTGGGCCTAGAAGGCGACGATGATCGTGGCCATCGTCCCGACCGCCAGCAGTATCGCCACGGCGGTGAGCGTGCTCACGGTCGCAGTGGAGACGGGGTCGAACCCGCCCCGGCGGAGCGCCTTCGCGCTGTGACGCTGGCGGTGGGAGCCGATCAAAAGGACGCCTATCGCCAGCAACGCGTAGCCGAGCCCGAGCAGCCTCAGCGGCCAGAGCGCGCCGCCGGCAAGGCCCGGCAGCAGGCGTCCGACCCCGACAGCCAGCGCGGCCGCCGCGATCCCCGTGCGCCACCAGGCCAGCCAGGTCCGCTCAGCCGCCAGCCAGGTCCGTCGCGTCACATCCGTTTCGGGCGCGTCATGAGGTTCTGCCATCTCCTGAAGAAAGTATCGGACGCATCGGCCCGCCCGGCGTCAGCCGTGGGTCAGGCCGAGCCGCCTGCGGATGCGGTGCTCGGGCACCGAGCCGCT
Organism: uncultured Solirubrobacteraceae bacterium; assembly: GCA_964518445.1. Classification (GTDB taxonomy): domain Bacteria; phylum Actinomycetota; class Thermoleophilia; order Solirubrobacterales; family Solirubrobacteraceae; genus Palsa-744. The sequence continues at coordinate 1,222 of CAZFGJ010000165.1, forward strand.
CTCGATCGTGCCCTTCACCTCCGGCGCGGCGCTGAACCAGGCGGCGTAGCGGTCAACCAGCGGCGCGGCGGACAGGCCGTGGAGCAGGACGGACAGGCCGACAGTCACGTAGGTGGCCGTCAGCAGCGTGCTCCCGTGTGCCTGGCCGGTGTCCTCGACGATCACGGCGAACACGATCGAGGCGAGGCCGCGGGGCCCGAACCAGCCGACGAAGGCAACCGTCGGCGCCCGTGCGCTCCCCCACAGGGAGAGGGCCACCGGGAGCATCCGGGCGACGGTCAGGCTCAACACGGCATAGAGCGCGATCTGCCAGCTGACATGTTCGAGGCTGGGGCCGAGCAGGACGGCTCCGAAGACCAGGAAAGTCACCGTGTCGAGCAGCGCACCGGCCTCCTCGGTGAACCGCATCATCTCACCGGTCTCCTCGCGCACGATCAGGCCGAACAGTCCCCCGGCGGTGAAAGCCGCGATGAAGCCCGACCCGCCGAGGCCCTCGGCGATCCCATACGCGAGCGCCGCCGCGGCCACGGGAATGATCTGACGCCAGGAGGACTCGATCAGCCCTCTTGCACCGGCCCCGTTGACGAGCAGCCCGGCGAGGGCGCCGGCCGACAGGCCCGCGATCAGGCCGTATCCCAGCTCCTCGCCGATCACCTGGGCGGGGTGCGCGCCCGGGGCACCGGGCGCGGTGGCCAGGACGATCAGCAGGACCGGCACGCAGATCCCGTCGTTCAGACCGCTCTCCACGTTCAGCGACTGGCGAACCCTCTGGGGCAGGCGGGCGTCGGTCACGACGGCGCTGCCCAGCCCAGCGTCGGTCGGTGCCAGGATCACACCGAGGATCAGGGCCTCGCTCAACGAGAACGAGGGGAAGATGAGCAGCGCCGCGGCGGCGCCGAGCACGATCGTCAGCGGCAGCCCGATGCCGAGCAGCCGGCTCGGCATCGAGGCGCTGCGGCGCAGGGCACGCAGGTCGATCCGCGAGGCATCGGAGAAGAGGACGACTGCCAGAGTCGCTTCGGCCAGCTTGCGGACGGTCGCGCTCGTCGGTCCCACAGTGACGCTGTCGAACGCCAGCGGGCCGAGCAGGATGCCGGCGGCCACGACGACCATGGGCGGCGTGATCGGCGTGTTGGACAGCCGCTGGGAGATGACCGCGACGAGCAGCAGCGCCAGCCCGACCGTCGCGAGTCCCCAGTCCACGCCGCTCACCGTACAGGGGCGTCCCGCGAGGTGGCTCTCTCCTGGACCGCCCCCGCGGCGGCGATCCGTGGGCCGGTCAGAGCCCCATGGCGCTGCGGATTCTCAGGAAGTCCGCTTCGGTCAGCTCGAGCAGGCCTCGGCGCAGCTGGTAGCCCCAGTTCGGCCCGGCAGTCAGGTCAAGCTCGCCGGCAAGCGGCTTCAGGGCCGCCTCGGTGGCGCCGCTCTCGTAGGCCACACGCCGCCGCCAGGGTTTGAACTCCCCCTCGTCGGCCTGCCAGACATCTTCGTCGAGCACCCGTCCGATCGCGGTGAATGCCTGCAGGGGCTCCTTGGAGCTCAGGCTGGCTTTCGGTGAGTAGTAGATCAGCCAGTCGTCCACCCGCATCCTCTCGAGTCCGCTCTTGCGCCCGTGCCCGATCTGGGCGATCCCGCGCTCGACGCCGCGCAGGACGTGCTCCCGGGAGACGATCCCAAGCCAATAGCTCACCGGGCTCCTCTCAGCGTCGCGAGACGTCTTCCAGGTAGTTCTGGACCCAGCTCTCGGAGAGGTCGTCGGACTGGCGGCTCATCGCCCTCGGTGTGGGCGGGGCCGATGCGGGTCGTTCCAAGCCCAGAGAATCGAGCACCCGGTCCACGGTCGCGTCGAGGTCGCCGGCCACCTCCTCGTAGAGGACCGTCAGGGGACGCTGTCCGATGCGGAAGAAGAACCCGCGCCAGGCGTCCTCGTGGCGGCGCAGCTGGTCGAGCAGGTGATCGATCGCATCGAAGGAGTAGACGGCCCGCTGGTCGGGGAGCGGAGCGTCGTCGGGCTGTCCCTCGGCCTTGCGCCAGACCCAGGTCTGCAGTGCCCGCCACAGCGAGACGGCCTGGCGGACCTTGTCGCTGCGAGAGACGAAGACGTAGCGCAGTTCGGGGAAGGCGGCGTTCAGCAGCGACCCGTCGCCCATTCCGCCGAAACGGGGGATACCGCGGGTCAGCTCGAGAAAGTCGTCGAAGTAGCCCCACATCATCTTGGAGGCGAAGATTCCGTTGGGAGTGGTGCCTTCTCGGATCGACGCATCGAGATGGAGACCGTAGTCGTCCCGGTTCCAGGTCTGGACACGTTCTGAGTCCCGGTCGAGTTGGGCGTCATGGGGGAGCAGCCGCAGGACTTCGGGGCTGCGCAGGCCCCAGAAGTACTCGCGGGGGCGCCGGGGCACGCCCGTCTCCTTGAGTGCCTCGAAGTACTCCCGCGGGCGTCCCGCGATGCCGGTGGCCTCGAGCGTCTCGCAGAGCAGGGTGCTGCCGCTCCGGGGTGTTGCGCAGACGAGATAGGAGCGCCGCGGGACGACCGGCGCCTGGACCTGGGAGTCGGGTTCGCTCATGGGATCACCGTGGTTGGTTCGCTTGCAGAGATCTGGTCGGGGTCGTTGAGCTCGGCGCCCCGGGGCGGCTCCGGATCGCCATGGAGGAGCGGGTCGTCGGTCTCGACCATCCAGTCGTGGAGGCGGGCGGCGAGTTCGCTGCGGACCTCCTCGAAGTCCTCCTCGCCGGCGAGGTTGCGGGCCTCGTTGGGGTCGAAGGCGAGGTCGTAGAGCTGCTCGAACGGAACCTTCCGCTCGGCCCAGCCCAGCTCGATCAGCAGGCTCTTGCTTGGGGAGTCGTCACAGTTGACAAGCACCGGCCGGGAGCGCTCCCCGAAGCGGCGGATGTACTTCCAGCGCTCGGTGCGGATTGCCCGCTGGGGCTCGTAGGCGGCGTGCCAGGTCATCTCGGCGAAGACCTCGTCGCGGATCGAGTCGGCCTCGCCGTTGACGAGCGGCACGACCGAGGTCCCCTGCAGGAAGTCGGGCGGGTCGATCCCGGCGAGCTCGCAGAGCGTCGGGTAGACGTCGATGTGGGAGACGAGGGCGTCGATCACCTTGCCGCCGCTGAAGCCGGGGCCCCGCAGGATCAGCATCACCCCCAGGCCGCGGTCGAAGAGCGTCGCCTTGGACTCCGGGAAGGCAAGGCCGTGATCGGTGGTGAAGACGATCAGGGTGTTGTCGGCCAGTCCGTTCGCGTCGAGCGCCTCGAGGACCGAGCCGACGCCCTGGTCCAGGGAGCGGGCGCTGGCCTTGTAGGCCGCCATGTCCCGGCGGGTCTCGGGAGTGTCGGGCAGGTTCGGCGGGGGGATCGAGTAGAGCGAGTCCCGGAGCGAGGGCGGGTTGAGGAAGTCGCGGTGGGTCTCGAAGAAGCCGACCGAGAGGAAGAAGGGCTGGCGGGGCATTTCGCCGAGCGTCTCGATGGCCGCCGGTGCGACCGTCTCGACCCTGGTCGTGGGGATCTTCACGACGCGGTCGAAGCCGATGATGTCGGGCCGCTTGGCGATGTGCTGCTCACCGATCAGGACCGAGTAGTAGCCGGCTTTGTGCAGCGGGTGGACGAGGTGCTGCTGGTAGT
>CAZFGJ010000165.1:4855-6343 GCA_964518445.1 uncultured Solirubrobacteraceae bacterium
CGCGGCGCAGAAGGCCTTGCGGAACAGCACCCCCTGGTCCGCCAGGCGCTGGATGTTGGGGGTGGGCACGGGGTGCCCGTAGGGCTGGACGAAGCGCCCCGTGTCGTGGGAGTGGAGGTAGAGGATGTTGGGTGGAGCCGTCGTCATCTCTGATCGCTCGACCGGTAGCCTAGAGGTTGTTCAGTCGATTGGTTGAGAACTGCGCCGATGGTGCGCACGAGCAGAAAGGAACTCTATGGCCAGCATCCTGTTCGATCAGGCGGGAATCAACGTCTCGGAGGACGTCGACGAGGTCCTCGCCCGCGTCGTCAACTCCCGCGACGGGCTCCGCCACGGGAACGGCGCGATACTCGCCCCGGCCGGTTGGATCGTGCTGACCGAGGCCGACACCGGCGAGCCCCTCTACGTCCAGGTCTCACGGGTCGGCTACGTGCGCGAGGGCTAGCGGCTCCCATCTGATCGCCGGGGCGGCGTACCCTGTTCGGATGTCCGACATGGCGATCGCCGAGGGCTCCTACGCGGCCCGCGCCCGGGACTGGCGCAACGCGATGCACGCCGCTGTCTGCGACGTCATCGAGCCATGGGCTCATGGGACGATCGCGCGCGCCGGGCGCTACCCGACGTACTACGACTTCAACGTGCTGCGGGTCGAGGATGACGTGGCGCTCGAGCTCCCCGAGCTCGCGGCCGCGGCAGAGGAGGCGCTGGACGGCCTGGCTCATCGCCGGGTGGATTTCGACATCGCCCGGCGTGGCGCGGCACTGCGCGGCGACTTCGAGGCGGCCGGTTGGAAAACGACCTCTCTGGTCTGGATGCTGCACGAGGGCGTCCGCCCGGACGCCACGACGGAGGTCCTCGTCGAGGAGGTCGACTACGACGAGACCGAGGCTCTGCGCCTTAGCTGGCACCTGGAGGACAACGCCGATCTCGAGTACGAGCAGTACCGCCTGGCGGCGAAGGAGGTTGCCATGGCCAAAGACCCCAGCGTCCTGATCGTCCGCGACGAGACGGGGGAGCCGATCGCCTTCACCCAGGTCCAGTGGGATGGAGGCTCGGCGGAGGTCAACAGCGTCTACGTCCATCCCGATCACCGGGGCCGGGGCCTAGGCACGGCGATCACCACGGCCGCAATCGCCGCCGCCGGGCGGGCCGAGGACCTCTGGATCGTGGCCGACCAGGAGGACCGCGCCAAGGACCTCTACGCCCGTCTGGGCTTCCGGACGGTCTGGACGACGATCGAGTTCCTGCGACTGGTATGAGCGTTCGGGTCCCCGAGCCGCGGCAGGGGTCGCTCCTCGCGCGGACGGCGCTCGCCGCCGCCACGGCGTTTCTGGCGATCAACCTCTGGACGGGCGCTCCGCTCGTCGCCCTGTGGGTCGGCTCGCAGGTGGTGGGTGAGACGGTCCTCAGCATGGAGGCCGTCTTCGTGGTCGTGATCGTCCTCGCCGTGCTGGTCTTCTCGATGGCCCTGGCGCTGGCCTGGCTCAA
>CAZFGJ010000166.1:0-6133 GCA_964518445.1 uncultured Solirubrobacteraceae bacterium
TCGTCGAGAAGGGGTCATAGCCCCAGACCTCGTCGAGCAGGCGCTGGCGCGAGATGACGATCCGCTCGTTTCGCATCAGGTACTCGAGCAGCTCGAACTCCCGCTGGGTCAGGTCGATCGTCCGCTGGCCCCGCTGAACCTCGTGGGTGTCCGAGTTGAGGACAAGATCCCCGACACGAAGCGGGGCCGAGCCGCGAGGCGGCCGACGTCGCAGAAGCGCTCGCAGGCGTGCCAGCAGCTCCTGGCGCTCGAAGGGCTTGACCAGGTAGTCGTCGGCACCCGCGTCGAGGCCCTCGACACGGGACTCCAGGGCGTCGCGGGCCGTCAGGATCAGGATCGGCACGTCATCCTCGGCACGCAGCGTCTTCGCAACCTCGAGGCCGTCGACACGGGGGAGGCCGAGGTCGAGGATCACCAGATCGGGAGCGAAGACACGGCCCTGCTCGAGGGCCGTCTGGCCGTCTGCGGCCGTGCGAACCTCATAGCCCTCCATGCGCAGCGAGCGCTGAAGTGCCTGGGCGATGTCCTCGTCATCCTCGACGACGAGGACACGGGGTGCGCGAGAGAAGTCGTTCATGGTCTTTATCTAAACGGCGGCTGCTAAAGCGATGGTAAGACTCCGATGCAGGTTACGGGGCGCCGGTGTCGAAGTTGCGCGGGATGCCCGCGACACGCAAACGGCCCGCGGCGCGCAAGAGCGCTGCCCGCAAAGCCCCCGCCAAACGTTCCAGCAGGCCGCGTTCGCGACGCTCGAGCGCCCGCGGCGGCGGATTGTTCGGCTCGTTCTCGATGCCGCACCTGGAGCAGCGCCAGCGCGACGTCATCGGCCTCGCACTGGCCGCCCTGGGCGTATTCATGGGCTTCGTCCTCTACGGCGCCGGCTCGCCCGCGCCCGGCGGCCGCGCCGGTCACGCCCTCGCCGACGCGTTCGGCTGGACCATGGGCCGCGCCCGGGTCCTCGCCCCGGTCACCCTGATCCTTGCCGGGGGAGTACTGCTGCTCCGCCCTGTTCTGCCGGCGCTCCGGCCCCTGCGCACCGGAGCCGCCTGCCTGTTCGAGGGGCTGACCCTTGCATTGGCGGCCGGGATGCTCGGCCTCAGCTCCACACCCGACCCCGCAGCCCCGGCCTGGACCTCGGCACACCTGCAGAGCCACGGAGGCGTCCTCGGAGGGGCGCTCTACGGGGTGGCTCACCCGCTCGTTCAGGACATCGGCGTTGACATCCTCGTCGTGTTCCTGCTGCTGGTCGGGGTGATCCTGCTGACAGGAGCCTCGATCGCCACCGCCATCCGGGCGACCGGCAACGGCCTCATGGACACCACCCGCATGGTCCGCAGCCTCGGGCCTCAGCCCGCCCGCGGCCGGCGCGCCGAAGAAGAGCCGGCATCCGAGCGCCGCCTCAGCCCGCCCGAGCCGGTGGACGAGGAGCTGATCGTCCGCGCCACGCATGTCGAGGCGCCCTCGCAGGACTGGATGAACGACGAGCCCGACCTGCCCGTCGAGGAGGCCGAGGCGCCCGCGGTCGTCGAGGCGGAGCCCGAGATGCCCGAGGAGGCCTCGGATGACCAGGAGGACCCCGAGGAGGAGGCGATCGCCGGCGTGGCCCACGCCGACCCGGCCGACCTGACGCCCCAGGGCCGCCTGCGCGGGAACGTGACCGAAGACCCCGATTTCGTGTGGGACCTCCCGCCGGCCGACAGGCTTCTGACGCGCTCGACCGGCGAGCAGACCAAGCCCGACACGGCCGGGCAGGAGCGCACCGCAACCGCCCTGGTCGAGGCCCTGGGCCACTTCGGAGTCCAGGCCAAGGTCATCGGCACGGTCGCCGGGCCGCACATCACCCGCTACGAGCTGCGTCTGGCGCCGGGGATAAAGGTCGGCAAGGTCGCTCAGCTGAAGGACGACCTCGCCTACGCCCTCGCCTCGACGGACATCCGCATCCTGGCCCCGATCCCCGGCAAGCAGGCCGTGGGAGTCGAGGTTCCCAACGCCCACCGCAAGATGGTCCGCCTGGGGGATGTCTTCCAGGAGCCGCCCAAGGACTGGTCGCCCCTGACCGTCTGGCTGGGCAAGGACGTCGCCGGCAAGGCCATCGGGGCCGACCTTGCCAAGATGCCGCACATCCTCGTGGCGGGCACCACCGGCGCCGGGAAGTCGGGGGCCATCAACGCGATGCTCTCCAGCATCCTGCTGCGCGCCACCCCGCACGAGGTACGCCTTGTCCTGGTCGACCCCAAGCAGGTGGAGCTCAACCACTACGAGTCGATCCCGCACCTGTTGACTCCTGTCATCACCAGCCCGCGGATGGCCGCCAACGCGCTGCAGAACCTCGTCAAGGAGATGGAGCAGCGCTACGGGATCATGTCCCTGGCCCGCACCCGTGGCCTTGTGGAGCTCAACAAACACCGCGCCAGGCGCGGCGAAGCGCCGCTGCCCTACATCCTCTGCGTGATCGACGAGCTCGCGGACCTGATGATGGTCGCCCCCGCCGACGTCGAGGACTCGATCATCCGCCTGGCCCAGAAGGCCCGGGCCGTGGGGATCCATCTGGTGCTCGCAACACAGAGCCCCCGTGTGGATGTGATCACGGGGATGATCAAGGCGAACGTCCCGTCGCGCATCGCCTTCGCCGTCTCCTCGCAGACCGATTCGCGTGTGATCCTCGACCAGAACGGCGCCGAGTCCCTGCTGGGTCAGGGCGACATGCTCTTCAGCCCGGTGGGCAGCTCGCGCCTGCAGCGGATCCAGGGCGCCTACATCGACGAGGCCCAGATCCTCAAGCTGACGGACCTGTGGCGCCGCCAGGGCGAACCCGAACTGCGCGAGGAGCTGCTCGAGGAGGTCGAGCCTGAAGGGAAGGACACCGCCCCCGACGAGTTCGACCCGGACGAGGACCCGCTGCTGACCGACGCGATCAGGCTGGTCGCCGAAATGCAGACCGCATCGACGTCGATGCTCCAGCGGCGGTTGCGCCTCGGCTACACACGGGCCGGGCGGATGATCGACATGCTGGAGCGCCGCGGTGTGATCTCCGGCTACGAGGGCTCCAAGCCGCGCCAGGTGCTGGTCACCGAGGCCGATCTGCCCAGGGTGCTGGCGGCGCTGGAATCGCCCGCCTCGGAGTCCACCGCGTCCGTTAGCGACTAGCCTCTCCTCGAGATGCCCGAGATCGGAGCCACGCTACGCGAGGCGCGTATGCGCGCACGAATCGATGTGTCCGAGATCGAGGCTCAGACAAAGATCCGGGCCAAGTACCTTCGGGCCCTCGAGAACGAAGAGTGGGGGCTGCTTCCAGGCCCGACGTTCGTCAAGAGCTTCCTGAGGACCTACGCCACGGCCCTGAACCTCGACGGGAAGGCGCTGGTCGAGGAATACCGCATGACCCAGGAGCGCCCCAGTGAGGGGATGCTCGAGCCGATCGTCTCGCCCTCCCAGCGCAACCGGGGAAAGGGCAGATCCCAGCCCAGCGGCTCGTCTCGCGGCTACTCGATCGCCGTCGGCGCGATCGTGCTGGTGATCATCGTCCTGATCGTGCTGCTCGCCACATCAGGCGGCTCGGGGAAAAACAGCCCTACGACCGCCGCCAAGACGACCCCGACGAAGACGACGCACACCGCGACGAAACCGAAGCACGCAACGAGCACCAGCCAGGTGCTGGCGCTCTCGCTCAAGCCGACTGCGCCCGTCTACGTCTGCCTGATCGGCGACAACGGCCGCAAGCTGATCCCCGGGACCGAACTGCAGGCGGGCGAAAGCACCTCGACGTACCATGCCAAGCACTTTGAAATCACCCTTGGGAACAACTCCGTGACGTTGTACATCGACGGGCGGCCACGGTCGGTCCCGTCCTCAACGGCGGCCATCGGCTACTCGATCACCAAGTCCCGAGGGCGCCGGACGCTGAACGCCAACCAGCTTCCCACCTGCAAATGAGCCGCCGATGAGCGCCCGGGCGGGCATCGTGGTGACAGGGACTGAGGTCCTGACCGGAAGGGTCAGCGACAAGAACGGCACATGGCTGGCGGGGCAGCTGCTTGAGCTGGGGGTCGAGCTGGCCCACACGACGATCGTCGGAGACCGTCCCCAGGACATGCGCGCGGCGCTCGAGTTCATGGCCGGCCAGGAGATCGACCTGGTGATCACCAGCGGCGGCCTCGGGCCCACCGCCGACGATCTGACGGCCGAGGTCGTGGGGACCTTCCAGGGCCGGGAGATGTTCCTCGACGAGGCCCTCTCGGAGCGGATCGCCGAGATCGTCGCGCCGCTGATGAAACGCTGGCCCAACATCGATCCGCAGGCGATCATCGACGCCAACCACAAGCAGGCCACCGTTCCCCGCGGCGCCGAGATCCTCGAGCCGGTGGGCACCGCGCCCGGCCTGGTGGTTCCTCCGTCCGAGCCGGGGAGCGGGCCGACGGTCGTCGTCCTGCCCGGCCCGCCCCGGGAGCTCCAGCCGATGTGGGCCACGGCCCTGGAGTCCGATGCGCTGCGGGCCGCGATCGCCGGGGCCACCGTCTATCGGCAGCGGACCATGCGCATGTTCGGGATCCCCGAGTCCGAGATCGCCGAGACGCTGCGGATCGCCGAGCGCGACGGAATCGACCTCGACCGGATCGAGGTGACCACCTGCCTCAAACGGGGGGAGGTGGAGGTCGTGACCCGCTATGAGCCCCAGGAGGAGGCGGTCTATGACTCCTTCGTCGGGCTCGTCCGTGAGCGCCACGGCGACACGCTCTTCTCCGAGGATGGCCGCACGGTCGACGAGGTCGTGGCCGACGCGCTGCGGGAGGCCGGGCTCACGATTGCCACGGCCGAGTCGTGCACCGGCGGCCTGCTGGCTGCCCGGCTGACCGAGCGCCCGGGGTCGTCGGAGTACGTCCGTGGCGGGATCGTCGCCTACTCCAACGAGGTCAAGACCGGACAGGTCGGCGTGCCTGCGGGGCTGATCGAGCGCCACGGCGCTGTCTCCCAGGAGGTCGCCGAAGCGCTGGCCGAGGGTGCCCGCTCGCGCCTCGGCGCCGACATGGGCGTTGGCATCACCGGCATCGCCGGCCCCGGGGGTGGGACCGAGGAGAAGCCCGTCGGGCTCGTCTGGCTGAGTGTCGCCCGTGAGGGCGCCGAGCGCCTGACGCGCTCCGTGACGCTCCCCGGCGGGCGAGCCGACATCCGAGACCGGGCGAGCACCGTTGCGATGCACATGGTCCGCCGCTCCCTGCTGGATTGACCGAGTCCTTCGAAGCGCGCCTGTTCGCGGCCGTCGAGCTGCCGGCCAACGTCAGATGGAGGCTCGCGGCGTGGGGCCGCGAGGTGGCCGACAGCCTCGGCTCCGCTCGCTCTCCTTCGGGCCTGCGGGTTCTCGACCGCGACTCGCTGCACCTGACGCTCAGCTTTCTGGGCAGCCGTCCCGCCGAGGACATCGGGGAGCTGGCCGAGGCTCTCGGCGACGCATGCGAGGGTGCCCCCGAGCTCGAGCTGGCCCTGGGAGCCCCCGTCTGGCTGCCGCCCCGCAGCCCGCGGGCTCTTGCCATCGAGGTGCGTGAGGAGTCCGGTGCGCTCGCCTCTCTTAAGCGAGCCGTCGAGCAGGCCCTGAGCGCGGAGCGCTCCGGCGGGCGGCGCTTTCGCCCGCACGTCACGGTCGCCCGGACCAGAGCCGGCTACAGGCCGCCGCCGGGCCTTCAGATGCCGGTCACCCCGGCGGTTGGCTTCGAGGCGGCCACCGTTGCGCTGATTCGCTCCTGGCTGGAGCCACAGGGCGCGCGCTACGAGGTGCAGAGCAGCGTGACGCTCGGTCACTTCACGGCCTGAGAGGCGTCAGGAGGCCGCTTCTCCGCCGCCGCTTCGTTCGCAGGGGGCGGGCGCTTCGTTTGAGCCGATGCTGCCTTCGCAGCTCCATTCAGGCAGCTGGCATTCAGCGGCGCCTTCGGCTTCGCACGGTTCAGCCGGAGGGCCGGGGGGCGGACCCTGAGCCGCCGGGCAGAGCGGGACTCCACCGGCGGAGCTCGCCGTGGGTTCGCTGCCGTCTTCGCAGCCCGGTTCCGAGCCGTCCTGGCAGGCGAATTCCCCGCCGGCGCGCACCGGAGCGCTCGCGTCTTCGCAGAGTGCCGGTGTCGGCACGGCCGCAGTCGGGTGGTGG
>CAZFGJ010000167.1:0-6131 GCA_964518445.1 uncultured Solirubrobacteraceae bacterium
CGACGAGCTGGCCGGCGACCCCGCCCTGCAGACCTATCACCCCCTTGCGGGCGTGCGAGGCGATGTCCTTTTCCGCCTGGGCCGGACCGAGGAGGCCCGCGAGCAGTTCATCCGCGCTGCCGATCTCTGTCTCAACGACCGTGAGCGAGAGCTCCTCCTCTCACGCGCCCTGGCCTGCGGCGGGGACTGACCCGCCCGCAGCGTGCCGGCCGGGTTTCGCGCCGGCGCGGCCGCGGCTCCTCAGGGGGTGAGCGCCGCGAGCAGCTCCCGGACGATCGCGCTCTCGCTGACCCGCAGCTCGCCCACACGGTCGATCTGTTCGAGGCCCAGCACCGCGGCGTAGGCGACGGCGGCGCGCGCCCGCGCCTCTTTGCGCGGCAGGCCGAAGGCGTCGTAGATCGCCTCAATTCGCTCTATCCGGGCGTGCGTCACGCGTGCCAGGGCCGCCGCCGCGTGCCGGTTGCCCTCAGCTTCGGCCGTGAGCCGGCGCTGGACGGTCGGGCGGCCCAGGAGCTTGAGGGCCTTGCTCACCAGTGTCTGCAGCTGGGCCGAGGGATCGGCGGTCTCAGCGCGCCCGAGATCCCCAAGCTGATCGCGTTCCCAGCGTGTGATCGCTGCGGCAACGAGCGCCTCGCGATTCGGGAAATGCCAGTAGAAGCTTCCCTTGGTCACCCCGAGCCGGCGGGCCAGCGGTTCGACAGCAACGGCGCTCAGCCCGCTCTCGGCGATCGCTTCGAGGGCCGTTCTCTCCCAGTCGGCGGCTGTCAGGCGATCGGTCACAGAAGCACCATACGCCACAGTATTGACAACACCGCCTCCATGGAGTACCGTACGCCACCGTATGGAACTCGCTCCCGGGATAACGGTCCTGCCCTCGCGCCCCGCCCACGCCTTCAACAGCTACCTGGCCGACGGGGTGCTCGTGGACGCCGGCACCCGCTGGTCCTGGCGCCGGATGGCTCCACGGCTGCGCGGGCGGAGGGTCGTGGCTCATGCCATCACTCATGCTCATGCCGACCATCAGGGCTCCAGCGCCGCGGCGTGTCGCGAGCTGGAGATTCCCTTCTGGGTGGGGGAGGCCGACGTCGCCCGTGCCGAAGCCGGAGGACCCGCCGTCGCGATCCCCAGAAACCTCATCACCGCCTTCCAGGGCCGCTGGTGGGCCGGCCCCGGCCTGAATGTCGACCGCGTCCTGCGCGAGGGCGACGCGGTCGCCACGTTCACCGTCCTGGAGACCCCGGGGCATGCGGAGGGACACATCGCGCTCTGGCGCGAGTCCGACAGGACGCTGCTGGGCGGGGACGTGTTCTTCAACAGGCACCCTCTGACAGGACGGCCCGGGCTGCACCCGCCGCCGGACATGTTCACGCCCGACCCGGCCCTCAACCGGCGGTCGATGCGGCGCCTCGCCGCTCTGCGTCCCAGACTCGCATGCTTCGGCCACGGGCCACCCGTCGAGGATCCGGGGCTTCTCCAGGCGTTTGTCGACGCCCTCGCAGACGAGGACCGAGGCGAGGCGCCGCATCGAGAAGAGGTCGAACAGGTCCGCTAGCTGTCGATGTGGGCGGGGTACATGCCCATCGCATCAAGGCGCCGCTCGGCCGAGGTGAGGCTCTTGACGCTCTCGCGATGCATCGCATCGAGGTGTGTCGCCAGCACGATGAAGATCTCGGCCGTCGTCAGCGCGTCCCCGAGGGCGTCGTGTGGTTGGTGGGCCGGGACATTCAGGGCCTCGGCCAGCGCGCCGAGCATGATGCGCTGCGCCCGGATGCCATCGCGATCGTGCAGCCAGATTGCCCCCAGCACAGTGGTGTCGATCATCTGCGGGTGCAGGCGGAGCCCCTGGCGGCGCAGTGCCCGACCCAGGAAACGGCGCTCGACCTCGGCGAAGTGAACCACCGGGATGGCTCCCGCCAACGCGCCGAGCAGCGGGTCGATTGCCGCCTCGAGCCTGGGCGCGTATTCGAGGTCCACCGCACGGAGGCCGTGAACCTTGATCGACGCCTCGTCCATCGGGCGCTCGAGGCGCACCCTTCCCTCGACGGCCTCACCCGGTCTCGCGCGACCGTCCTCGATCGGGACGGCACCGAAGGAGACGATCTTGTCCTTCCCGGGATCGAGCCCGGTGAGCTCGAGGTCGACCGCGCAGTAGCGGGCCGCGCGCCAGGGCGTTCTTCCGGACGGGAGCTTCTCGAGCGCATAGGCGCTCGCTCCCGGCCCGCGCTCCTCGGATCTCCCCCTCATCTCGGCGGCAGGTCGAGTTCTGCCGCGACGCGCTTCTGCACAGAGGCCACTGCGCGAAATGCCTCCTTGAGGTGGCTTCGGGTCAGCGTGCTCAGCTCCCGCGGATCGAGATGGTCGTCCGGCTCGGAGCCGTTGCGCAGCTGCTCGACCTGATGGGCCAGCCGAAGCTCGGAGAAGAGCTCGTGGGCCTCCTCGAGTGTTCGGGCGTCCTCGCCCGGCAGGGTGCCCGCATCCCTCCCCGCCCGCAGCCGCTCGCTCGTCGAGGCGCTGGTGACGCCCGCAGCGATCCCGGCCCACCGGGCGAGATCGACCACCGGGAGCAGCCCTCCCGACTTGATGTCCAGCCGGCCCCGGTGCTCGCCGTCATGCTCGAGCACCAGCGCGCGCAGGAACCCCGTCGGCGGCCGGTGGGCCAGGGCCAGGCGCGCCAGCAGCCGCACCAGCTGCGAACGGGTGCCCGCCGTGCGGAACGTCTCGGCGATCGGCGGACCCTCGTGGATTCCCCAGACCGGGCGGCTGTCGAGGAGCAGGGACACGAGAATCAGGGCCTTCTCCTGGGTGGGGCGCTCGATCCAGCTTCGAGCGAGCTTCTGCCAGGACTCGGCCGAGCGAACGAACACGACATCCGACGCGGTCGCCCCGTGGCTGTCGACGGGCAGCCCCCATCCGGCGAGCCTTGCCGTCACCGACTCGGCCAGCGCGTGGAGGCGCGGACGGATCTCCTGCTCGCTCACATCGCCATACCAGGCGATGGCACTGTCGAGGTCCGAGCCGGGCACCGCCTCGCGCCGCGCCTGGCTGCCGAGCGCGAGCCAGGCGAACCCGCTCGGCGCGGCGTCCGAGGAGGCGATCTCCAGCTCGATGGTCCGTCGCGTGAGGGCGTCCAGCAGAACCGAGTACATCCTCGCGATGCTCAATGCGCCGACGCGAGCCTCATGCAGGGCGAGGACCGCCGGACGCAGCCCCTCGGCGGCCCGGCCGAGCTCCTCGAACGCCGTCGCGCGCGCGATCGTCGCGCGCAGGTTGAAGGAGGAGAGCGTCTCGGTCGCATGCAGGTCGACCGCCTCGATGACGCCGATCACCTCGCGGCCGGGTGTCACCACCGGGAAATGGCGAAAGCCCCGGTCGAGCATCTCGAGCAGCACGTCGCCTCCCAGCGCCTCGGGGTCAACGGTGTAGGCGGGCGCGCTCATCGCGGCGGACACCGGCGCGTCGTAGGCGAGGCCTCCGGCCACGACCCGCGAGCGCAGATCTCGATCGGTGAGGATCCCGAAGGAGTCGCCCAGCTCCACCACCGCCGCAGTGGCGCCCGCGGCTGTCATAGCGGCCGCGGCCTCGCGGATCGGGGTGTCGGGGGCGCACATAACGGGCGTCCCTCGAAGCAAATTCCGAACCGGCCGGGCCGCAGGATCGGCCCGTGTCTCGCGGGTCGCGAGCGCCGAGGGCGCCAGCGCGTGCATGTCCAGCAGCGAGCGCGCCACGAAGCGCACTCCCTCGGGCCGCGCCAGGACGGCGGCGGCCACGGGCTGGGCGATCCGGTAGCAGAGCGTGTCCTCCTGGGCGAGCGCGGCGAACCCGGGCGGCAGCCCGGAGAGCATCGAGGCGTGGCCGAACAGCTCACCGGTGCCCAGCAGGTCCAGGACACGGCCGGCCAGCGAGAGCGCCACGGCGCCGGCCCGCACGACACGCAGGTGCTCGATCGGCTCGGTGCCCTGGGAGAAGATCGTCGTGCCCGCCGCGAAGAACTCGACCTCGGTCGACGCGGCAACCTCCTCCAGATCCTCGGTGCCGAGCGCGTCGAAGGGCGGGTAGGCGCGCAGGAAGGATGCGACCTCTTCGACAGCCGTGTTGACCCGTTGCGCCCCCGATGGCTCCGCAGCCTGCGACGTCACACCTCGATCGTACGCCTGAGAAGCGACCGGCTCGCGCTCCTCGCGCGGAGGTGCCGGAGCTTGGGATGCGGTTCATCCCTAACATCAGTCGTCACTAACCGAGGGAGAGGACTTACCGTCATGCGTAAGACGTTGCTGGGCCTGCTGGGCTTTGCGTTGGTCGTAGCGGTCGCCGCACCTGGTGCCGCGTTCGCCGCTCCGACCGTGACCGTCAAAGCGAAGATCGTGCCCATCAAGGGCTTTCCGGGTACGGGCAACAAACTTGGTGCCGGAGCCGCGATCGAAAGCCAGGTGACGATCTCAGGCACCGAATACGGTGGGTTCCCGCCGCCGCTGATCGGCGTCAACGTCTTCCTGCCGAAGGGGACGGTGCTGCACCCCTCGGGCTTCCCGACCTGCCCCGTCTCGACGCTCGAACCGACAGGGCCCGGTCCCAAGTCCTGCCCGAAGGGCTCGCAGGCGGGTCCCGTCGGCGTGGTCCACGGCGAGGTTGCCTTCGGCACGAAAATTGTGCCTGAGACAGCCACCCTCGAATCGTTCTACGCGCCCGGTGGAGGCCTCGAGTTCTTCACCTTCGGTCACGAACCGACGATCCTCGAAGTGATCTCGACCGCCCACTACGTCAACGCCTCAGGGATCTACAGCCACGAGCTGATCGCCGAGGTGCCGCTGGTGGAAACGGTGCCCGGAGCGCAGGACGCGTCTGTCACGTCCATCTCGGTGCGGGTCGGCTCGGCAATCAAGAAGGGTGGCAAGACCATCTACTACGGCCGTGTTCCCAAAACCTGCCCCAAGGGTGGTTTCCCGGGCAAGGCGGAACTGACCTTCGCTGGTCTCGGCGGCCTCACCGAAACGACGGTCACGAAGCTCGTCAAGGTGCCCTGCCCGCCGAAGTAGACGGAGGAGAGGTGGGAGCGATCGCGGGCGCAGTGGCGTCCGCGATCCGCTCGGCAAGCGGGGCTCAGATGGTTGAGCCCCGCTTTTTTGGTCAGATGTAACCAATAGTTCAAACGACGGTTGCAACGATGGTCCGTTCGCGCTAGCCTCCGACGTGTGAGCACCACCCAGGTATCCCGTCACACGGCGCGCTCAGAGCGGCGGCGGGCCCGCGAGAGGACGATCGTCGGCGCGACCAGGGAGCTGTTCGACGAGCGGGGCAGGCGCGATGCGCCGATCGATGAGATCGCTCGCGCGGCGCGACTCAACAAGGCCCTGATCTACCGCTCCTTCGATTCGAAGGAGGAGATCTTCGTTCTGACCCTGACGGACTACCTGGCCGAGCTCCGGTCCCGCATCGAGGAGACCGACCCGCCCGGCGACCCGGTGACGGCATTGCGCGAGCTGTGTGAGTCCTATGCGGACTTCTGTCTCGAGTACCCGGCCTTCCTCGACTGCGCCCTGGCGCTGATGCAGCGACCCGCCGGAGAGCTCCGCGATCAGGTCTCGGGCGCCGTCCTGTTCCGCCTGGGCCGGTCGATTGCGGCCTGCATCGGTCCCCTCGAGCGGGCCCTCGGCTCCGGGTCCGCGGAGGGCCTTTTCGAGATCGACGATCCCCCGTTCACGGCCAACAGGCTCATAACTCAAATCCTCGGCTCGATGCATCTGGCTCGAGTCGGGCTGGGCATCCGCGAGGTCTCGCCCGGGGTGGCGGCAAGCTTCGAGATCACTCACGCGCAGATGCGCGAAGCATGTGTCAGAGATGCGATGACTCTTCTGCGAGCACCAGCCGGAGTCCCCACTTGAGCGCGATCGAGACGGGCTCGGTGAGACTCCATGGGCGCGAGGTCGCCTACAGCCGGGCGGGGAGCGGGCCGGTCCTGCTTCTCATCCACGGGATGGCCGGCACCCGCGAGAACTGGGACGCCGTGATCGAGCCTCTCGCGCGAGATCACACGGTCATCGCCCCCGATCTACCCGGCCATGGGGAGTCGGCTGCGGGCGGAGGGGACTACTCGCTGGGATCCCTCGCGGCGGTGCTGCGCGACCTGCTCGTTG
>CAZFGJ010000168.1:0-6129 GCA_964518445.1 uncultured Solirubrobacteraceae bacterium
CGATGCGCCAGGAGATCGGCGTCCGGGCGAACGTCCACGTCGCCCGGTCGGGCCACGGCGGCGGCGTCTATGAGGCCGTCATCAGCACGCTGATGACGGGCCAGGAGGCCTGAGTCAGCCCGCCCCGCCGAAGAGCCGCCGCCAGAAGCGCCGCCAGAAGCCCGGTTTCGGGCGCCGCCGCCACAGCGCCGGCGGAGGGACGGTGGCCCTCACGAGGGCCACCCAATCCTGCAGCGGAAGCTCACCCGAGATCAGCCTGCCCAGCGCACCGGTCACGGGAGCCGCCACCCCGGCATCCTCGAGGGCGCGCGCCAGGAGGGGGACCGACTCGAGCGACTCGACAGCCTGCCCCACCTGGCCGGGGATCTCGGCCGCGGGTACGCCCGCGGCGAGCAGCTCGCCGGCTCGGCGGTTGCGGCTCTGCGACGCCAGGGCGGTCGCCACCAGGTCACCCGCGCCGGCCAGCCCGATCATCGACTCCGGCCGGGCCCCGAGGCTCTCGGCGTAGCGCCAGACCTCGGCGAAGATGTGGCCCGCGGCAGCACCGGCGGCGTTCAGTCCCTGAGCCTCGGTCGCACCGGCCGCCAGCGCGGCGGCGTTCTTGGCGGCGCCGGCCAGCTCGACGCCGATCGGGTCGTTGGACTGCTCGCAGACGACACCCGCCCGGATGAACAGCTGCGCGACCGTCCGCGCCAGCTCCTCCTCCGTGGATGCGGCCACGAGCGCCGCCCCCGAGTGGACCATCTCCTGGGCGTGTGCCGGGCCGCCCAGGCAGGCGACCCGCTCGGCGCCGAAGCGCTCGCTGAGGACCACGGTGGGGGGAACGCCTCCCGGCGGGACGAGGCCCTTTGCGACGGAGACGATGGCGGCTTTGCGACCCAGCCCCGCGGCAACCAGTGCGTCGATGGCGGTGCCGAGGGTTCTCGACGGGACGGCAAGGAAGACGAAGTCCGCCCGAGCTACGCCGGCCGAGACCGGCTCGACACGCAGCCCGCCGGGCAACTCGACCCCTGGGAGATAGAGGCGGTTCTCCCGTTGCTCCTCGATCAGAGTTGCCTGCTCGGCGGTGCGGGTCTGGAGCGTCGTGCGCACCCCCGCCCGGGTCAACAGGACGGCCAGTGCCGTGCCGAAGGAGCCGGCGCCGATCACCGTGGCGCGTTTGACGCCCGGCGTCGGCAGCGACCGGGGACGCGGGGCGCGAGCAGCCGGGCTCGGAGTTGGCTCGGGCTCGTCCATCAGGCCACCGAGCCTAACGATCCGGGCCGTGGCCGGGGAGGCGCCTCGGCTTGCGCAAAGCGCGACAATGGAGCAGTGAGCTCGCTGAGCCAGTCCTCCGGGGAGAGGGTCGAGGCGGTCATTCGCGAGGTTGTCGAGACCCTCGCTCCGATCGACAGGACCCCCTGCTCGCAGGGCGAGCGCGAGTCTGCCGAGTGGCTGGCGGCCCGCCTCGAAGCAGTCGAGGGGGTGCGGGTCTCGTTGGAGGACGAGGACTCCTGGGGCACCTTCCCGCCGACGGCGACGGCCCTTGGCCTGCTGGGAGTCGCGGGTGCCCTGCTGGTCCTGCGGCGCCGTCCGGTGGCGGGGGTGCTCGCCGTGGCGCTGGGAATCGCGGGGATCGTCGATGAGGCGCAGAACGGCCCTCGCCTGTACCGGCGGGCGATGCGCCGCCGGCGCAGGACGGTCAACGTTGTCGCCGATGCCGGCGATCCGGGCGCCCAGCGGACCCTTGTCGTGCTGGCCCATCACGACGCCCCCCAGACGGGGATGCTGTTCGACCAGAGTCTGCAGAAGCGCCTCTACGAGCTGGCGCCGGAGCGCGTCGGAAGGGCGAAGAAACCCCTGCCTCAGTGGTGGCTCGGCATGATCGGCCCGGCCTTCACCTTCACGGCGGTTGCGACCCGCCGGCGCCGCCTTGCGCTGGGAGGCGTTGTGCTCGGCACGATGGGATCCGCCCTGGTGGCCGATGTCTGGCGCAGCGCCACGGTGCAGGGGGCCAACGACAACCTCTCGGGCGTCGCGGCGCTGGTTGGCCTGGCCGAGATGATGCGGGAGGAGCCCTCCCCGGGGCTCCGCGTCCTGCTCGTCTCCTGCGGCGCCGAGGAGACGCTCCAGGACGGCATCAGGGCCTTCCTGGCCCGCCACCGCTCCGAGCTCGACCCGCAGCGGACGATCTTCGTGAACCTCGACACGGTCGGCTCCCCTCACCTGGTGATGCTCGAGGCGGAGGGGCCGATCTGGATGGAGGAGTACGAGGGGCCATGGCTGCGCGACCTCCTTGCCGACAGCGCCGCCTACATGGAGATCCCCCTGGAGCGCGGTTTCAGGGCGCGTGCCTCGACCGACAGCATCATCCCCAGCCGGGCCGGATACCCCACTGCGACGCTGCTGTCGATCACCGATTGGCGCAGTCCTGCGAACTACCACCTGCCCAGCGACGTGCCCGCGAACCTGGACTACCGGACGGTCATGGAGGCGACCCGGCTGGTGCACGAGGTGATCGGCCGACTGGCCGCCGAGGATCTCTCCGCGTAGAGGGGGGCGGGCTGCTTTCGTAGTGGGTGATGCCCGAGGGCGACACCATCCACTACGCCGCCAACAGGATCCGCCCGGTGCTCGAGGGGCGAATCCCCGACGAGATCCTCACGCCGCAGGCCCGTCACGGCTTCGACCGCTGGCCCGAGCGGCTGGCCGGCAGAGAGGTCCAGTCGGTCGATGCCAGGGGAAAGCACCTGTTCCTGCGCTTCTCGGGTGAGCTGACGATCCACTCGCATCTGCGCATGAGCGGCTCGTGGGGGGTCTACCGGAGCGGTGCGCGCTGGCGGCGCGCCCCGCGGCGGGCCTGGCTGGTCATCCGCTCGGAGGGCTGGGATGTCGTCGAGTTCGACGGTCCCGTACTCGAGCTGCTCAGCGAGGCGCGGGTGCGGGTGGATCCGCGCCTGACACGGCTCGGCCCGGACGTGATCGGGGATACCTTCGACGAGCAGCTGTTCCTGCGCAGGCTGCGCGAAGACGACCCGACGAGGCCGATCGGAGACGCCCTGCTGGACCAGCGGACGCTGGCGGGCATCGGCAACCTGTGGAAGGCCGAGAGCTGCTTCGCCGCCGCGCTCGACCCCTGGCGCGCGACGGGCGAGGTTCGCAACGAGGAGGCACTGGCCGCTGTCTCCTTCGCCCGCGAGCAGATGGCCCGCTCGGCTGTCGAGGGCTTCATGGCGCGGCCGCGGGCCGTCTACCGCCGGGCGGGGATGCCCTGCCCGCGATGCGGTCGGCCGATCCTCCAGCGGGGCCAAGGAGACGACAACCGTCTGACCTTCTGGTGCGCCGGCTGCCAGCGGTGAGACTCAGATGACCTGGGCGAGCCGGCGCCCGGCGTCCTTGAGACCGCGGGCGCTGCCCGCCTCGATCACAGCCTGGAGATCGAGGATCCGCACGTCGAAGGTGTTGAGGGCGTTGCGAGCCGTCACGGCATAGGCGGGCACTCCGCCCTGCCGCGCGCGGGTCGCGGCCTCGAAGGCCAGGCTGCCCGCGAGCGTCTGCTCCTGCAGCGAGGCCACCGCAAGGACCAGTGCCCGGGCGGCCCGCATCCGGGGATCGAAGGCGGCCTCGTCGAGCAGCGCCCGTGGCTCCTCAGTTGATGGGAGGGCCGCGTCGAGAGCGAAGATGTCCGGTGGCGGGGCACCCCCCTCGAGGAGGCCGGCGGAGAGCGCCTCGCCGACCCGCAGGGCGCCCAGACGCTCCCCGAAGTCCTCGCAGAGGATCAGGGCACGGGTTCCTATCGGTGTGGTCCTTCCCACGATCGGGCATCCTTCCAGCAATGGCTCCCAAGAAGGGCGAGCACGAGATCGTCGAGGTTTGCGGGCAGGAGGTTCGGGTGTCGAACCCGGGCAAGCTCTACTTCCCTGCCATCGGGCTGACCAAGATGGATCTCGTCCAGTACTACCTCGCCTGCGAGCAGGAGGTCGTCCGGGGCCTACGGGACCGCCCGACGGTCATGAAGCGCTGGGTCGACGGGGTCGAGGGCAAGCCGTTCTTCCAGAAGCGCGTTCCGGACAGCGCGCCCGAGTGGCTGCAGACGGCCACCGTCACCTTCCCCAGTGGTCGCCATGCCCGGGAGCTGGTGCCGAACGATGCGGCTCATCTCGTGTGGGGCGTCAACCTGGGTGTGATCGATTGGAACCCCTGGCCGGTCCGCCGGTCCGATCTCGATCACCCCGACGAGCTCCGCGTCGACCTGGACCCCGGCCCGGAGGTGCCCTTCGACGAGGTTCGCCAGGTAGCCCTGAGCGTCCGCGAGGTGCTCGAGGACCACGACCTGCGGGGCTTTCCCAAGACGTCGGGGTCCCGGGGGATCCACATCTACGTGCGCCTCCATCCCGAGCAGAGCTTCGAAGAAGTGCGCCGGGCGGCTCTGGCGCTGGCCCGCGAGGTGGAGCGCCGGATGCCCGGGCGGGCAACCAGCCGCTGGTGGAAGGAGGAACGCGAGGGCGTGTTCATCGACTACAACCAGAATGCCCGCGACCGCACGGTCGCCTCCGCCTACTCGGTCAGGGCCGTGGCGGACGCGCGGGTGTCCTGTGGCCTTGAGTGGGACGAGGTCGCCGACGTCGAGCCGGCCGAGCTGACCGCCAGGACGGTCCCTGACAGGCTCCGCGAGCGGGGAGATCCCTCGGCCGCCATCGACGAGCACCCCGGCAGGCTGGATGGCCTGCTCGAGCTGGCGGCCCGCGATGAGCGCGACGGCCTGGGTGACGCGCCGTGGCCACCGCATTTCCGCAAGCAGAAGGGCGAGCCGCCCCGAGTCCAGCCCAGCCGTGCACGTTCCAAGGGAAAGGAGGAGACCAGCTGATGACGCTTCCGATCGAGCCGCCCGTCAAGCCCCAGCTTGCGCTCTCGCGCAAGGAGCTGCCCGAGGGGGAGCAGTACCGCTACGAGATCAAGCTGGACGGCTTTCGCTGCCTGGCCTTCGTGGACGGTGAGGAGATCTACCTGCAGTCGCGCAACGGGAAGCCGCTGGGCCGCTACTTCCCTGAGCTGAAGCTGCCCTCCGGCAGCTACGTCCTGGACGGCGAGATCGTCGTGCGCGGCGAGGACGGCCACGAGGACTTCGATGCGCTGGGCCAGCGGATCCACCCGGCCGTCTCGCGGATCGAGCGGCTCTCCGTCGAGACGCCGGCGGTGTACGTCGCCTTCGACCTGTTGGCCGATGGGGGCGAGACGCTGCTCGAGCGCTCCTGCGACGAGCGCCGTGCGGCCCTCGAGAAGCTGCTGGGCTCAGCGGCGTTCAAGAGCGCCCCGGTCGAGCTGATGCCGACCGTCTCGAGCGTCGAGGAGGCCTCTGTCTGGCTGGAGCGGGCCGAGGGGGCGATTGCCAAGGACCGCGGTGCGCCCTACCTCCCGGGGGAGCGCAAGGGCATGGCCAAGGTCAAGCGGGTCAGGACGATCGACGCGGTCGTCGTGGGCTGGCGGCCGGGCAAGGAGGAGGGCACCGTCGGAGCTCTCATCCTGGGCCTCTACGACGGAGGCGAGCTGAGGGTGGTCGGGCACTGCTCGGGCCTGAGCGCGGCGGAGAAGAAGCGGCTGGTGGGCTTCCTGGCCCCCTATGAGTCGGGCGAGCGAGGGTCGGCCGACCCGAGCCGCTGGAGCGCCGGCAAGGATCTCGAGTGGATCGGCCTGCGGCCGGAGCTGGTTGTCGAGATCGACTTCGATCACGTCTCCGCCGGGCGCATCCGCCACGGTGCAAAGCTCCGCCGCTGGCGAGATGACCGCAGCGCCGAGGAATGCTCATACGAGCAGTTGCAGTCCTGAGCGGTCCTCTAGCATCAACCCGGTGAGCTCCGACAGTGCCACAGTCGCGGAGGAGGAGTACCTCCAGAGCCTCTTCTGGCTGCAGGAGGCAAGGCTGCCGATGACCGGGGCCAACGTCGCCAGGGCGATGCAGCTCTCGGCGCCGACGGTCCACGAGATGATCGGGCGCCTGGAACGGGACGGCTACATCACCCGCGGCTCCGATCGTGCGATCGCCTTCACCGAGACGGGCGCCGAGCATGCCGAGGGCATCGTTCGCCGCCACCGTTTGATCGAGCGCTTCCTGACCGACGTTCTGGGCGTGCCCTGGGATGAGGTCCACGA
>CAZFGJ010000169.1:0-6109 GCA_964518445.1 uncultured Solirubrobacteraceae bacterium
GCGGACCCTTCACCGCCAAAGACTTCCGGACCTGGAACGCGACGGTGCTCGCGGCGGTCGCGCTCGCCGCGCAGCCACCCGCCGGGAAGGGGCGGGCGGGCGAGCGGCAGGTGAGCGCCGCGATTCGGACCGTTGCCGCCTATCTCGGCAACACCCCTGCCGTCTGCCGCGGCTCCTATGTCGACCCCCGCGTGATCGATCGCTACAGGGACGGGGTGACGATCGCGGACGCTCTCGGACGCCGGTCAGCCGGCGCGGGCCCGGATCTTGCAAGTCCCCGCGTCCGCGCACGTATCGAGCGGGCGCTGCTCGAGCTGTTGGCCGAAGATTCCGGCTGACGCTTGGTTAGCCGTGGGGCGCAGGGGTAAGTCAAGGGGAGGCCCGGCAGCCCAGAGGGGGCTGGGGCGTAACGACAGAAGCGTGAAAGGAGGCTGTTCTACATGGCAGCTGATCTGAAGGGAAAGAAGATCGCGTTCCTCGTCGCCCAGGAGGGTGTCGAGGAGGTCGAGCTGACCGCGCCCTGGAGCGCCGTCGAGGAGGCCGGGGGGACGCCCCAGCTCGTGGCGCCCGAAAGCGGCGAGGTTCAGTCGTTCAACCATCTCGACAAGAGCGCGACCTACAAGGTCGACGAGACGCTCGAGAACGCGGCGGCCGAGGACTACGACGGGCTCGTGCTGCCCGGCGGCGTGGCAAACCCCGACCAGCTGCGCACCGACGAGCGGGCGACCGCCTTCATTCAGCGGATCTTCGGGGCCGGCAAGCCCGTCGGCGTGATCTGCCACGGGCCGTGGACGCTGGTGGAGGCGGACCTGGTCAGAGGGCGGACGCTGACCTCATGGCCGTCACTGCAGACCGACATCCGCAACGCCGGCGGTGAGTGGGTCGACGAGGAGGTCGTCGTGGATCAGGGGCTCGTCTCCTCGCGCAATCCGGATGACCTGCCCGCGTTCTGCTCGAAGATCGTCGAGGAGTTCGCCGAGGGCAAACACGACATGGCCGATGCGGGTGCGACCAGCGGGAGCGCAACCGCATCCGCGTAGGGGTCGGCGAGGGCCGCACGGCGCCCACCCGCGCCGGCGGCCCGCCCTCCTCCCCACATTGAACCTCGGGCCGCGCACGGCCCGTGCTTCCCCGGCGTCGCCGCCCCCGTCGACGGTCCGTCACGGACTCACGTGCGGCCGATTCCAACGTCAACCCTCTCCGTCGTGCTCCTCGCGCTCCGCGAACGGCAGGTCGTCGACCAGCCCGCTGATCTCGAACAGACGTTGGACCTCGCCGGGCCCCGGAAGCAGCTCGAGCTCACGCCTCCGCTCCACGCAGAACGCGATTCCAACGAGGACCGCTCTCAGGCCGGTTGAGTCCATGAAACTCACATCGCTGAGATCGATGACGATGAGCTCGTCTCTCCCGTCGGCGGCGATCCGGCGCATGGCCGATTCGAGAAGCTCGGCCGACATCAGGTCGAGTTCGCCGGCGAGATGCACGGTGCGCGAGTGGCCGCGCACGATTTCCTCGATCGCCAGCGGCGAGGCCGGTTCCGGGAAGCCCTCTCCGGTTTGGTTCTGCTCGTCGGGTTTCTGGGCAGACACGATGTCCTCCAGTGAAGAGTCGCTCTGTCGCGTTCCCGGCAGGGACCCACGCACTCGCGCTTGCCCCCCGGTCGACACGTGGATGTAACGACGGCTGCGCTGTCCCGCGGCCGCCACGCGATGCTACACATTTGTGAAGCGGCGAAGGGCGGGAGAGCGCTCGTCGCGGGGAGCGGGGAATGATGTCGTGTATAAACGCCCATGGCGCGGCGAAGGCGAGGCTTCACGGCGACCCAGTAGACGCCGTCGGCGAGGGCGTAGCCGGCGAGCATCATGCGCCAATGCCGAGCCATCGGGGTTCTCAGAGCCAGCCTCGCCGCGAGGCGATCAGAACGGCCTGGGCGCGGTCGCGTGCGCCAAGCTTGCGGTAGATCTTGTTGAGATGGCTGCGAACGGTGCTGGCCGAGAGGTCTAGCTCCAGAGCTATCTCCTTGTAGACGCTGCCCTGCGAGAGGCGGTGGAGCACCCGGAGCTCGCGGCTCGACAGGGGGCAGGGATCGATCAGGCTCCGGCGCTGGCCGGGATCGCCCGAGAGGTCGGTCATCAGGCGGCGGAGGTCCTTCTCGCTGAGGTCGATCGCTCGAGCGCTGCGGAGCATCTCCGCCGGTGCGATCGCGTCGCCGCGCTGGTGATGGGCGAGCATGTCGGCCAGGCGCACCACGGCCCCGTCGCCGGTGGCGTCCGGGTCGTGGTGGTGCTCCACCGGCCCGGCGATGGCGCCGGGCATTCCCCAGCGCCTCAGCAGCACACCGCCGACGAGCGCATGGTCGACGCCCAGCTCGCGGCGCTCGCAACGAATCCGCTCCTCTGGCAGGCGCGCACCCCGGTGCACCTGGGCCGGATAGCCCGGGTAGGCCCGGAGCAGGACCAGCTTGCCGACGTCGTGCAACAGGCTCGACAGCGACAGCTGGGCGCGGTTCGTATGGAAGATCTCGCCGGCGATTCGGTCGGCCGCCCGCTGGGTCGCCAGTCCGTGCAGGCGGAACATCTGGGGCGCAAGGTCCCAGCCACCGGAGCGTTCGAAGAAGTCAAAGGTCTTGGCGCTCTCGGCTATGTCCCTCACCACGGGCGTGCCGACTCGTTCGATCGAGCCCAGGACTGTGTCCAGCAGCTCGGGGGTGCTTCGCCCATCGTTGGCCGCTCCCATGACTTTCAACGAGAGGGCCGGGTCGGACTCGACCGTCGCCACGAGCTCGGCGACGGCCGCATTGCTCTCAGCTGTCAAGGAGAGGGCCTGCAGCCGAGCCTCGGCGAGCACCGGCAGCGTCTCGAGCTCGGCGAAGGCCTGTGCGATGCGGCGGCCGTGGCTGGAGTGGGTGTGGCGCTCTCCGTGAGCTCTCGCGGCTGACAGCGGCCCTTGCCTCCTGCGGGTCGGTGCAACGGCTGCTTTGGTACGCGAGGCGGGTGCCAGGGATGCCGACATGTGTCGGTCCTTTCTCGTGAGGTCACAGGTCCTGCTAAGAGACAGAACGGCGTCTGAGGCCCGCCTCGGTGCAGTAGTTGCCCGCGTCCTCGTCCGGTGCGTTACTTAACGGTCTTGGGGAGGCGGCCTGTATCGATATCCGGACGCGGCGGGGCCTGCACCGCCTAGTCCGCATACTGGCGCCGGGTCCTTTCGACCTCCGGGAGCACAGCCAGGAACGCGTCGAGCACCTCGGGATCGAAATGCTTGCCGCGTCCCCCCTCCATCAACCCGATCGCCGAGCGGATCGGCAGCGCAGCCCTGTAGATACGGTCGCTTGTCAGCGCGTCGAACACGTCGGCAACGGCTGCGATGCGACCCTCGCGAGGGATCGTCTCGCCGGGGAGGCCTCGCGGATAGCCGCTCCCGTCCCAGCGCTCGTGGTGCGTGTAGGCGACGAGCGCACCGAGCTGAACGATGTCCGATGCCGACCCTGAGAGCATGCGGTAGCCGATCTCGCTGTGGCCCTTGATGACCTCGAACTCCGGCGGGGTCAGCTTGCCGCGCTTGAGCAGCACGCTGTCGGGCACCGCCACCTTGCCGACGTCGTGAAGCTGGCTCGCCAGACGCAGTCGCTCGGTGTCCTCGGCGTTAAAGCCCAGCGTCCGGGCGATCGTCTCGCAGTAGGAGCTCATTCGGTGGAGGTGATGTCCCGTCTCCTCGTCGCGGAACTCGACCAGCCGGGCCAGCCGGAAGATTGTTTCCGCCTGTGATGCCCACACCTCCTTCTCGGAGACCTCGAGGTTCTGCAGCGCCTGGGCGAGGTCGTCTGTGCGCTCCGAGGCCTCCTCCTGCATGCGCAGCATTCGCCGCTGGGCCTCTGCGTCGCCGTGACGCCGGTGCAGGGCATTTGCGACGTTGATGATCAGCTCGCCCGTGCCGACGGGCTTCACCAGATACCCATAGGCGCCCAACTCGATGGCGCTCATCGCCAGGCTCATGCTGTCTTCGCCGGTGACCATCACAACCGCGAGATCCGGATGGTCCCTGCGGATCTCGGTGAGTAGGTCCAGGCCCGAGTTGCCCGGCATATTCACATCCAGCAGCGCCAGCTGGTAGGCGCCCGTCCTGAGGTGTGCCCGCGCAGCCTCGGCATCGTGGGCGCCCTCGCACGAGTAGCCGTTGTCTCTGACGACCCGTTCCTCCCACTGCCTGACAGCCTTGTCGTCGTCAACGATCAGCAACTGGGGCATCAGCGGGCCGCGCCGCGCTCGGTGACCCGCGCGATCTCCTCGATCAGCATCGGCCCCGAGAAGGGCTTCTCGATCAGCGTCATGCCCTCGTCGAGGTGCCTGCCCGAGTCGAGAATCGGCTGCGGGAAGCCGGACATGAGGAGGATTCGCGTCTCGGGACGACTGGCCTGCAGCCTCCTTGCGACCTCCGGTCCGATGATTCGCCGTCCGGCATCGCGCGCGAAGATCGCGTCAGGCCCGAGGTTCAGCGGAGCCGTGTCTGAAGCCAACTCCGTCGAGCTGTCCATGTCAGGCTAGAACAGTCGCTCGGCGTTGAATTCGGTGGAGGTTTCCAGGAAGAATTCCATATAGCCGATTATTCGCTGTTCGCAGCGTACCATCGGGCGGAGTCTCGAGGGCCCCGTGTGTCGGTGCGCCCCTAGAAGTCGCTGGGGAGGATCAGGTCGTCCCGGATTGCCCGGATCACGACGTCGAACTCTGCGGCCATGTTCTCGCGGGTCAGCTCGTCCAGTGCCTTGATCAGCTCTCCGCTTCCGCGGTCCAGTTCGTCGGCGAGGAGATCCACGGCCTGCTGGGTGAACAGCCCTTCGCGGATCCCCTCGCAGTCGGGACAGCGCAGGGAGACCCGCCAATGGTGGGGTCCTTCGGCCGCCCAGTCGTAGGGATAGACGAGCCGGCCCGTGCAGAGGACGCAGACGTGGAGCTCATCGACGGCGGGAATTGCCGGCCCCGAGGACGGGCGAGTCGCATGCGGGTTCTGTTCTGGGTTCATGATCACGTTCTCGTCATTTACGGGGGGCGCTCAGACAGCGGAGACCCACATCCCGCACCGGATTACTACCCGCTGGTGCGGCGCCTCAGACGCACCGGCTAGCTGTGCAGGGCCTCTGCGAGAGTTGCGATCAGGTAGATCGAGAAGCCCACACCCAGGGCTCTACGGAACCAGTTCACCCCATGACGGGCCTCTTCATAAGCCCATATGCCGAGCGACAGGTAGAAGACGGCCCGCAGCGATCGGTGCGCCGCGCCTTCGGTGAAGCGTGCCGCCACGCTTGCGAGCAGCGCCACGGCCAGTGGCGGATTGGGGAACTGGACGATCGGGAAGCGGGCCGGCCAGCTCCAGCGAACGACCTGACGGAGGGGCGACGCCGGCGTCGACTCGACAGCGGCTTGGGGCTCAGTGTTCATGCATTGCGGCCTGCTCGGGGTCGCTGGAGGCGAGCATGAACAGCTCGATCTCGACGTCCGGGCCGACATGGTGGTTGGAGATAAAGGCCAGAACGGCTCGGCCGGAAAGCAGTTCGACCTGCTCGATGAACCTGCGCTGCATCGCCGTCTGGAAGGCGCTCCTCGTTTCCTGGACGACCACGGAGCGCTCGAGCTCGATCATCGTCTTCTCCACGTCCGTGTAGACGCCGCCGAGGACGCAGGCCAACAGGTCTCCGCCCAGCATCTGCGTCTTGGCACTCACCGGGGTGCGGTGGTAGTAGCGCTGATGCAGGACGACCATCGCTTCCGTGACGGCGAAGAGAAGCTCGTCGCCATCGAGGTGGCGCTGGATCTTCGTCATGGGGCCTGCTCTCTCGTCCTCCGGTGTAGATCCGCGCGGGGGGCGAAGGGCTTGACCCGACGAGCGACGTGCTTCACAGTAGCGCGCCTCGGCGCGCAGCTGTTCAGCCCGCTGGCAAAGGTGTGGTGGCGTGGGCGCGCGCGGGGGGGGGGGGCGACCACGCCGGCGTGCGCACGATTGTGGGAGAAGGAACCTTCTCCGTGTCCGTCCGGACAGCTCTGAGTCCACGATGGCGCTGGGGATTGTGGGATCCCGGGGAGCTCTTCGGCGCGGTGCTCCGAGGAGACCCCCCTCT
>CAZFGJ010000170.1:0-6093 GCA_964518445.1 uncultured Solirubrobacteraceae bacterium
CTCGGCGGCCTCCCGGTCGCCGGAGAGCGCGAAACGCGGAGAGGCGCGGTCGTTAGGGGGGGCTCGCTGGAGCGCCTCACCGAGGAGGGATGGGATGCCCTCCTCGAGCACGGCGTGAGGACGGTCATCGACCTGCGCAACGACACCGAGCGGGGCGAGGATCGCGCACCCAGGCCGACGGAGATCGAGACGATCAACCTGCCGCTCAACCCGGACCGCTACCGGCAGCTCAAGCCGGTCCCGGAGCGCGGACCGGAGTTCCGCACCCCCCTCTACTACCGGGCGCACCTGCAGCGATTTCCAGAGCTCTCCGCCGCGGTGCTGAGCGCGATCGCACGGGCCAGGCCCGGCGGCGTCGCGTTCCACTGTGTCGCGGGCCGCGACCGCTCAGGCCAGACGGCGATGGTGGTTCTGGCGCTCGCCGGCGTGGGGGCGGAGGAGATCGCCGAGGACTACGGCCTGACCCGCGACCGCCTCAGCCCGGCCTTTGCGGAGCTGGGGATGGAAGATGAGGGCCCTGTGATCGAGGCGTTCCTCGCGGAACGCGGCACCACCGCTGCCGAGATCATCATGGCGACCCTCTCCTCGGTGGATGTCGAGGCCCAGCTGCGCCTGGGAGGGCTGACCGATGAGGACCTCCAGGCGCTGCGCGCTCGGGTCCTGAGTGGGCCGCCGGCCTAGTAGCCGACCGAGAAGAAGCTGATGTGGCGGCAGCCGTGGAGGCGGTAGCGGGGGAGGGCGTGGTGGCTGGTGAACACGATGATGTGCGGGTTTTCGCAGTGGATGATGCCTGAGCCCTCGTGAGCGTGGACGACCGTCCGCGGGTTCGTTCCGGTGAAGACGTAGTTGACCGTGTCGTTTGAGTAGATGAAGTTCTGTCCGTTGCCCGCGTGGATCACGGCGGTCTGATGGGAGGGCCACCCGCTGGGGTGGTAGTCGCCCCAGATGACGTCGCCCCGCTCGCCGCCGTAGATCGTGTCGTTCCCGTATCCGCCCAGGAGGTAGTTGTGAACGCCTGCCCGGCCCCGCAGGGTGTGCTCGAGTCCGGCCCTGCCCTTGTCCATCACCAGGTGCTGATCGGGTGGCCAGCCGGCGTGGCTTGTCATCGCCTGCGCCGCGGCGCAGCCGGCGGTCAGGCAGAGGAGAGCCGTGGCTGCGGCGAGCCGGAGAGAGGAGGCGAGGTGTGAGCGCGGTCGGGTGTGCAAGGGGGCTCCTTCGAATCGGGTACTCATCGGAGCTCAACCCATCGAGGAAGAGGTTGTTGCGGCTGGCAGAACAAATGGCCACGCAGGCCCCGCTGCGTGCGCAGGTGCCCAGGGCTCCGACCGCTAGGGTGGGGCAATGCCCCTGATCCCGATGGTCATCGAGCGCACCGCACGCGGCGAGCGCGAGTTCGACATCTACTCCAGGCTGCTCAACGAGCGGATCATCTTCCTGGGCTCGCCGATTGACGACCAGGTGGCGAACCTCGTCGTCGCGCAGCTCCTGCACCTGGAGAGCGAGGATCCCGACAAGGACATCTCGATCTACATCAACTCCCCGGGCGGAAGCATCTACTCGGGTCTTGCGATCTACGACACGATGCAGTTCGTCAAGCCCGACATCGCGACGATGTGCGTCGGCGTGGCGATGTCGATGGGCTCGTTGCTGCTGGCTGCCGGCGCCAAAGGCAAGCGCGCCCTGCTCCCCAACTCACGGGTCCTGATCCATCAGCCCTCGGCGGGCTTCGAAGGGCAGTCGACGGATATCGAGATCCACGCCAGGGAGATCCTCAAAGTCCGCGAGCGGATCGATGAGATCTACGCCGAGCACACAGGCAAGCCGACGGCGGAGGTTCGCGCCGACATGGAGCGCGACCGCTTCTTCACGGCTGAGCAGGCGCTCGAGTACGGACTGGTCGACCGGGTGCTCGAGAGCCACTGATCGGCTCCGGCCGGTGTCGGGACTGACTCCCTTCGAGCGCCTGGCGCTCGGCCTGATCACACTCCTGACGGCGCTCGCCGGGATCGCCAACTACGGCGCCTGGGCGACGATTCCACGGTTCCTGCTGGCGACGCTCGCGCTGGCCGGCCTGGCCTGGGTCGTCTCGTTCGCGACCGAGCAGCTCGGCGAGCGCTTCGGGCCCGGCGTCACGGGGATGCTGCAGTCGACGCTGGGCAATCTGCCGGAGCTGTTCGTGGTTATCTTCGCCCTTCAGAAGGGTGAGCTGATCGTCGCTCAAACGGCGATCATCGGCTCGATTCTCGCCAACGCCCTTCTCGTCCTTGGCCTTGTGATCGTGATCGGTGCGCGACGGTCCGGCAAAAACCTCATGGTCTTCTCCAAGCGTCTCCCCAACGACACGGCGACGCTGCTGCAGGTGACCGTATTCATCATCGTGCTGACGGCGCTGTCGCTCGGCTCCCACGACCCGGCCAGCCACCACGTCAAGTCCATCTCGATCGTCGGTGCGATCTGCCTGCTTGTCGTCTACATCAGCTGGGTGATCCCCTACCTCCGATCCGACGATGCCCCCGGGGCGGGCGCTTCGGATGAGGACGGCCGGGAGTCCGGTCCCCGCCGTCACCGGCTGAGTCTGAGGGTGACCCTGATCCTGCTGATCGTGGCCGGGACGGCCTCGGCGTTCGTCTCGGACTGGTTCGTCAACGGATTGCAGCCGGCGATCGTCGAACTGAACATCTCCCAGGCCTTCGCGGGCCTCGTGATCGTCGCGATCGCGGGCAACGCGGTCGAGAACACGGCCGGCCTGGTGCTGGCCTGGAAGGGCCGCTCGGATCTGGCGATATCGGTCGTCAAAAACTCGGTCGCTCAAATCGCGGCGTTCCTGTTCCCATTGCTGGTCCTCATCTCCTTCGCCCTGTCGACCACGCTGACGTTCTCCCTGGCGCCGGTCTACACGGGCGCGCTCGCTCTGACGGCCCTGGCGCTGTGGCAGGTGACCGGCGA
The DNA here is from genome assembly GCA_964518445.1 of uncultured Solirubrobacteraceae bacterium. Lineage (GTDB taxonomy): Bacteria > Actinomycetota > Thermoleophilia > Solirubrobacterales > Solirubrobacteraceae > Palsa-744. The sequence continues at coordinate 2,947 of CAZFGJ010000170.1, forward strand.
TGGAGAGGCAGCGGAGTTCGAGGGCTGGGCCCTGGTCTCGCTCTACGTGATCCTTGCGGCGCTGACGCTGTACGAGTAGCTAGCCGCGGACCAGGCCACTGATCAGGGCGCCCGCGACACCACCGGCCGCGGCCGTCCCAACAGTGCCGTCCAAGCCCTCGAGCGGGGCGATGAACATCGTCTGGATCGCCAGGCGGCCGGGCCCGGTGAAGCGGTTCCAGGTCAGCTTTCCGCCGCCCGCGAACATGCCGGTCTTCAGGCCCATGGTCACGGCTTCGAGCTTCACCGAAGGATCCTTGTAGAGCCATCCACCGGCCTCAACATCGAGTTGCTCGCCCTCCTGGAGCTGGACAAGGAAGACGTTGCCGTGGCCGTGCAGCCAGACGAGCGAGTCTCCATCGGTGGCCCGGAACTTGTCCATGAAGAACCCGGAGCCGCCGAGCAGCATGTTCTGCACCCCTTTGATCCGTTCGAAGCTGTAGTCGAGGTTGTCCGTGGCGGCGATGAACTGGTGCTCTCGCACGTCGAGGCCCTCCCCCTGTTTCAGGTGGAGGGGGACGCACTGCCCCGGTGAGTCACGTGAGAAGGCGATCCGCCCGGTGCCGGAGGTGCGGGTCACGAAGAACTCGAGACCGGCGATCTTCCGTTTCATCGCGCCGGGCAGCTTCTTCAGCTCGATGTTCAGCTGCGTCTCCTTCCACAGCAGCACGTGGTGCTCGAACATGACGGCCTGATTGGTGATTTCGATCTGCAGCTCGGGCACCAGCTCTCCGCGGATGTGGTAGGTGACACCGGCGAAGGTCTCGTCATGGACGACCGGCGGAATCGGCTCGGGCAGATGCATGAGGGGTTCTCCTTCGGGGACGGGCACGAGGGGTGCCCGAGGTTGTCTGGGCGGGTGCCGGAGTCGGCTCTCGGGTTCGAGCTTCGCGCCTCGATCGGACGTCCAGCGACCCAGCTGCACAGGGCCGTAGCTCCTCGTGGATAGCAAGCGCGCTAGACTGGCGCTACCTCGCACTTGGGCGGGGTTTTTCTTCGCCCAAGGCCGTCCACAACTACGCAGGGATTTTCGACCATGGCCCGCGGAGACGTGCGCATCGCTATCACCCTCGCCTGCGAGGAGTGCAAGCATCGCAACTACCAGACGAATAAGAGCAAGCGCAACAACCCGGATCGGGTGAGTCTGCGTAAGTATTGCCGCTGGTGTCGGAAGCACACCAGCCATCGGGAGACCCGTTAGCGCGGGAGCGCTGCTGTGGCTCGTGACCGGAAACGCGCAAAGCAGCGCCGCGATCGCGGACGCCCCGCGCCAGTACCCCGAGGCGGAGCCCCGGCCGACGAGGGCACCCCTAAGCCGGCCGGCGACGAGCCTGTCCACGGCGGCATCTCGCGCCCTGGCCTACCGGGCTCGCTCGATCACGCCTCGGCTGAGGTCGACGAGTTCGATGCCGCTCTCGTCGCAGGTGCAGAGGGTGTCCCCGCCTCCGACGAGGAGCCGGGAAGCATCGAGGCTGACACCCATCGTCTCTCCGAGCGGGAAATCGAGGAGGAGGCGGAGGACGAGGGCGACCTGTCCGCCGATGAACTTCAGGAACCGGCGGTCGCCGGCGCCGTTGCACAGGCCACGCCCGAGCAGGCTTCCGGGGCGCCCGTCCGCGGCGGCAATCGTGCGATCGGCTTCCTCAAAGCAAGCTGGGCCGAGCTGCAGCGCGTCCAGTGGCCGGACAGGCGCCAGGTCAGCCAGGCGACAGCCGTCGTCATCGGCTTCGTCGCAATCGCAGGTGCCTATCTGGGCTTGGCCGACTATGTCGCCAAGGAAATCGTCGAATTCATCCTCTGAGGTCCGCTGAATGTTCCGCTGGTATGTCGTAAACACCTATTCCGGGCACGAGAACAAGGTCAAGCACAACCTTGAGCACCGAGTCATCTCGCTCGGGCAGCAGCGGGCCGTCCGCAGCGTGGTCGTCCCCACCGAAGCCGTCTCGGAGATGAAGGACAACCAGAAGGTGACCGTCGAGAAGCGCACCATGCCGGGTTACGTCCTGGTGAACATGGAGCTGAACGAGGACTCATGGGGCGTCGTCAAGGGCACCCCGGGCGTGACGGGCTTCGTCGGCGCCTCGCAGGAGCCGGTGCCGCTGACCCAGCTCGAGGTCGACCGGCTGCTCCACAAGGAGGTCGCCACGGCCACCCGGACGCGCGCCCAGTTCTCGATCGGCGAGTCCGTCAAGGTCGTCTCGGGCCCCCTCTCGGACTTCTCCGGCGAGATCTCCGAGATCAACGAGGATGCGTCCAAGCTCAAGGTGCTGGTATCTATCTTTGGTCGAGAGACTCCGGTGGAGGTAGGCTTCGACCAGGTCAAAAAGCTCTGAGCGGGCCGATGGCCGGCGCCGGGCGGCGTCCTCGATCGCTCGCCTGCTGGCGCAGGCTTCGCTCACTGCGTCCTTGCCCGGCTTGACCCTCAACCCGCTCAGCGGCGCAGCTTCCGAAATTTTCCGAGAACGAACGAACGACTAGAAAAGACTTGAAATGGCTAAGAAGGTTCTGACAACGATCAAGCTCCAGGCGAATGCCGGCCAGGCCAGTCCTGCGCCGCCGGTCGGTCCGGCGCTGGGCCAGCACGGGATCAACATCATGGAGTTCTGCAAGGCGTTCAACGCCCAGACGCAGAGCGAAACGGGGACCGTCATCCCGGTCGTCATCACGGTCTACGAGGACCGCTCCTTCACGTTCATCACCAAGACGCCTCCGGCTGCGGTCCTGATCCGTCAGGCGCTGCGCATCGGCAAGGGCTCGGGAGAGCCCAACCGCGTCAAGGTCGGGACGATCACCCAGGCGCAGCTCCGCGAGATCGCAGAGCGCAAGCTGGACGACCTGAACGCCAACGATGTCGACCAGGCGATCAAGATCATCGCCGGGACGGCACGGTCGATGGGTGTCGAGGTGGGCGCATGAGCCACGGACGCCGACACAAGGAGGGCCTGACCAAGGTCGATCGTGAGCGCGAGTACCAGCCGCTCGAGGCGGTCACCCTGGTCAAGAGCCTCTCGAGCGCCAAGTTCGATGAGTCCGTCGAGGTGCACATCCGCACGGGCCTCAACGTCCGCCACGCCGACGAGCAGCTGCGCGGCACGATCGCCCTGCCCA
>CAZFGJ010000171.1:0-6065 GCA_964518445.1 uncultured Solirubrobacteraceae bacterium
CGCCCGCGACCGGCTGTTTCATCAGCTGCGCTCTCTGCTCGGCCACCTGGGCATGCACCCCCACCACCTGATCCCGCGATGGGCATATCTGGAGAACAAGATCCCCGTCGCCGGGGTGGCCCATCAGGCCGGGACCGCCCGCTTCGGCAGCGACCCGGCGACGTCGGTGCTCAACACCGACTGCAGGGCGCACGAGCTCGACAATCTCTACGTCGTCGACACCAGCTTCTTTCCGAGCATCTCGGCGGTCAACCCGGCGCTGACCGCGATGGCGAATGCCGTGCGCGTCGGCGAGCACCTCCTCGAGCGGCTGCGCTGAGCTCGCGGCGCCCGGGCGCGCCGGCACTCGATTCGCGCCCGTCCGAGTTCGTCATGCTTGAACGATGAGAGCCCTCGACCCCCGGCTGCTCCGATACGCGCGCGCCACACGCAGCTTCCTGTATGCATCAGTCGCGCTCGGGACGCTCAGGGCGCTGCTGATCATCGCCCAGGCGTGGCTGCTCGCCGATGTCGTTTCGCGCGCGTTCATCGGGCACGAGGATGCCGGGCGACTCCGGACACCGCTTGCGCTGCTGCTCGCGGTCGTCCTGAGCCGAGCGGCCCTGGCGTGGGGAGCTGAAGTCGCGGCAGCTCGTTCCTCCGCACGGGCGAAGTCACAGCTGCGCGCGGCGCTTCTGGAGCGGATTCCCGAGGTCGGACTTGAGCAGTCGCGAGAGCAGAGCACGGGAGAGATCGCGGTCCTCGCCACCCGCGGCATCGACGCCCTCGATGGCTATTTCTCGCTGTATCTCCCCCAGGTGCTTCTGGCGGTGATCGTGCCTCTTGCGGTGATCGTGGCGGTCCTGTGGGGCGACTGGATCTCAGCGGCGATCATCGCCTTCACCGTCCCGCTCATTCCCCTGTTCATGGCGCTCGTCGGCGCCAGCACCCAGGAACGCATCGATCGTCAGTTCCAGACATTGGAGCGCCTCGGCGGGCACTTCCTGGACGTCGTCGGCGGGCTGCCCACGTTGAAGGTGTTCGGGCGCGCGAAGGCACAGTCGGAGCGGATCCGTGAGATCAGCGAGCGCTACCGCGTAGCGGCCATGGCGACGCTCCGGATCACCTTTCTCTCCTCGCTGATCCTCGAGCTGGTCGCGACCTTCGCGGTCGCCATGGTGGCGGTGGCCATAGGCCTGAGGCTCACAAACGGCCAGTTGACCCTGCGCACGGCGCTGTTCGCCCTGGTGCTCGCCCCCGAGGCGTACCTTCCGCTGCGTCAGCTCGGCGCCAACTACCACGCCAGCGCCGAGGGCCTGTCCGCCGCGGAGCAGGTGTTCACGGTTCTCGAAGGCCCCGTCGCGCCGAGCGGGACCAGCACCGACTTCCCAGATCCGGCGGCCTCCACCATCACGATCGACAGCGTCGGGTTCACCTATCCCGACCGGACCGAGCCTGCTCTGGACGGCGTCTCGCTGACACTCGAGCCCGGAGAGGTGCTGGCACTGGTCGGCCCCAGCGGATGCGGCAAGTCGACTCTGCTCGGCCTGCTGCTGGGTCTGCTCGCGCCAAACAGCGGCTCAATTCGGGTCGGCGACGTGCCGCTCGGCGATCTCGAGCTCGAGGCGTGGCGCGCGAGTTTGGCCTGGGTTCCGCAGCGCCCACATCTCTTCCACGCCTCGATCGCCGAGAACGTGCGTCTGGGCAGACCTGACGCCTCAGATCAGGAGCTCCGAACCGCCATCGCCGATGCGGGCCTCGGCGAGAGAGTCGAAGAACTGCCCGAGGGACTCGAAACGGTCCTCGGCGACAGGGGCGCGGGTCTCTCCTCGGGTGAGCGCCAGCGAGTCGCCCTAGCCCGCGCGTTCCTGCGCGACTCGCCGCTGCTGCTGCTCGACGAGCCGACCGCCGGGCTCGACGGCGACACCGAGCGAGAGGTCGTGGCCTCGATTCGGCGCCTGGCCCAGGGGCGCACCGTCCTGGTGGTGGCCCACCGGCCCGCGCTGATCGCAATGGCCGACCGGGTGCTGACAATCGCACCGGCCGAGGTGGTCGCATGAGCACCCCGATCCCAGCCGAGGACCCCCGCCTCCTCGACGGCGACGAGGGCCCGCAGGCAAGTCTCCGAGAGACGCTCTCGATCGCCCGGCCGGCCGCGGGGCGCCTTGTGCTCGCGACGTTCCTGGGGGCCTGTGCAGCGGGCGCAGCGATCGGCCTGATCGCAACATCGGCCTGGCTGATCTCGCGCTCGGCCCAGCACCCTCGCGAGTCAGCGTTGGCGCTCGCGATCGTCGGCGTTCAGTTCTTCGCCCTCCTGCGCGGCCTGAGCCGTTATGGCGAACGCCTCGTCGGCCATGACGCGGCCTTCAGAGTGCTCGCGGAGCTCAGAGTGGCGCTCTATGAGCGCCTCGAGCGACTCGCCCCACTCGGGCTGCCGGCCTTCCGCAGCGGAGACCTGCTGGCCCGGCTGGTGCACGACGTCGAGGCACTGCAGGACCTGCTGCTGCGAGTTCTCCCGCCGTTCGTGATCGCTCTCGGCGTCGGCGCGATAACCATCGCAGCCCTCTGGCTGATGCTTCCCGCCGCGGGGCTCATCCTGCTGGTGGCCCTCCTGCTCGCCGGGACACTGACCCCCTGGCTGACCGGCCGACTGGCCGCACGGGGCGAGGCCCGCCAGGCCGAAGCACGTGCCGAGCTGACGGCCTGCGTGGTTGACCTGATCGAGGGAGCTCCTGAGCTGGCTGTCAACGGGGCCAAGCCCGAGCAGCTGCGACGGACGCTCGCCGCCGACTCGCTGCTCACCGAAATCGCACGCTCGACCGCCGGGACGGCCGGCATCGGCCAGGCCCTGACGACACTCTGCTGCGGACTTGCGACCTGGGGAGCGCTGCTGGTTGGCGTGGTGGCGGTGCATGACGGTGAGATGAGCGGCGTGCTGCTCGCCGGCGTTGCACTGATCCCGCTGGTGGCATTCGACCTCGTCGCTCCGCTACCCGCGGCGACACAGACGCTCCAGCGTGTCCGCCGCTCAGCCGCTCGGGTGTTCGAGGTGATGAACACGCCGACGCCGGTGACCGAGCCGGCTGATCCACTCGAGCTGCCCGGGCCGCCCCACTCACTGCGTGTGCGCGATCTGCGCTTCAGCTATCCGGGAGCCACCCGGCCCGCGCTCGACGGGGTCGATCTCGACCTGAGCCCCGGCCGACGCGTAGCCGTCATCGGCCCCAGCGGCGCCGGCAAGTCGACGCTCGCGGGAGTACTGCTTCGCTTCCTGCCCTATGACAGCGGGTCGATCAGCCTCGACGGCGTCGAGATCGCCGCCGTTGAGAGCGATCGCCTGAGAGCTGTGGTGGGGCTGGCCTCGCAGGATGCGCACGTCTTCGACAGCACCCTCGAGGAGAATCTGCTGCTGGCACGTCGGGGAGCGAGCGCCGAGGATCTGGAGTCGGCCCTGGAGGCGGTGCACCTGCTCGACTGGGCCCGAGGGCTGCCCGACGGATTGAAGACAGAGCTCGGCGAGCGGGGTGCTCGCATGTCGGGTGGCCAGCGCCAGCGCCTGGCCCTTGCCAGGACCCTGCTGGCGGACTTCCCGCTGCTGATCCTCGACGAGCCGGGGGAGCATCTGGATACTTCGACAGCCGACGCGATCGTCGCCGACCTGTTGCTCGCCACACGCGATCGGGCAACGCTGCTGATCACCCACCGGCTCGCAGGCCTCGAGGAGGTGGACGAGGTGCTGCTGCTCGATCACGGACAAGTCATCGAGCGGGGCTCGCATACGGAGCTGCTCGCGCTTGAGGGACGCTACGCCGCGCTGTGGCGGCAGGAGCGCGCCTAACCTGGTTCGCTGCGCTCGTCGACGAAGCGCGAGAGGTCTTCTTCGCCGATTTTGGCGTCGACATGCATCGCGACGATTCGTGCCGAGGCCTGCTGCATCGTGATCGTCCGCTCATCTCGTGCGCTGCCCACGAATGCCGTCAGCCACTTGCCCAGTGCGATCCAGCGGTTCTTGAAACCCGTCAGGAAGGTGAGGTGTACGAAGGCCCACATCATCCAGCCGATGAAACCACCCACCTTGATGCCCTTGAAGCTGACGATCGCGCGGAAGCGGGCAACCGTGGCCATGCTGCCGAGATCGCGGTAGACGAACGGCCGCGCGGTCGTGTCCCCGTCGAGGCGGTGTTTGATCGTCCGGGCCGCATGGATGCCCGTCTGCATGGCGACCTCGGCCACCCCGGGCAGTTTGTTCAGGGAGATCATGTCGCCGACCGCGAACACCTCCGGATGGCCCGGGAGCGTGCAGTCTGGGAGCACCTCGATGTGCCCGGCCCGGTCGGTCCCTGCACCCGTCGCTGCGGCCAGCAGGCCGGCCAGCGGCGACGCCTGAACGCCGGCGGACCAGACCTTGGCGCGGCAGTCGATGCGCTGCTCGCCGTCGGGGCCCGAGACGATGATGCAGTCGTATTTCACGTCGGTCACACGGCAGCCGAGGTGCAGCTCGACGCCGGCGCGTTCGAGCTCGCGGGTCGCGATCTTCGAGAGCCGATCGCCGAAGGGCGCGAGCACTTTCTCACCACCGTCGAGCAGCAGCACCCTGGCGCTTGCCGGATCGATGTGCCGGAAGTTGTTCCCCAGCGACCGGCGGGCGAGCTCGGCGATCTGCCCCGACATCTCGACCCCCGTCGGACCCGCTCCAATTACGGCAAATGTCAGCCAGGCGCGCCGTGCCGCGGGGTCCTGCTCGAGCTCGGCCATCTCGAACGCACCGAAGATGCGCGCCCGCAGCTCGAGGGCATCGTCGATCGTCTTCATCCCAGGCGCGAAGCGACCGAACTCGTCATGCCCGAAGTAGGAGCCCTGCGCGCCCGCCGCGACGATCAGCGAGTCGTACTCCACCACCCGCGCCGGCCCGAGTGGCACCGCGGCCGTGACCGTTTTCGCGTCGAGGTCAAACGACGTGACGTCGGCGAGCTCGACGTGGACGTTTCCGTGCTTGCGCAGCACCTCGCGCAACGGCGGGGCGACCGCTCCCTCGGAGAGGATCCCTGTTGCGAGCTGGTAGAGCAGGGGTTGAAAGACGTGGTGATTCGTCTTGTCGATCAACGTGATCTGGACCGGCGCGTGGCGCAGAAACTTCGCCGCGAACAGCCCTCCGAACCTACCGCCGACGATCACCACCCTGTGCGGCGGTGTGACTGTCATGTCTGCGGCGCCGCACGTGGGGGATTCGCGGGTGGGCTTGGCACAGCCGTGGGTTCGGGTGTCGAGGGGCCCTTGATGCGCCCATGAAAGACATGGAAGGACCAGCCCTGGTAGATCAGGACGACCGGCACGAATATCACCGCCACGACGGTCATGACGGTTAGCGCGTAGTGGCCCGAGGCCGCGTTGTTGACGGTCAGGTTGTAGGCAGTGTTGGTGCTCGAGACCATCACGTTCGGATACAGGTCGATAAAGATCGACCCGACGGTCGCCGCAATCGCGACGGCCGAGGCGGCAAACGCCCAGCCATCGTAATCCGTGACGGCAGCCCGGGCGGCAAACATGACCGCGATCACCGCGAGGGCCTCGACCGGACCCGGTACGTCGGCGCCGCCGGCAATGTTCCGTGTCCAGATCACCCAACCGATCACAAGGGCGATCGCGGCCCAGCCGAGCGGCCGGGCAACGCCGCGGGAGCGCTCACGCAAGGCGTCGGTGGTCCTCAGCTTGAGGAAGCTGGCACCGTGGAGCAGGCACAGGCCGAGCAGGGTCAGACCCGTCCAGAGCCCGTAGGGGGTGAGCAGGTCGAAGAAGTTCCCGGTGTAGTCGTGGTTCGAGTTGATCGGCAGTCCGACCAGCAGATCGCCGAGGCCGACGCCCAGCAGCAGCGGGATCAGCAGGCTCCCCAGGGTCGTGCACCACTTCCATGTTCCGCGCCAGCGCGGGTTCTCGCTTTTGCCTTTGAACTCCAGCGAGACACCGCGGGCCATCAGAGCGAAGAGCACCAGCAGCAGCGCGAGATAGAGGGCCGAGAACATCGTCGCGTACCAAAGCGGAAATGCGGCGAAGGTGCCGGCGACGGCGACGATCAGCCAAACCTCGTT
>CAZFGJ010000172.1:0-5801 GCA_964518445.1 uncultured Solirubrobacteraceae bacterium
GGCCCGACCGTCCTGGCATCCTAATGGAGGCGGATCGTGGCGTCGACGGCGCTCACCAGCGCCCGGGCGCGCCTACCCGGCCCATACCGAGGTCAGCGCGCCCCACTTCGGCTGGCACCGCAAGGACCTGGAGGGCCGAAGTGGTTCCGATCGTTTCGGCTTCCGAAACGCTTCCATGAGCGGCCAACAGGCGCCGCAATAGAACCGCTCTGGAAAGCCAAGCCGACGGGGGACTAGAACCCCCGACCCCTTCATTACGAGTGTTGGGTCCTGGAGGCACTTCTTGGCTTTCTAGCCAGAACGTGCGCGCCTACGACGCCAACTGGACCGGGGCTTGCCGAGCGGTTAGGCTGGCTCGTGGCGTTGACGTGACTTGTCACGCTGGCTTATTCGGCGAGGAACGGGGGGTGTGATGCAAGACTCGGTATCCGATGACCACCGGCCAGGTCCGGTACGGCTCGTGGCGGCTTCGGTATTGCTGCTTGTGGTGTTCGCCTTGAGTGCCACGGGCGCATCCTCGGCATTGGCTGCACCGGAATTCGGCGTCTGCCGTCATGTCGGGAAGAAGGGCGCCTACTCGGACGCTGCTTGCCACACGAAACTCCTCAAGCCCAAAGGTGCCTACGAATGGGAAGCGGCGCCCTGGAAAGAATGCGCGGCGATGAAACACGGCGAATACACAGAAGCAGCCTGCAACACAAAATCGTTGAAGGCGCACAAAGGCAAATACGAAAAACTGGGCGGAAACGGCTTTTCGGGATCGGCCGCGGGGGCGACGCTCACACTGGGCGCCGTGACAATCACATGCACGGAAGCTCACGACACCGGGTACATGGCATCGTCCACTGACGCGTTTTACAAGTTTTCCCTTGACGGCTGTACGGCAGACGGCATGTCCTGTCAGAGCAGCGGCACGCCTCCAGGCTTCATTGGCTTCTGGGGCTACGTGAGAGGCAGCTTGTGGCCGTTGTCGAGCGGGTCGCCGGCCTACTCGGAATTCGCGACCTCAGGCTTCCCGTTCTCAGAAATCTCCTGTGGCGCGTACCCCTTCGCCGTCTTCCGGGTCAGCCAAGGCAGCGGCGTCGCATCCGCTGAAGATACCGGTAACGTGAATGTCCCCGCGAATACCGGGAATCTCATTTTCAACGCGGCCGTAACATCCCAGGGCTGGGGAGTCGAAGAAGGGGCACCAGCTCTCTCGATTCCGTTTTTCCCTGCCGGTAGCACCAAGCTGTCGGCTACATTCGTGAATACGTACGAAGCCAACGTCGAGATACGCGACTGAGGTAGCTGTGGGTCGGGTGGGCGCGAGCCGGTGTAGCCTCGGCGATATCGGCGGCCGCCCGCTGGGCACCCGGCGGCTGACTGAGGGCCTGAGGACGGATCCGCAGCTCAGGCTTCGGTGGTGCCCCTGCGCAGCGCCCGCCCTGACCAAAGCGACCATTTGCAGGCCTTTCGTGAGAGCCGACGGGGGGACTCGAACCCCCGACCCCTTCATTACGAGTGAAGTGCTCTACCAGCTGAGCTACGTCGGCGTGCAGCAGGCCGCATCTTATCGCCGCCCCGATTCCGATCGGCTCAGACGCCCACCTCTCCAAGCAGCCGCATCGCCGTCTGGGCGTTGGCCGGGTAGAAGGCCTCGATCGAGAGCTCTGCCAGGGTGATGTCCAGGGCCGTCCCGAAGGTCGAGACGGTCGAGATGAAGGCCAGCTCCTGGTCGCCGTCGCGCAGGCGGAGGGCCACCAGGATCTCGCTGGGCGCCCGATCCGCAGTGACCTCCTCGGTGCAGACGCCGGGGTAGCCTTCGACCTCGGCTCGCAGTTCCTCGAGGGCCCCGTCGCCTGAGAGGGCTGCCTCCCGGCGGAGCCGTCCGATCAGGTGGGCGCTCCACTCCTCGAGGTTGGCGATTCGAGGGGCCATCCCTTCGGGGTGCAGTGCCAGGCGGGTGACGTTGACCGGCGGCTCGAGCAGCTCGGGGGCACAGCCGGCGGTCAGGCCGGCCAGCGCGTCGTTCGCGGCGACCATGTCGTGGCGGCGGTCCATGACGAGCGCCGGGTAGGGCTCGTGGGCCCTCAGGAAGCGGTCGATCGCCGTCCTCACGGGCTCCATCTCGGCGGAGTCCAGCGCCCGCTGGGCATAGATCGGTGCGTAGCCTGCCGCCAGCAGCATCGTGTTTCGCTCGCGCAGCGGCACCTCGAGGGTCTCGGCCAGGCGCACCACGGTCTCGCGGCTGGGCCTTGAGCGACCCGTCTCGACGAAGCTGAGATGCCTGGTCGAGATGCTCGAGTCCAGCGACAGCTCCATCTGGCTCAGCCGCCGGCGGTGGCGCCAGTCGCGCAGCAACTCCCCGAAACGCTCGCCTGCCATCGCTGCCTCCATGGCTCGCAGCCTACGCCCGGACGTGCCGGGCGGCCATTACCTGCCAGGTAATCGAACACACCCTTCTTTACCCCGCTGGTAATCGACAGGCGCACCGGGCGGTCGCACAATCGGCCCCGTCAACGACCCGAAGGGAGACCATCATGTCCAACCCCACAGTGATCGCAGAGCGCTATCTGGAGGCCTTCAACGAGACCGACCCGGCCGCTCGCCGCCGGCTGCTCGAGGAGATCTACACGAGCAACGCGACCTACACCGACCCGCACGTCGACCTGGCCGGACCGGAGGCCATCGACGGCTTCATCGCCCAGACCCAGGAGCGCTTCCCGGGATTCGAGTTCAGGCTTGAGGGGCCGGTCGATGCCCACCACGACCAGGCTCGCTTCCAGTGGCAGGCCGGGCCCGCCGGTGAGCCGGCCCTCTACGCCGGCTTCGACGTGATCGTCACCCGGGACGAGCGCATCGACAGCGTCTACGGCTTCGCCGACCCGGCGCCCGCCGCCTAGGTGACGCAGAAATCAGCTCCCTCGCCCGGTCAGCCGTTGGACGGCGCGAGGGAGCTGAGCTCCTCCATCAGGGACTCTCCGTGTTTCTCGCAGAACGAGGGGCCGATTCCCCGGACCTCGATCAGCTCTCCCACCGTGCCGGGACGCTTGGCCAGGATCTCCCTGAGCGTCGAATCGCTGGCCACGGTGAAGGCCGGCTTGCCCTCGGCCCGGTCAAGACGCCAGGCCCTCAGCGCGTCGAAGTCGGCCCATGGAACGTCGAAGTCTCCCTGCGCCGCGCCCTTCGACCGCCCCGAGCGTCCGCTGCGGGACTTCTTCTCCGGCACCGCCTCCATCGCCCGGATCAGCTCGGGGTCCGGGTCGCAGACGTCGCAGCAGCGGCCCGTGGGGGCGCACTCGGCGGGGTCACCGAAGTGATCCAGGATCTGCCGGCGCCGGCAGCGCTGACCCTCGGAGCTGTAGCTCTCGATCGAGCGGTAGGAGGCCCAGGAGCGGTTGCGTGCCTCGCTGATCGCCTCCTGGGCCCGGCGGGAGCTGCCGGCCCCCGTGAAGCGGACGATCAGCCCTTCGGGGCCGCCCGGCTCCAGCGTCAGCGCCCCTGCCCGCTCGGCGATCGACAGCAGGACCCGGTCGCGTTCGGAGAGCTCTCCGTGGCCGATCGACGTCTCGTCCCCCATGGCGTGAGTCCGCAGGCGACCAACGAAGGAGCGGACCTCCTCGACGCTGGTCTCGCGTTCTTTGATGAACCGGATCAGGCGGCCCAGGTCCATCCGGGAGGCCAGCAGGAGGGCCCTGGCGGGGAGCCCGTCGCGCCCGCCGCGACCGGCCTCCTGGTAGTAGGCCTCGAGGCTGGTCGGCAGGGCCCAGTGGGCCACCGTCCGCACATCGGCCTTGTCGACACCCATGCCGAAGGCGTTCGTCGCCACGACCACCTCGGCCCGGCCGTCCATGAAGGCCAGCTGGCTGGCACGTCGTTTCTCGGGGGTCATTCCGGCGTGGTAGGCGACAGCCCGGATGCCCGACCGGGAGATTTCGCCGGCCAGCTTGTCGGTGTCCTTGCGCGTTCCGCAGTAGACGATCGCCGGCCGGCACTCGGGGTCGGAGATGACGTGCATCAGCGCCGCCCGCTTGCGTGCGATGGCTCCCTTGCCCTCGACCGTCGCCACATCGAAGGTCAGGTTGGGTCGGTCGAAGCCCGAGCGGACCGAGACCTGATCGCGCAGGCCCAGGCGCATGGCGATCTCCTCGGCCACTCCCGGCGTGGCCGTTGCCGTGGCGGCCATGACCGGGGGGCGGCCCAGCGACTCGATGGCCTCGTGCAGGCGCAGGTAGTCGGGGCGGAAGTCGTGGCCCCACTCGGCGACGCAGTGGGCCTCGTCCACCACGAACAGGCCGACCTCCCGCGAGGCGAGGGCCCGCCGGAAGGCACCCGAGGCGAAGCGCTCGGGAGCCGCGAGGACGAGCTGGGTCTCGCCCGCTTCGATCTCCCGCAGGGCGGCCTCATTGTGGCCCTCCTCCATCCCCGAGGCGAGCATGGCTGCCCGCACCCCGGCGTCCTGGAGGCGGCGGAACTGATCGGACATCAATGCGATCAGAGGGCTCACGACCACCACCAGAGGGCGGTTTGCCATGCCGTCGCTGGCCAGGGCGGGAAGCTGGTAGCAGAGCGACTTGCCCCCTCCGGTGGGCATCACCACAAGGCTGTCCCGGCCGTCCAGGGCGGCCTGAACGGCCTCTCGCTGACCGGGCCTGAACCCCTCCAGGCCGAAGCGGTGGAGGAGCTCCTCGGGGCTCGGGGCGATGGCCTGACTCATCACAGTGACGCTACTCACGAATCCGGCGGGTACCCGTGAGCCGGGCCAGACCGTCGCTCACGGGCGTCCGGCCCGCTGCTCCCAGACGACCTGCGCCCCGGCCATCGGCACGAGCGTGATGGCGCGCCTGCGGATCAGCTCCCCGCCGGGCCAGCGCCATCCGTCGGGGATGCGGGGTGAGAGCTCGGAGAGCATCGTCTGGAGCATCAGCTTCATCTCGAGCGTCGCGAAGGACGCACCGATGCAGCGGCGGATGCCGCCGCCGAAGGGAATCCAGGAGAACGTCTCGGGGGCGGCGCCCAGGAAGCGCTCGGGCATGAACTCGGCCGGGCGCTCATAGACGCGGGGGTTGCGGTTGGTCAGGTAGATCGCCGGAGCCACCGTCGTGCCGGCCGGGAGCCGGTAGCCGCCCAGATCAAAGTCCTCCTGCAGCGACCGGGCCACGATCGGCACGACCGGCCGCACCCGGAGCGTCTCGGAGACGACGGCATTCAGATACTCATCGCTCTCTCCCTGATCGATCTCGGCAACCAGGCGGCGCAGCTTCTCGGGGTGGCGGATCAACCGCTCGATGGCCCAGGCAACCGAGGTCGCAGTCGTCTCGTGGCCGGCCAGCAGCAGGGTGACCAGCTCGTCCCGCAGCTCGGCGTCGGTCATTGTCTGCCCCTCCTCGTCCCGTGCCAGCAGGAGCAGGGAGAGGATGTCCGTCCGCTGGGCCAGGTCGCTGACTGCCCGGCGGCTCCTCAGCTCCTCATAGATCAGGACGTCAAGGGCATCAAGGGCCCTGCCGATTGCTCCGGCGGGACGCTCCTGGGTGGGGCGGCTCAGGGCGATCCGCAGGACGGCCAGCAGGTTCATGGGCTCCATCAGCTGCTCGATGGCCTGCTTGAGGGGGCCCATCCGCTCAGCTTCGACACCGAAGACGGCCCGGAGGATGACCTCCAGGGTGATGGCCCGGGTGCGGGCATGAAGGCGCATCGGCTCCTGGCGGGGCCAGCCGGCCATGTCCCGGCGGGTGGCCTCGACGATCACGTCCTGGTACTCCCTCATCCGCTCGCCGTGGAAGGGCGGCAGCAGGAGCTTGCGCTGGCGCATGTGCTCG
>CAZFGJ010000173.1:0-5772 GCA_964518445.1 uncultured Solirubrobacteraceae bacterium
AGATGACCGCCACGACCGTCATGACGCTCTGGGTGTAGTGACTGGATGAGGCCTGGACGAGCGTCAGGTCAAAGGCATGGCTGGTCGTTGAGGGAAGCGCCAGCGGGAAGGCCTCGACGAACAGGCTCGCGAACAGCAGCGCGATCGCGCCGGCGCTGAGCGCGAAGGCGATGCCGTCGCGTCGTTTCTGAAGGAATGCCGGTGCACATGCCGCCGTCCCAACAGCACCTATGGCGAGCAGCTGGGCGAAGCCCTTGACCCCTCCGGTGCTCTGGTCGATCGCCGTCCAGAGAAGGAAGCCGGCCATCAGCACAGCCGCGACGATCGAGGCGCGTATCGCCACCGCACGTGCACGGCCGACCATCTCGCCGCTGGTGCGAAGGGACAGGAAGATCGCTCCATGGGAGAGGAACAGGGTCAGGGTGAGGAGCCCGCCGAGGATCGCGTAGGGGTTGAGCAGGTCCCACAGCTGCGCGGTCACATTGTGCTGAGCGTTCATCGGGACGCCATGGATGATGTTGGCCCAGCCGACGCCCCAGAGCAGCGCGGCAAGGCCGCTGCCGATGACGGCCGTCCACTCCCAGGTGGCGCGCCACAGCGGCGAGTTCTCCTTGCCCCAGAACTCGAACGAGACGCCGCTGATGATCAGCGAGACGAGGATCAGGAAGAGGGCCAGGTAGAAGCCGGAGAAGAGGCTTGCGTACCACCCGGGGAACGCCGCGAACGTGGCGCCTCCGGCGGTCAGCAGCCACACCTCGTTGCCGTCCCAGACGGGTCCGATGGTGTGGATGATCATGCGCTTGTCGGTGTCGTCCTTGCTCAAGGCACGGAGCAGCATCCCGACGCCGAAGTCGAATCCCTCGAGGACGAAGTAGCCGATCCAGAGGATGCTGATCAGAAAGAACCAGAGGGTCTGCAGGAAGTTGGGGTCGCGCACGGTCAGGCTCCGTTCTCAGTAGGCGAGGATCAGCTCTTCGCGGGCGGGGCTCTCAGGCTCCGGCGGCGCGGCGGGGTCGGGTGGCGGTTCGGGACCCTCGGCGATGTCCTTGAGGAAGAGTTTTCCGCCGACCACCAGGAGCACTCCGTAGAGCAGCGTGTAGCCGACGACGGTGATGATCACCGAGGCCGAGCCCACCAGGGGCGAGCGCGCGTCGCTCGTTCTCAGAAGCCCGTAGACGACCCATGGCTGGCGGCCCATCTCGGTGAAGATCCAACCCGTCAGGTTGGCGACGATCGGCAGGAAGATGCCTCCCACCGCGGCCCAGAGGAACCAGCGGCTGCGCTCGAGCGTGCCTTTGCTCAGCAGCAGCAGGCCGATCAGCGGGATCAGGAGCAGCAGGACGCCGGCACCCGACATGAGACGGAAGGTCCAGTAGGTGATGCCGATGATCGGCACGTAGTCGCCCTTGCCGTATTTCGCCTGCTCTTCACGGTTGATCTGGTTGATCCCCTTGACCTCGCCGTTCCACGACGCGGTCCCGATGATCGAGAGCAGGTGCGGGATCCGGATGTCGGTGTTGAGCCGTTCCGGATGACGCTGGAACGGGGCGACGGCGAAGACCGAGAGGCTTGCGCCTTTGGTGGTCTTGTAGAGGGCCTCCGCGGCAGCCATCTTCATCGGCTGCTGCGTCTCCATCAGCGTGCCCTGGGCGTGGCCGAAGATCCCGGTGCCCATCGCCGCTACGAGCGTGAAGGGGAGCACCCGCCGGATGGAGCGCTGGTAAACGTCGATGCTGCGCCCCCGCAGCAGGCCGAAGGCGGAGATCCCGAGCACCAGCATGCCGGCGGTGAGCATCGCGCCGAGGACCGTGTGGGGAAACGCCAGCAGCACCGTCGAGTTGGTCAACACCTTGAAGATGCTCGTCAGTTCAGCCTTGTGGGCGACGGTGTTGAGGTGGTACCCGACGGGGTGCTGCATCCACGAGTTGGCGGCCAGGATGAAGTAGGCGGAGAGCACCGTCCCGAAGGCGGTCAGCCAGATCGTGGCGAGGTGGAGCTTGGGTGAGAGCTTGTTCCAGCCGAACAGCCACAGCCCGATGAAGGTCGACTCGAGGAAGAAGGCGGCCAGGCCCTCCATCGCCAGCGGCGCTCCGAAGATGTCACCGACGTAGCGCGAGTACTGGGACCAGTTCATCCCGAACTGGAACTCCTGCACGATCCCTGTGACGACGCCGATGGCCAGCGAGATCAGCATCAGCTTGCCCCAGAAACGGGTCATGCGCAGGTAGACCTCGTCACCGGTGCGATACCAGCGCGTCTGGCAGAAGGCCACCCAGGTGGCCAGCCCGATCGACATCGGAACGAAGATGAAGTGGAAGAGCGTCGTGATGCCGAACTGCATCCGCGCTAGTTCAAGAGTGTTCACGTGGGAAAACCTATGGCGGCTCTCATCTCACGTGATCGGGGCTGGGCACCGGACTTTCTACGGGAAACTACGGGGAGGATCCGGAGAGGCGTCTGCGATCCGACGAGCGTGGATCGGTGGCCGGCGGCACACGCTGCAGCCGCTACGGGTTTACCCGCAACCCCCGGCGGCCAACTGCTGATGGCAGAAACTACGGGGCCTCTTACGGTCGCACGATGTACAAGAAGATCTTGGTCGGGTTCGCCGGCGACGAGGCGGGACGGGACGGCGCCGCGCTGGCGAGCCGGCTGGCCGAGATCCTGGGGGCGCAGCTGCTCGTGGCGTTCCCCTATCACCCGCTGATCTCGGCGGTCTCCGCCGAAAACGCCGAGCGGCTGGTGCGCAGCGACCTTCGAGAGCTGCTGGGTGAGACGGGCGCCATCGCCGCCGCCGAATACCACTGGAGCAACGCCTCCTGGCCCACCCGGGCGCTGCACGAGCTGGCTGAGTTCACGGGCGCGCAGATGATCGTTCTGGGTGGCGCCCCGGACCACCGCCAGGTCGGCCTGATGGGACGGATCGTCCACGGCGCGCCCTGCGCCGTCGCGGTCGCACCCGCCGGCTACGCCCTGACGCCACCACACGATCTTCAGCGGATCGGCGCCGGCTTCTCCGACTCGCCCGAGGCGCGGGCGGCTGTCGCGCTCGCCGAGACCCTCGCATCCTCCGCGGGCGCCGAGCTCCGCGTCATCGCCGGCTCGGCCCTCGCCCCGGCGCTTGCCGGCTATGCCTTCTCATCCCCCTCCCTGCCGCTCATCGAAGACCAGCTCTATGCGGAGACCAAGGCGGCGGCCGAAACGGCTGCCGGCGAGATCGTCTCCCGCGAGGATGTCCGTCTCGACGTGCGCAGGGGTGACCCGAGTCGCGTGCTGGTCGAGGCGTCCAGGAGCCTCGACCTGCTGGTGCTGGGCTCGCGTGCCTATGGGCCGCTGCGCCATGCGCTGCTCGGAGGCGTCTCCTCTGTGGTCATGCGCGAGGCGCACTGTCCGGTGCTGGTCCTGCCCAGGAGCAGTCTCGAGTCACGAACCAAGGAGCAGAGCGATGTCGCGAGCACCGTCCTCGACGCCTGAGCGCGGCGGCGTCTCGTGGCGGTCCCTGACCGCCCGTAGGTCTTTTCCCACGCACGATTCGCGCGTTTTCACGGTGGCTGCGCGGAGCTTCGGGATCTAGCGTGTCGGAGATGCCAACCACCCGCCTTCACCTCGCTCCGGCGCCCTCCGTCTCGAGCGCTCCCGCCAGTGACCAGGACGCGATCAGCGTCGTCCTCGCCGACGACCACGCCCTGATGCGACGGAGCCTTCGCCTCGTTCTCGATGGGGAGACGAGCATCGAGGTCGTCGCCGAAGCCGACGACCTCGCGTCGGTCGAGCGCCATGTGCACGGCCACCAGCCGCGGGTGCTCGTACTCGATCTCGGCATGCCGGACGGCTCAGGCCTCCCGGCGATCGGCAACCTCCGGCGCGCCGCGCCGGACACTCAGATCGTCGTGATCACGATGGAGGACAACCCGGGCTTCGCCCAGCGCGCGCTTGCCGCCGGGGCAACCGGGTTCGTGCTGAAGGACCACGCCGAGGAGGAGCTCCCAACGGCCGTTCGCGCCGCGGCGGAAGGCAACACCTACGTGACGCCTCGCGTCGCCGCTCGTCTTGCGGCGCTGCGTGGCGCGCTCACCGACGAGCACCTCAGCCCGCGTGAGGCCGAGGTCCTGCAGCTGATCGCCTTCGGCCACACCAGCGTCGAAATCGCTCGGATGCTGAAGCTCTCCCCCCGGACCGTCGAGACCCACCGTGCCCGCATCCACCAGAAGCTCGGCCTGCGGACCAGAGCGGAACTGGTGCGCTACGCGCTAGCTCGCGGCCTTCTCTCGGGCTGATCTGCCGCCCGGCGCGAGCTCGGCGAGGGTGGCCGAAAGCGTCGTCCCGGCCTCACCCGATTCGATCGAGAGCGTTCCGCCGGCCAGTGTCACTCGCTCGCGCATGCCCGCGAGCCCGAATCCGTCGGTGGCCCGGGCCGTGTCAAAGCCCTGCCCGTCGTCAGCGACCTCGATCGCTATGCGACCGTCCTCGCGCTTCACCATCACCCGAACAGACTGGGCGTGGGCGTGCTTGGAGACATTCGTCAGAGCCTCCTGAACCAGTCGGTAGACGGCCGTCTCGAGCTCGACGTCCAAACCGCGGTCCTCGCCCTCGGCACCGAGGTCCACGCTGGCCTCCACGATCAGGCCACTCTGTTCGCGGTGGCGGTCGAGCAGCGCATCGATCGCCGTCGCGAGGCCCAGCTCGTCGAGCGCCGCGGGGCGCAGCTCGGTGATGATCGCCCGCAGGTTTTCGATCTCCTGCTCGATATGCCCGATCGCCTCGCGCATCGCCTCCCGGGAGCGCTCGGGGTCCTCGCTGCGAACCGCCGAGGAGAGAAGCAGGCGCAGGCCTCCGAGGCCTTGAAGCGTCTCGTCGTGGAGCTCCCGCGCCCACCGGCGACGCTCGGCGTCCGCTGCGGCAAGTGAGGAGCGCAGTCGATCGCTCTGAACGCTCTGCGCAAGCGCCACGGCGGTCGCCGCGCTGGCCGCGAAGGTCTTCAGCATCTGCTCGTCTTCCTCGCTGAAGACGCCCCTGTTCTCTCCGTGATCGAAGGCGGCGAGAATCCCCAGGCCGGCGCCGCGGTAGAGCATCGGCACGAGCATCGCCGTCCGTGCGTCCTGCACGCCGAACTCGCGAGGGGCGATCCGCAGCCGCGAGGAGACATCGGTGATGCGCTCCGGCTGGCCCCGTTCGAGAACCTGCCCGGAGGTGGACCCGGAGATCGGCAGGCGCACGCCGGGGACGCTCTCGGCATGCCCGGCGCTGGCGTGGACCGCCAGCGCGTCGCCCTCGCGCAGCATGATGACCAGGCTGCGGGCACCGACGAGCGCCCGGCCCCGCTTGACGATCAGCTCGAGCACATGCTGGAGGCCGATCTCACCGCCGATCGCCACCGCGACATCGCGCGTCGCCTCGAGGCCGCGGAGGGCTTTTTCGAGCTCGCAGCGACGGCTCTCACTGGTCTCGTAGAGGCGGGCGTTCTCGATCGCGATCGAGGCGTACTGCGCGAGGATCATCGCGGCCTGCTCGTCGGCCTCGGTGAACTCGCCGGTCTCCTTCTCGGTCAAGTAGAGGTTGCCCCAGGCCTCGCCACGGATCACGATCGGCACGCCAAGGAAGCTCGTCATCGTCGGATGCCCGGCCGGGAAGCCGTAGCTCGCGGGACTCTCGCCGACGTCGGCCATCCGCAGGGGCGTCGGATGATCGATCAGGAGGCCGAGGACGCCGCGCCCGCGCGGCAGGGCACCGATCGCCCGGTGGGCCCCCTCGTCGACGCCCGAGGTCAGGAAA
>CAZFGJ010000174.1:0-5766 GCA_964518445.1 uncultured Solirubrobacteraceae bacterium
GAGGGGTTTGAGCCAGCGGTCCTTCTGCTCGTCCGCGCCGAACTGATGGAGGACCTCCATGTTGCCGGTGTCGGGGGCCGAGCAGTTGCAGGCCTCTGAGGCGATCGCCGCGCGGCCGAGGATCTCGGCCAGGGGTGCATAGTCGGCGTTTGAGAGGCCGGCTCCGTGATCGGGGTCGGGCAGGAACATGTTCCACAGCCCGGCCTCACGTGCCTTGACCTTCAGCTCCTCCATCACGGGAGGGTGGAAGTGGGGGTTGCCGGAGTCGAGGCGCTGCTGCTCGTAGACCTCCTCGGCGGGGTAGATGTGCTCGTCCATGAACGCGTTCAGGCGCTCGATGAAATCTGTGCAGCGCTGGCTCGGTTGAAAATCCATCGGGTCCTCCTCGGTGGCGGCAGGGCTTTAGGATCATCCCCGATGAGCACAGATGGCGCGAGCTACCGCGCGGCGGGAGTGGACTACGAGGTGCTTGACGCCGGCAAGCGCCTGGCGATGGCCCGTGCCCTGGCCACCTCGCCGCTGATGGCCGCGAGGGGCGCAACGGCGCTTGACGCCTCGCGTGGCGAGCCGGCCTTCGTGTTCGAGATGGGTTCTCAGACACTGGCCTTCGTCGTCGAGGGGCTCGGGACGAAGTCGATGATCTCGCGGGCCGTGTTCGAGCAGCTGGGCATCAACCGCTTCGCCGACGTGGCCTACGACACGGTCGCCGCGATCGTCAACGACCTCTGCTGCGTGGGAGCGCTTCCGGTTGTCGTCAACGCGTACTTCGCGACCGGCTCCTCCGAGTGGTACGCCGAGGCGAGCCGCTCTGAGGCCCTGGTCGAGGGATGGCACCGAGCCTGCTCTGACGCGGGTTGCACCTGGGGAGGGGGGGAGTCTCCCTCGCTCCCGGGTCTGCTCGCCGAGGGCGACATCGAGTTGGCGGGTGCCGCGGTGGGCGCGACGCCCGACGGCCGCGGGGCGATCCTGGGCGATGAGCTCTCCCCGGGCGATGAGATCGTGCTCGTGGCGGCCAGCGGCCTGCACGCCAACGGAGCATCGCTGGCACGGCTGATCGCCGGCCGGCTGCCGGGCGGCTACGCGACGGAGATCCCCGGTGGCGAAACCTTCGGTGAGGCTCTGCTGGAGCCCTCGGTGATCTACGTCCCGCTCGTTGCTGCGCTGCTGGAGCGCGCCGTGCCGGTGAGCTATCTGAGCCACATCACCGGTCATGGCCTGCTTAAGCTGATGCGGCCCTCCCGCGAGCTGACCTACCGGATCTCGGCGCTCCCGCCGGTTCCTCCCGTGCTGGCGTTCCTGGCCGAGCAGGCGGGGCTGGACAACGCGGCGGCCTATTCCACCTTCAACATGGGTTCGGGGTTCGCCGTCTACTGCGCCGCCGGGAGTGGCGCATCGGTCGTCTCGATCGCCGGCGAGCTGGGCCTCGATGCGATCCTCGGGGGAGTCGTCGAAGAGGGCCCCAGAGGTGTCGTGCTGGAGCCTCTCGACGTTCGCTACTCGAGCGACCAGCTCGAGCTCTCAGCCTGAGCCTTCCCGGCCAACCCTGAGCTTCAGCTTCAGGGTCAGCTATGGCCAGGTTTGCCCAGGGTCGGAGATCTGTCTGACAGCAGCCTTGCAGCGCGGGCCGGAACCGGCGGTTCCAACTTGATGACATCTCGCACTACGGGTAAGGTTCCGCCTTGGAACTCGCCACTGTTCCTCCGCGATTTGCGGGGGATCTCGATGTCGCCGGACCGGCTTGGCTCCGGACTACCCGGATCGAGGCGGTCCTGTCCATCAAACGAGGAGAGATACAGATGCGCAGAGCATCCACCTGTCTTGCCGTTCTGGGGCTCAGTGCGCTCGCGCTGGCGCTCCCGAGCTTTGCGGCAGCGACGCCGGTTGTGACGTTCAAAGCGAAGGCCGTGCCGATCGCCGGCTTCCCGCACACGTGGAACATTCTTGGAGCCGGCGCAGCCCTCCAGGCCGAATACACGATCTCGGGAACCGAATACGGCGGGTTCCCGCCGCCGCTGGAAGGCATCAACTTCTATCTCCCGAAGGGCGCGGTGCTGCACCCGACGGGCTTCCCGACCTGCCCCGTCTCGACGCTTGAACCGACCGGTGCGGGTCCGAAAGCCTGCCCGAAGGGTTCGCAGGCCGGTCCCGTCGGCAAAGTCCAGGGCGAGGTCGCCTTCGGCACGAAAATCGTGCCTGAGGAAGCGACGCTGGAATCGTTCTACGCCCCCGGCGGTGGCCTCGAGTTCTTCACGTTCGGTCACGAACCGACGATTCTGGAAATCATCTCGACGGCTCACTACGTCAACTCGAGCGGGCTGTTCAGCCACGAGCTGATCTCAGCGATCCCGCTGGTTGAAACGGTGCCGGGCGCCCAGGACGCGTCGGTCACGAGCATCTCGGTCAAGGTCGGCTCCGCCTACAAGAGCAAAGGCAAGACGATCTACTACGGCCGGCTTCCGACCAAGTGCCCCAAGGGCGGCTTCCCGCTGAAGACCGAAATCACCTTCGCGGGCCTCGGTGGACTTGAAAAACAGGAGGTCACGAAGACCTACAAGGCTCCTTGTCCTTCGAAAAAGTAAGGAGTCGGATGAGGAGTCTGCGCCCGTGAGGGCGTAAGCTCAAGCGCAGCAGAAAGAGGGGGCGGGCGGCCTTGCCGAATCAGGTGGGGACGTCCGCCCCGTTGTAATCGAGGGAAGGGATATGGGGTGAGAACGCAGAGCGTGGGGCTCAGGAGGGTGGTGGTGGGCATCGCCGGCTTGGCGTGTCTCGCCGCTGCACTGCTGCTCTCCATGTCGGCGGGCGGCTCCAACGGAGGTCAGTACAAGGTCCGCGCGATCTTCGACGACGCCGGGAACATCATCTCGGGCGAGGAGGTGAAGATCGACGGCGTGAAGGTCGGCACGGTCACCTCCGTGACGCCGACGCCTCAGGCCAAGGCCGCCGTGGTTCTTCGCATCAGCGAGCCTGGCTTCAAGGACTTCCGCTCGGATGCGACGTGCACGGTTCGCCCGCAGGCGCTGATCGGCGAGAAGTATGTCGACTGCCTCCCGACCCAGCCGCGGGTCGAGGGGACGCCGCTCCCGCCGCCCCTTAAGAAGATCCCCAACGGACTCGAAGGCTCCGGTGAGTACCTCCTTCCCGTCCAGCAGACCAGCAGCCCGGTCGACGTCGATCTGCTGGGCGACATCAGCCGCCTGCCCGAACGCCAGCGCCTGACGATCATCCTCAACGAACTTGGAGCGGGTCTGGCCGGGCGGGGGAGCGACCTGAAAGCAGTGATCCGCCGGGCCAACCCGGCGCTGCGGGAATTCGACCGCGTGCTGGCGATCCTCGCGGGCGAGAACAAGGTCCTGGCCAAGCTGGCCGTCGACTCCGACAAGGCCCTCGGCCCCTTCGCCCGTGTCCGCAAGCAGGTCGCCAACTTCCTGGTCGAAAGCAACAAGGTCTCCCAGGCGACGGCGGCTCACCGCGGGGCGCTTGAACAGAACCTCAAGCTGTTCCCCCCGTTCCTGCGCGAGCTGGGCCCGGCGATGGAACGCCTTCAGCGCTTCGCCGAACAGACAGCCCCGGCCTTCACCGACCTGAACAAGGCGGCTCCGGGGATCAACGAAGCCTTCACGCACCTGCCGGCCTTCTCGAAGAGCTCGGAAAAATTCCTGGTGACCCTGGGCAAGACCTCGAAAACCTCGGGTCCTGCGCTGGTGGCGACCAAACCGCTGCTGGCGCAGCTGAAAGGTCTCGGCACAGCGGCCGTGCCCTTCTCAACCAACCTGGCATCACTGTTCACGAGCCTCAAGCAAACCGGTGGGCTCGAGCGCGTAATGGACTTCATCTTCCTGGGAGCGGGCGCTGCGAACGGATACGACGCCCTGGGTCACTTCCTCCGCACGGAGGGCGTGGCGGGGATCTGCGTCAAATACCAGCCCGAACAGACCTCCGGCTGCAACCGGCACGTGGGCACCAGCGGCGAAGCGAGCGCGACGAAGGCGAGCATCGGCTCGGGTGCCAACCTGCAGATGCTCAGGACGATCGCCGTGATCAACGGCGCGACGCCGGCTCAGGCGATCGCCCAGTACCCCGGCAAGACCAGCCCGGCCGAATACATCGGCGGCTCGGCGGCCGGCGAAGCCTCCGCGGGCAGTGCCCAGCCGGTCGGCGGCTCGACCTCGGGCACCACCTACTACTCGCCATCCGCCGAAGGCTCCGAAGCTGACGGACTGCTCCTCAACTACCTGCTGGGGAACTGATCGAGCCATGAGCCATCTCCGTCGCCCGCTCCCTCTCCTCGTGCTGCTGCTGGGCATCCTTGCGCTGGCCCTGCCCACCACGGGACTCGCCGCCGAACCCGAAGCGCAGTCGGTCCCGACGACGACGCTGCCCTCGCCGGAAGCCCCGGCTCCGACGACGCCCGGCGAAACCACAGCGGCGACGCCGACGACACCGGCTGCACCGGCCGAAGAAGCACCGCAGATCCAGGGGCAGCTCTCGCAGACTCCCAGCGGCGGTTCGCCGTCGAAGGGGAGCGCCCCCGCCTCGGGTGGTTCCAAGGGCTCCTCGACCGAAGGCAAGACGGGTGGCGCGGGAGCGCAGATCCGGGCCAAGCACAAGGCCGCCAAGCCCTCGACGCTGACGCCGTCGCTGCCCCTGGCGCTTCAGGGCTCGATCGCGGGGGTGCCGTCGTTCTTCATCGAAAGCTTCCAGGTGCCGCCCTTCCTACTGCCGATATTCCAGGCCGCCGGTGCGGCCTACGGGATCCCCTGGCAGGTGCTGGCGGCGATCAACGAGGTGGAGACCGACTACGGGCGGGATCTGAGCGTCTCGAGCGCAGGGGCGGAGGGGTGGATGCAGTTCCTTCCCTCCTCATGGGTGCAGTACGGCGTCGACGCCAACGGGGACGGCTTCCAGGATCCCTACAACCCGGCCGATGCGATCTTCGCGGCGGCGCGCTACCTGCGAGCCGCGGGAGGCGCCGGAAACATCCGGGCGGCTATCTACTCCTACAACCATTCGCAGGCCTACGTCAGCTCGGTGATGCTGCGCGCCCAGCTCCTGGGCGGCACGCCCTCGGAACTCCTCGGCGCGATCACCGGCCTCACGGAGGCACGCTTCCCGATTCACGCGGCGGCTCACTTCAGCGACGCGTTCCCGGCCGTGAAGGGCGCGGACGGCCATTCGAAGACGCTCGTCGGGACGGCGATCTACGCTCCGGCCTCCTCGCCGGTGATCGCGACCCAGGACGGCGAGGTCGTGCAGCTGGGCGACTCCCCGACGCTGGGACGGTTCGTCGCGCTGAAGGACGCCTATGGCAACACCTACGTCTACGCCGAGCTCGGGGACGTCTCGACGGTGTACCCGGTGCTTCAGCCGCATGTGGACTCGACTGTCAGCTCGAAGATCGAACACGCCGGAGCGCCACAGGAAGCGACGCCGACGGCCCCGGCCAGCGCGGGCGTCCAGGCCCGTTCTCCGATCTCCGAAAGCGGCACGGTCTCGGGGCTGTCACTGGGCGCCGCGGCGGGCCTGGAATCCGCGCCGGCTCCCGCGACGAGCACTCCCACCGCGCCGACTCCCGCCCCCGCGAGCACGCCGGCCACCGTGGCGCCCGAAGTGAAGGCCTTCACGGAAGGCTCGAACGAGGTCTACCTCCATCCGCTCCGGCGCGGCTCGCAGGTGATCGCGGGAACGGTCCTCGGCCACGTGGGCGGCGGGACACCCTCCCCGGGCGAACCCTCCGAACCGCACATCGTCTTCCAGATCCGCCCGGCC
>CAZFGJ010000175.1:0-5759 GCA_964518445.1 uncultured Solirubrobacteraceae bacterium
CATCCGCTCGCCGTGGAAGGGCGGCAGCAGGAGCTTGCGCTGGCGCATGTGCTCGGGGCCCGTCAGGACGACCACCGAGCTGTCCCCCATGACGGGGCGCACGGGGGAGTTGCCGGCAGCCGAGGGCGCGACCTCGGCGGGGGCGGTGAAGATCGTCTTGACCGACTCGGGGTCGGAGACCATCACGAACTTCATCCCGCTCGGGGCGAAGGTGACCGTGAACATCTCCCCCAGCCGCTTTGCGCAGCTGTCCATGAACCAGGTCGGCGCGAGCGTCCAGGCCAGCGTCTGCAGGATCGCCGGGATGCGTGGCCCCGGCGGGAGCCCCGGCTCGGGCGAGCCCCCCGGCGATGCCGCCGGCTGGGGGTCGACCCTGGTGGCTACGGCCATGACTACACGGTACCCCTGCCGGGCCGCGGGCGCGGACCTCGTCGCTCAGCGGATCAGGGCCCAGCGTTCGGCGGGTGTCCGGCCCCGCTGGCGCTGCTGGCGGACGGCCGTGGCAAGCGAGCGGTGGGTCCGCTCGATGTCGCCCTGGGTCAGCGTCGTGGGCCGCTTTTCGAGGAACCCCACGAGCATCCGGGCCGGGAGTATCCGCACGCCCTTGCGCCGGGCTCCCGGGCGATCGACCCAGGCCCGGCTGAAGACGATCAGCGATTCGGCCTGTACGCCCGTGACCCAGGCGATGGCACGTCCCTGGGCCTGCGCCTGGGAGAGCATGGCGCCGTGCACGCGGCTGGCCCTGATCGGCCCGGGGTGGCTCTTCGTCTCGATCGTGAATACGCCAGGGGGGCCGATGACGATGTGATCGACATTCCCCCGTCCCAGGCTGACGTCATGGACGACACGCCACTTCTCGTGGGGCAGGCCATCCAGCAGGGCCCCCACCTGCTCCTCGGCCATGGCGCCCCGGTCACGGCGCTCGACCACCGGGAGGATGTAGCGGGAGATCGCGAACATGCTGGCCAGCAGGGCCACCTCGGATGCCAGGAACAGCGGGGCATGCAGGCCGTTGACCCGCCCCAGGAAGGCGGTGCAGACCGCCAGGATCCCCAGCCCCATCAGCGTTCGCATACGCAGACGCAACACGGTCGCCCGTGCGTACTGTCCGGCTTTGCGGCCGATCGGATCGCTCTCTGCTGCGTGCATCGTCCTTTCCCGTTTGGGTCCTTCTTCTTCATCGGCCCAAAGCTGCTCATCTCTTGAATTCACCCCCTCTGTAGACGTTTGGAGAGCTCTGGCGTGGTCGAAGCGTGGAACCGGAACCGTTCTCCTAAAGCAGCCTCCCCGGCCTGTCGAACCCCACAGCAGGCCGCACCAGGAACAGCCCCGGATGACCCCCATGACCGACACCGATCACCCCGCCGACATCTGCCTTCTGCTGCGCGTTCACGCGGAGCAGCGCTGGCTCGCCAACAAGGTGATCCCGATCCTGCGCCAGCTCGAGCAGCCCGGGACGATCGACGAGGAGGACGCCGGCGCCGCCGTCGCCTACCTCGAAGTCATCTGGCTCGAAGCGGGCCTGCGGGCGATCGAGACGGACGCCGCCTACGGCAAGCTCGAGCGGGCCGGGGAAGAGTCCAGCGTCCTGATCAGCCAGAGGGCGCGCCGCTACCACGCAGCCGTCAGGCGACTGCGCGAATCGATCGGCCGCCGGGTTCGCGGACTGACCCTTCCGCTGGAGGAGCTCTCCTCCCACGAGGCGGCCAACTCCTGAGCGATCCCATACGCTCCGGGGCGTGGCCCTGAAGTTCGACCTTCAATCACACTCGACCAACTCCGACGGCGTCCTGTCCGCCCGCGACGTGGTGGCCCGCGCCTCGGAGGCCGGGGTGGAGCTGCTTGCCCTCTCCGACCACGACACCATCTCGGGCGTCTCGGAGGCGATCGCCGCGGGTGAGGAGCTTGGCGTGAAGGTCGTCTCCTCGGTCGAGATCTCGGCCGTCGACGACGGTTCGCCCGTCCCCAGGGAACTTCACATCCTGGGCTACTGCATCGATCACACCGGCCCGACCATGACGAGCAAACTGGCCGAGTTCCTGGCCGACCGCGAGCAGCGCACCCTGCGCATGCGGGACGGGCTGAAGGAGGTCGGCTTCGAGCTTGACGAAGCGGAGATCCAGGAGCGGATCGCCGCGGGCAAACCGATCGGCAGGCCCCACCTGGCCGGAGCGGTCCTGCGCGCCCCCGCCAACGCCGACCGGCTGGCCGAGGAGAAGATCGACGACATCGGCTCGCTGATCAGGGGCTACCTGATCGAGGGCCGCCCGGCCTTCCGCCTGCGCCAGACGCCCACCGTGGGCGAGGCCGTCCAGGCGATCCACGAGGCCGGCGGCGTCGCCATCTGGGCCCATCCCTTCTGGGACATCGAGGACCCCGAGGAAGTCCTGCGGACGCTGGACCGCTTCAAGGAGCTGGGCATGGACGGAGTCGAGGCCTTCTACCTCACCCACGATCAGACCCAGACCGAGCTGCTGGCGGCCCGGGCCGCCGAGCTTCAGATGCTGACCACCGGGTCGGCCGACTTCCACGGCCCCGAAAACGAGCTCTTCTCCCGCTTCATGGCCTTCGAGATGTTCGGCCTCGAGCCGAACCTCGGGCCGATCGCCGCCGGGCTCTGACCCTCAGCCGGGCTCCCCGCGCGCCCCGGAACCTGTCTCAGAGCGCTTCGATCCTGAAGGCCAGCGCCTCCAGGGCGAGCTCCTCGCTGACGTTGACCGTCAGGCTCAGCGCACTCGCACCGACGAGCTCGATCGCCTCCCGCAGCCGCGATGAGGACTCGCCCTCGGCGTCCTCTTCCAGCTCGGCTCTGCGGTCGAGCCCGTGGATCGCCTCGGGGGCCCCTTCGCAGATGCACAGGACGTCCCTCAGCCAGAGCTCGCTCAGGCGCAGGCCGAGCTCCAGCGTCTGGCGCTTGGCCCGGCGTTCGGCCCGGCGACGCGCATCGAGGCCTTCTTTTTCGTGACGTTTGCGCTCCTTGGGGGGCAGCAGCTCGAGCTCGCCGGCGATCCGTTCCTCGGCCATCTCCCCCGCCCCCTCCTGGGCCGTCTTGGCCGCCGCCATCAGCGCCTGCCAGGGCCGGCCCTGGGTCTCCCTGTTCAGGGCGGCCCGGATGTAGGCCTCGGCGGCCCGCCGCAGAGCGATCCCCTCCTCGCCGGCAAGCCGGGACGCCAGGCCGGCATCGCCCATCGCCAGGCGGGCGCAGGCCATGGCCCGCTCGGGCTCGACCCCAGTCAGGCCCTCGGCGATCAGCTGCGCCGGAAGCGGGTCGAAGCGGACCCTCTGACAGCGCGAGACCAACGTCGGCAGCACGTCCTGCCAGCGGTCGCTCAAGAGGATCAGGTGGGCAAAGGAAGGGGGCTCCTCGAGCGTCTTGAGCAGCCGGTTGCCGGCGTTTTCGTTCATCGTCTCGGCCGCCTCGATCACGAAGACCCGGCGAGCCGACTCGAAGGGGGTCCTGGCCGCCGCGGCGACCACCGGCTCCTCGATGTCGGCAACCAGCATCTCGGCCGCTCCCGAGGGGCTGACCCAGGTCATGTCCGGATGTGCGCCCCGCAGGACCCGTTCGCGGACCAGGTCCGGATCCTCGGCGCCCTCGGCCAGCAGGGCCGCCGCGAAGGCCCTCGCCACAGCCCGCTTGCCCACTCCGGCGGGCCCGTGGAAGAGATAGGCGTGCGAGGGCTCCCCGGCCGGCCCCAGGGCCGGGCCCAGCACGGCAAGGGCATGTGGGTGACGCTCGATCCCCTCAAGCAGGCGCAGGGCAACTGAGCGACCCGCTTCACGGGCTGGCGCCGAGGACGGCATGAGGGGCATCCTAGAGGCGCCCCTCCGGCGGGCGCCCCGGGCCTCCCACCGGTAGCGTGGCGGCATGCCGCCCGGCCGCCTGATCACGATCGAGGGGATCGACGGCGCCGGCAAGAGCACCCTTGCCAGGAGCCTCGCCGAGACGCTCTCCGCGCGCGGAGAGCCGGTCGAGCTGATCCGCGAGCCCGGCGGCGTCGAGATCTCCGAGCGCATCCGCAGTCTCCTTATCGACCCGGAGATGCCCGTCTCGCCACGTGCCGAGGCGCTCCTCTACGCCGCCGCCAGGGCCCAGCTGGTCGAGCAGCTGATCGAGCCTGGGCTCGCCTCCGGGGCTCTGCTCCTGCTCGACCGCTTCGTCGACTCCTCACTGGCCTACCAGGGCGCCGGCCGAGGGCTCGGCGTCGAGCAGATAAGACTCATCAACCGATTCGCCACTGGCCCCCTCGAACCGGACCGGACGCTGCTGCTCGACCTCCCCGCGGCGGTCGGGCGAGCCCGTCTGCTGGGCGAGGAGCCCGACCGGCTGGAGCGCGAGGGCCAGGACTTCTTCGAGACGATCGCCGCCGCCTACCGGGAGCTCGCCGCCCTCGAGCCCCGGCGCATCCGGACGATCGACGCCCAGGCCACACCGGCGGCGGTCCTCTGGGCCGCCCTCGAGGAGATCGGGGACCTCCTCGCCGGCTCCTCCCCCGACTAGCATCACTGCAGTCATGAGAACCCCCCGAACACCGAGACTGGCAGGCCGTCTGGCGATGCCCCTCGCCGCCCTCGCGATGGCTGCCCTCCCCTCCGGCGCCCAGGCTGCCGCGGTCGCCAATCCCGCCGCTCCCTCCTCGACCGCCGGCGGAGCCCTCGCTCCAGGAGCGGCCGATAGCACCAGGACGGCGACGATCACCAAAACGACCACCGCCGGCGGGCCCGCAGGCGGGACGAGCACCAGCACCGTGACCGCCACCGTCCCGGTCCCGGCCGCCGGCAACCCGGCCACTGTCCCCACCACCCCCGCAGCGGGCGTCACAAAGACAACCACCATCACTACCGCCCCGGCCCCGGCGGCCAAGAGCAGCGGCAAGATCTCCGACGGGGCCCTGCTGGCCGCCATCGTGGCCGGCCTGATCGCCCTGGCATGCCTGATCTGGGCGATCTTCCGCTTCGGCGCGTTCGAACCCCACTGGCTTCTCTCCCTGCGTCACTCGCTCGCCGAGGGCGGCTTCCGGGCATCCGCGACCTGGGCCGAATTCACCGACTGGCTTCGCCTCGGCCGCTAGTCCGGGGAACCTCTCCGGACCCCTGGAAGGGGGCCCCGATCAACTAAAATTGTCGGAGTAAGCGGGCCCTCTGCCCTCTCCCGTTTCTGTCCGACCCGAGCGGGACTATGGTCGACCCGTAAACAGCTTTCGAGCGGGTCCCAGCCCGCCAGGCGCAGCAGAGGAGGAAGGTCAGATGAACGAAGCCTCGCACCCGACAATCCCACAGGGGTCACTCCCCGGTCAGGCACTCCAGATGAGGCGCCTGTTCACCAGTTCGGGGAAGCACCCCTTCGATTCAGTCGAGTGGGAGACACGGGATGCGCGGATCGGTCATGGCGACCACATCGCATTCGAACAGCGGAACGTCGAGTTCCCCAAGAGCTGGTCCCAGAACGCCACCAACATCGTCGCCCAGAAGTACTTCCGCGGCTAGCTCGACTCGCCCGCCCGCGAGCGCTCGGTCAAGGAGATGATCAGCCGGGTCGCCGGGACGATCACCGGCTGGGGCCGCGCGGGCGGCTACTTCGCCGGAGAGGACGACGCAGAGGCCTTCAACCACGAGCTGACCCACATCCTGCTGCACCAGATGGCCGCCTTCAACTCGCCCGTCTGGTTCAACGTCGGATTCGAGGAGAGCCCGCAGTGCAGCGCCTGCTTCATCCTCAGCGTCCAGGACACGATGGAGTCGATCCTCGACTGGAACAC
>CAZFGJ010000176.1:0-5744 GCA_964518445.1 uncultured Solirubrobacteraceae bacterium
CACGGCGACCCGGACAACGTGGCGAGGACGTCCCGGCGTCCGATCCGGACACTCCGCCCGACTCCTCCGACCCTTCAGGGATCTGCCCGCGATGCGATCGGACATCGAACTTCCAGGCGTTGGGCTCTCTGCCCATCAGCTTCGGCGGCTCCTACAGTCAGACGCGTGAGGGTGAGATGGTCCCCGAGGCGCTTGATCGCGTGTCCTCGCTCCGGTGTGCGGGCTGCGGTCAAGCGACCGCGGTGATCGAGGAGGAGTGGATTGGCGACCACCCGGCTCGCGATGGGATCAAGGGTGGTGGGACGATCACGTGGCGCGGCGTCCACTGGTGGCCGCCGCCTGGGTCCGCGGACCTCGATGAGGCGATCCCCGCTCCGCTTCGAGACTGCTATTCCGAAGCGATGCGCGCGATCAGCGCGCATGCTCCCCGTGCCGCGGCGGTCGTACTGCGGCGCACGATCGAGGGCATCGTTAGGGAGAGCGGTAGCACGGAGGCGCAAGACGCACTCGAACGCAGCCTTGCAGCCGGACTTCGCGTGATGGCCGACGCACACATCCTCGACCGCAATCTCGCGACGTGGGCCGTCGAGGTACGGCTGACCGGCAACGTCGGGGCTCACTTCGATCCCATGGACGACGTATCCGATGGCGAAGCCGAGGACCTCGCTCGTCTTACCCGCCAGATCCTGCACTACCTTAATGAGATGCCCGCGAAACTCCGGCGCGCACGCGGCTAGCGGGCTACCCCTGCGGGTGCTTTGGAGAGTCCGGCATCGGCATCAGGCGCAAAGCGCTGGGCGCCCCCGGACCCGCTACCGTTCCTCGCATGAGCGCACTCAGATTCAACGTGGTCTTTGAGGACGCAGGCGATGGCTGGGTCTACGCCCACGTACAGGAGTTGCCGGAGGTGCACACGCAGGGTGAGGGCCTCGACGAAGCGCGCGTGATGGTGCGCGAGGCGATCGAGCTCGTACTCGAGGACCGACGCGAGCGCGGCGAGGAGATCCCGGCGACTGGGTGGGCGATCGTGGAGCCCGTCGAGATCGCTGCGTGAAGAAGCGCGACCTCGAACGCCACCTCGGCGAGCACGGCTGCAAACTGGCCCGCCAGGCCGCCAACCATGAGGTCTGGGAGAACCCAGCGACGGGAGAGCGCACCACCGTCCCTCGTCATCGCGAGATCAAGCCGCCCACCGCACGCGGCATCTGCCGGCAGCTCGGAGTGCCCACGCCGACGGGACCGCGATGACCATCTCGTGGCAACAACGTGGCAACAAACGCTCCGCCAGATGCGCCCGAGATGACCACGAAACCCCGTAAATCGGGCGTTCTGGATTTGGGTGGACCCATGTTTTCCGGGGCCGACCGGTTCAGGTCCGTGTCTGAGAAATCAGGTGGAGGTTCGAGTCCTCTCATCCGCACTGCTCAAGAAGGCCCGCTCGCCTGAAGGCTCAGCGATCGCGCCTATGCTCAGCTTGTGAACTCGCCCACGCCCGCAGCCGTGCCCGCGCCGGCTGCCGTCCTGGACGACGCGCCGCGACTTGTCCGGCTGAACATCATCGTCGGGCTGACCCATCTGGCGCAGGCTCTCCTGATTCTGGGCCTCGCGACGGCCGCGACGCTGCCGGTCAACCTCCGCTACATGACCGGGCCGCCCGGAGCCAACCAATATGGCGGGCCAGCCCAGCTCTTGAACCTGAGGATCGACCTCGCCGTCGCGGCGTTTCTGCTGCTCGCCGCAGCGGATCATCTGATCGTCGTGACGCCCCGGCTGCGTCGCTGGTATCTCGCGAACGTCTCTCGCGGGGTCAATCCGGCGCGCTGGTGGGAGTACTCGGTAAGCGCCTCGATCATGGTCGTTCTGATCGCGATGCTCGCCGGCGTGACCGACGCGGTTGCGCTGATCGCCCTGTTCGGCGTCAACGCGGCGATGATCCTCTTCGGCCTAGCCATGGAGCGAGCGAATGCGCCCGGTGAGAAGGTCGACTGGCGCCCCTTCATCTACGGCTGCATCGCCGGCGCCGTCCCCTGGATCGCGATCGGCCTGCAGCTCGGTGTCTCGCAGGCAAACAGTCGCGGCGTGCCGGGGTTCGTCTTCGCGATCTTCCTCACGCTGTTCCTGCTGTTCAACACCTTCGCCGTCAACATGTGGCTTCAGTACCGGGGCCGCGGCCGCTGGGCGGACCCGGCCTTCGCCGAGCGCGTCTATCTGATCCTCAGCCTCGTGGCGAAGAGCGCACTCGCGTGGCAGGTTTACGCCGGCGCGCTGGCCGGAGGCTGAGCGGCGGCAAGCTCCTCGGCCCGGCGCTTGATCCCCAGGAGCATCTTGCGCTCCATCACCAGGGAGGCCGGCTCCATCGGGAGCATCCCGATCTTCCCGACCAGCGTAGGGAGACGAAAGCGATTTCTGCTGAGCAGGCGGGTGCCACCGGGCGTCTCTCTGAGGATGAACGACCACGCCCAGTTCCCGTCCAGTGTCCTCATCGCTAGGACATGCTCGGGCTCGATGATCTCGAAGCGCATCGTGTTTGAGCCGAAGCTGATCTCCTCACCCGGCTGGGGGTGCTGGAAATCGGGGAGGACACGATCGGTGCTGTGCATGTCCAGGCCCATCAGATTCTCGATCCAGTCGTAGGTATAGGCGCCTCCCCGCGGCGCAGGACCCATCTGAGCGAGCCACGGCCAGACGGCATTCGGCGGGGCATCGATGTCAATCGCCCGGGTGGAGACGCCATCGGCCTGCTCGAGCAGCTCGTCCCCCGGAAGGCGCTCACCGGCCTCGGCCCTGCTCGCGCCCCAACGGAGGACCGGGCCGCGCAGAAGCAGCCCGTAGAGCACCCCGATCCCTGATGCCAGAAACAGCGCTCTTCCGGGTCTGAAGGCCATTTGCAGAGGCTCGCTGGCGAGCCGTCCCCGCCCATCCGGGATTAATACGGGGACTGAAGGAGCCACCTAGACTCGCTCGAGTGCAAGGTCCTCTCGACGCCGCGCCCCCCTCACCCGCCGGCTTCCAGACGACGGGTGCCTACTGGCCCCGGCCCTGGACCTGTGAGGACGGCGGCCCGATGCGCCGCTGTGTCGTCGAAGGGCTTCCCGGGCTGGGGTTGGCCGGGGACGAGCGCCTCGAGGTGAGCGCCTCGATCGAAGCCTTCGCGACGGATTCGCTCGTCCTGCGAGACCCCGGCGAGCTCTATGCCCTGCGCCACGACATTCCCGGCTTCGGCGGCCCTCGCTCCAGGCCGGTAGAGGCCTGGGTGGAGCGACTCGACCCGATCACGCTGGAGGTGGTTGCCGCGAGCCCCCGGCTGCCGGGCGGCATCTTCTGGCCCGGAGGCATCGCGGCGCATCGCAACGGCAGCCTGCACGTCGTCTTCGGCTCCTGGGCCCACCGCCTCAGCCCGGAGCTCGAGCTGCTGGCCTCCCACCACCTGCCGGTCGAGCGCCCCCACAACTCGTTCGTCCTGCTCGACGGGGGCGAGCTCGTCATGAAGGACTGCGACGCCCCCGAGGGCCGGGAGCGCTCGACCGTCTCGGTCCTCGACCCCGAGACCCTGCTGCCGGTGGCCGCCCCCCTGCTGCTTCCCGAGCCGTCGGTGGCCCGTCTCTCGGGCGACGGGGAGAGCGTCATCGCCGTTGGAACGCAGACGCTGATGCGCCTGCGGCTCGACCGGGACTCGGAGCGGCTGGAGATCGATCAGCGGTGGCGACCCACCTATGGCCCGGCGCCGGGCCGCAGCTACGGCTGGGATCCGGTCATCACACCCGAGCATGTTCTCTGGATGGACAACGGCCGCAACGACACCGACCGCACGATGCTGGGAACGGGGCGCTCCCCTGATCCCCTCCGGCTCTGGTGGGCCAGGCAGGACGATCAGGAGGCAGTCCGCTCGGTCGAGATCAGCGGGCTGCCCTATGGGACCGAGTCGAATCCCCCCGCTTGGGAGGAGGCCGAGGGCGTGGTCGTCGCCTATGACGCCGGGAACGCCGTCCTGCGGGCCTGGCGTCTGGTGGGTGATGAGCTCGAGCCGCTCTGGCGTCGTGACGGCTTCGCCCATGCCGGGCATCTCCTGCTCTACCCCCGGACCCGCGAGCTGATCGTTCAGGACTGGATCGATCTCCCCCTCCTGCGGCGCCCCGCGCTCCGGCGGCTGTCCCGGCCCGCGGTACAGATGCTCGCCAACTCCGCCCGGGCCCGGCGGGCCTCGCTGCGCACCGGCAGCGACCAGCTGGTCGTCCTCGATCTCGACAGCGGCGCCGAGAAGGCCCGGTTGGGAGTCCCCTCCCCCACCCAGGGCTACCTGTTCCCCGCCCCCGGCTTCGGCCGCGACGTCTACTACCAGTCCCTCACCACCATCTCCCGGGTAGCCGTCCAGGGTCCCCCCGGCGGCTGAGCTCGCCCGTTCCCGAGCGGTGCTCGCAGCCTGGTGCGACGCCGGCGGGCCGCAGCACGCCAAGATGGGAGTCCCCCCAATGAGACGCAGAGAAACAACCCCCGCCCGGCGAGGCTCGCCTAGGCGAGCACCGATCGCCCTGGCCCTCCTCCTGCTCGGCCTGCTCGTGGGCGCTCCCGCTGCGCCAGCCGCCGGAGAAGCCCCTGAACAGGGACAGGCACCGGGACCCGTGGCGGTCACGATCAACCGCTACGCCGCCGGACGCCCGGTGCCGGCGCGGTTCCTGGGCCTCTCCTTCGAGGTGGCCGCCCTGGCCGAGCTCGCCAAGGACGGCTCTCAGGGCAACCTTGTCGGCCTGCTCCGTTCGGTCGGTCCGGGGATGCTCCGCTTCGGCGGCGTCACGGCAGACCAGAACGTCGCCTGGAGCGACTCCGCCACGCCGGCTCCGCCATGGGCCTCCAGCGTCATCGGCCCGTCCGACATGAAGGCTCTGGGGACACTCGCCAAGCGCAGCGGGTGGAGTGTCCTGCTGACGGTCGGCATGGCTCACTACGACCCCGAAGCTGCCGCCCGCGAGGTCGCCTCGGCTCACGCCGCCCTGGGCCCCTACCTGACGGCCGTGGAGATCGGCAACGAGCCCGACTCCTACGGGCGCCATGGCTTCCGCGAAGGACCCTGGGGCTCCCAGGGCTACGAGGAACAGGTCGCCACCTACCGCGAAGCGATCGGCCGCCTGACGCCCGGGGTGAGGATCGCCGGCCCCGACGTGTCGGGTTCGGGGATCTTCCCCGACTGGGGCTTCACCGAGGCTCTCAGCCAGACGCCTGCGCTGCTGACCGGCCATCACTACCCCCTCGGCTGCGCCAAGCTCCCGCCGCCCTCGATCGAACAGCTCTTGAGCCCTCCCATCCGCGGCCTCGAGGCGCGCTCCCTGACCACCTACCTGACCGTCGCCAGAGCCCAGCGGATCCCCTTCCGCATGGATGAGACAAACTCGGTCTCCTGCGGAGGCGTCGCGGGAATCAGCAACACGTTCGCCTCGGCGCTCTGGGCAAGCGCCTACATCACCCAGGCCATGGCTGCCGGAACCGTCGGGATCAACCTGCAGGGCAACCCCAACAACTGCCCCGGCTACACCCCGATCTGCGCCACCGACCCCGCGGCGGCCTCCGCCGGGCGGCTCACGGCGCGCCCCGACTGGTACGCCCTGCAGCTGACCCACTCGCTGGTCGGCGATCGCCCGCTGCTGAGCGAAATCGCCTCGCCCCCGCCGCCGGCGGCGCCCTACAACCTGGTCGTCGCCGCCTTCGCGGCACCGAAGCAGGTCACCAAGATCGTCCTCGTCGACGACGAA